>NZ_JACEFC010000141.1 GCF_014180715.1 Nocardioides stalactiti | reverse complement strand
GGTCACCGGGCACGAGTTCCACCGCACCGCCGTCACGCCGACGGCCGGAACAAGCAGCCCCGCGGCCGCCTGGGTGATCGACGGCGAGCAGGTCGGCTTCGCGACGCCGACGCTGCACGCGTCGTACCTGCACACCCACTGGGCCGGCCACCCCCAGCTCGCCCAGCGGTTCGCCGAGGCGGTGCACGCCCGTGGCTGACGCACTGCCCGACCCGCTCCGCCACCACGGCGACGTGGAGGTCGGCGACCTGCTCGACCTCGCCGTCAACGTGTACGACGGTCCGCGGCCGCCGTGGCTCGACGCCGCCCTGCGAGCCTCCCTCGACGAGGTCGGCGCCTATCCCACCAGCGAGCGTGCCCGCACCGCCGTCGCCACCCACCACCGGCGGCCGGAGGACGAGGCGCTGGTGACCGCCGGCGCGGCCGAGGCGTTCACGCTGGTCGCCCGGCTGCGGCCGTGGCGGCGGCCGGTCGTCGTGCACCCGCAGTTCACCGAGCCGCACGCGGCTCTCGAGCAGGCCGGCCACGAGGTCACGCCGGTCGTGCTGCCGGCGCCCTTCCTGCTCGACCCGGCCCTGGTC
This sequence comes from Nocardioides stalactiti, assembly GCF_014180715.1. Taxonomy (GTDB): domain Bacteria; phylum Actinomycetota; class Actinomycetes; order Propionibacteriales; family Nocardioidaceae; genus Nocardioides; species Nocardioides stalactiti. The sequence goes on along the minus strand of NZ_JACEFC010000141.1, from coordinate 8,463 downwards.
CCCGACGACGCCGACCTCGTGGTCCTCGGCAACCCCACGAACCCGACCGGGGTCGTGCACCCGCCCGCAGAGATCCGGGCGCTGCTGCGGCCGGGCCGGGTGGTCGTCGTCGACGAGGCGTTCATGGACTGCCTGCCCGGCGAGCCCGCCTCGCTGACCGGCGACCGTAGCGCCGGGCTGGTCGTCCTCCGCTCCCTGACGAAGCACTGGAGCATCCCGGGGATCCGCGCCGGCTACCTGGTGGGCGACCCCGACCTGGTCGCCGACCTCGCGCACGGGCAGGTGCCGTGGTCGGTCTCGACCCCGGCAGCCGCGGCCGTCACCGCGTGCCTCTCGCCGGAGGGCGTCGAGGAGGGACGGCGCCGCGCCGAGGAGATCGGCGACTGGCGCAAGGTGCTGGAGGCAGGCCTCGACGAGATCGGGGTCCCCTACCGCCCGTCCGCGGCGTCGTTCGTGCTCGCCCAGGTCGGCGAGGGTGTGCACCGCGGCCTGCGCCGAGCCGGGATCGCCGTCCGACGGGCCGACACCTTCCCAGGGCTCGACGGCTCGTGGGTGCGCATCGCCGTCCGGCCGCCGGCCACGACCCAGCTCCTGGTCGACGTCCTCAGGGTGCTGGGGTGAAGACCAGCACCGGCGGCGCGTTCCGCGACGTGTGGGCCATGCCCTAGGCTGCGGGCTGCGGGCACGAGGAAGCCGGTGAGAACCCGGAACAGTCGCGCTACTGAGATGCCTCCCCTCCAGATGTCGTGGTGGGTGGACGAGTCAGACCCGAAGGTCCGCACACTCCAACCCCAACGACAGGGACGCAGAATCCCTGAGGAGGAATCATGTCGCAGTCGTCTGCTGCTCCCCTCGTTCCCGCTGTCGAGCTCCCGGCCGTGCCGCTGCTCCAGCTCGGCACCTGGGTCGTCTTCTACGGCCTGCTCGCGATGCTCGCGATCTTCTTCGTCAGCGCCGACCAGGGTGCGATCTCGCTCCCCGCGGGCAACGCCGTGCACGAGTGGGTCCACGACGCCCGCCACCTGCTCGGCTACCCCTGCCACTGAGCAGGCGCCGACATGGACTCGCAGGTCCCGGGGCGCAAGCCTGCCCTCACGCCGGCCGCCTTCCTGGTGCGCGGCCTCCTCGCCGGTCTCCTCGCCGGCCTGATCGCCTTCGCGGTCGCGTTCGCCTTCGGTGAGCCGCACGTCGACGACGCCATCGCGCTCGAGGAGGCGGCTGCCGCCCACCTGACCCACGAGGAGGTCGCCGCGGAGGAAGCAGCGGCCGCCGAGCCGGGCATGGTCGAGATCTCCCGCGAGCGCCAGAAGAGCTGGGGGCTCCTCACCGGGACCGCCGCCGTCGGTACGGCGCTCGGCGGCCTGGTGGCGCTCGCCAGCGCTGCCGTGGTCGGGCGGCTCGGGCGGCTCTCCGCCCGCGGCGCCACCCTGCTCGTGGCCGGTGCCGGCTTCGTGGCCGTCGCGCTGGTGCCGTTCCTGAAGTACCCCGCGACTCCCCCGGCCGTCGGTGACCCGGACACGATCAACGGCCGGACCGTCGAGTACTTCGCGCTGCTGCTCGTCTCCGTCCTCGCCGCCATCGCGGCGGTCGTGATCGGGCGGCGGCTGCTCACGCGGTTCGACGGTGTGACGGCGACACTCGTCGCCGCAGCCGGCTACGTCGCCGTGGTGTCGGTCGCCGGCCTGCTGCTGCCGGGCCCGGAGTCGCTCGGCTCCTTCCCCGCCGACACGCTGTGGTCGTTCCGTCGCGCGTCGGTCCTGACCCTCGCGTCGCTGTGGGCGACGATCGCCGTCGTGCTGACCATCCTGGTCGGTCGGCTGCACGACGCCGCGACGGCCGACGCCGAGCGGCGGGCACTGGCCGCGAGCCTGTGAGTCCTGCGGGTGGCCGAGCAGCGGGACTGCTGCTCGGCTACGCCGCGGACCGCTGGCCCCCCGACCCGCGCCGGGGACACCCGGTCGCGGGCTTCGGTCGTGTCGCGGGCGCCCTGGAGCGCCGGGTGTGGCGCGACGACCGGCCGACCGGCGCGGCGTACGTCGTCGTCCTGGTCGGCGGTACCGCGCTGGTCGGCGTGGTGGCCGAGCGCGCGACCGTCGGGCGCCCGCTCGCCCGGACCCTGATGACCGCGGTCGCCACCTGGGCCGTGTTGGGCGGTACGTCGCTGGACCGCGAGGGCCGCGCCATCCATCGCCAGCTCGAGGACGGTCGCCTGGACGACGCGCGGGGCCAGCTGACCCACCTGGTCGGTCGCGACACCTCCCGGCTCTCGGAGTCGGAGGTCGTGCGCGCCGCGGTCGAGTCGCTCGCCGAGAACACCTCCGACGCGGTCGTCGCGCCGCTCGTCTGGGGCGCCGTCGCCGGGGTCCCCGGGCTGGTCGGCTACCGCGCCGCCAACACGCTCGACGCGATGGTGGGCCACCGCTCCGCCCGCCACGGGCGCTTCGGCTGGGCCGCCGCGCGCCTCGACGACCTCCTCAACCTGCCCGGCTCCCGGCTGACAGCCGCGCTCGCCGTCCTGCTCGGCCCGGACCGCGCCGCGGCCGTCCGGACCTGGAGCCGCGACGCCGCCGGCCACCCGAGTCCCAACGCCGGCCCCGTCGAGGCCGCCTTCGCCGGCGCCCTCGGCATCCGCCTCGGCGGCACCAACACCTACGGCACCGGCGACGACCAGTGGGTCGAGCACCGAGCCGTCCTCGGCGACGGCCGCGCCCCCGTCGGAGCTGACCTCGCCCGCGCTCGAGGGCTCGCCCGCCGCGTCGGCCTCGCCGCGGCCGTGCTCACGGCCTCCAGCACGGTCGGGTGGGGGCGAGTGACCTCCGGGTCACCCTCGCCCACCGGGCCCCTTCTCACCGGCCGCTGAGCAGGCCGAGCAGGCTGTTGGCGTAGAAGAGCGCGGGGATCGCGACGACGCAGCAGGCGAGGATCGCGAGCACCAGGCCGACGGTCCGGTGTCGCAATGGCCACGAACCGATGCCGAGGAACGACGCGACGACCGGGGGGATCGCGAAGGCGATGCCGAAGACGTAGCCGAGGCCGGCCAAGGAGTCGTCGTGCTGCTGCGGGGTCATCCGGTCGAGCTCGACCCAGGTCCCCACCAGCATCGCCACCGCGAACAGCAGCTGGGGCACGCCGAGGAGCGCCGCTCCCAGGAGGACGCCCTTCGTCGCCCGGACGGTCGGGTCGGGGGTACGGCTGGTCGGGAGGGAGGTCTCGGTGCTCATGGCACCAGCATCGCGGCCCCGCTCTCCCCCGGCATGAGCACGGCTACTCAACCTCGGTGGCGGGAAGCGGGCGGGAACCGACCCGACCGCTCCGCCGTCCGACCCTCATGCGGCTCGCCACGCTGGTCCTCGGTGCTGTCCTCACCGGTGGCGCGGTCGCGCCCTACTACCCACAGCCGACGGCGGTCGCGTCGTGCGTCGGTCCCAGCCTGATCGACGTCGAGCACCTGACGCTCGAGCGCGGCACCAGCGTCACCGTCGAGGGCAGCCCCTTCGTGGACGGGTGCAACGACACCGGCAGCTGCAGCGTCGGCTGCGGCGGGCGCTGCGACGATCCGGAGCCGGTCGAGCCCCAGGAGGACATCCACCTCGAGCTGGTCCAGGGCGGGCGCGCCTGGCCCCTCGGCAACGTCGACGCCGACGACGACGGTCGGGCGAGCTGGACGTTCGTGGTCCCCGAGGACGCCGACCTCGGCCGCGCCCGCCTCGTCGCCGACGGGGTCCGGCCGGTGCAGGTGCGGATCAGCTAGACGGATCAGCCGGGCGGATCAGCCAGGCGGGCCGGCGAGCGCGGTCACGGTCGCGGTCACCCGACCGTCATCGCGGACCTCCTGCTGCACCGGCATCCCGGGGAGGGACTTCGCGAACCAGAACAGGTGGACCTCGGCGCCGCGACCGACCGAGTAGCGCCAGCAGTCGAGGTCACCGAGCGCGGTCGAGATCACCTCGTCCTCGATCGTGGTGTCGGCCGCCGGGAACGAGGCGTGCCGCTGCAGGTCGACCCACTCGACCCGTCCCACCTGCGGCTCCCCGAGCGGCTGCCCGTCGAGGGTCAGCATCGAGCGTTCGAAGAGCGCTCCGTCCCGGTCGCAGTCGAGGAACCGGCTGACCCGCACGTACGGCGCCGCGCCCTCCTCGTCGACCCGCCGCCACAGCGTCTTGCCGGCCACGGTCGCGTCACGGATCTGGGCCCCCGTGAACGGCGTCGGCGCGTGCCCCGGCTCCAGGACGTGCGGGTCGGGCGTGCTGTCGGTCATCGGCTCTCCTTCTCGTGCCCGCCACCACGGGCAGCCGCGGGAAGAGTTTCCGGCACCGCGTCGAATCAATCCACCCCTCTGCGTGAACTGGTTGAAGGACACGCCGGTCTGGCGCCTGATCCCCGCCCTTCACAAAGATCACCCTCAGGGGCAACCATCGGACATGCTCAGACGTCATGCAGGTGTGCAGCCCTCTCGCGCCCGCGTGCGCCGCGCCCGCTCCCTGCTCGCCCTCACCGTCTGCGCCGCGACGGCCCTGACCGTCAGCCTGCCCGCGAGCTCGCCGGCCCGGGCCGCCGCGAACGCGCCGAGCCGCGCTGCGGCGACCGCTGGTCCCGGCGACCGCGACGACTGGCGGGTGGTCGACCTCGGCAACGGCAGCTACCAGGTCTCCTGGACCTCCCCGAAGGACCTCCCACTCACCTCGGACCGCCCGACGATCACCGGTGACGGCCTCTCGTTCAGCGCGCCCACCGTCGGCTCCGACGGCCGGACCGTCACCGCCGTCGTGACCTCCGCGACCAAGCCGGTCACCGACGACCTCGACGTCGTCCTGTCGGGCGACCGGCTCGACGAGGCCGGCAGCGACGTCGCGGTGTCCGGCGACGGCACCCTCCCCTCGCGCGTGCTCACCGAGCTCGACGCGGCCGACCCCGGCACACCCGGGCCCTACGCGACCGTCACCAGCGACTACGACGAGACCCCGGTCAAGCTGCCCGGCATGCGCCGCCCGATCGAGATGATCGGCCACGTCGTGGAGCCCGCTCCCGGCGAGAGCACCGGCCCGCGCCCGCTCGTCCTGTTCCTCCACGGCCGGCACTCGGTCTGCTACGACCCGACCGGCTCGGACGACGGCAACGGCCGGTGGCCCTGCGAGGCCCCGCTGGAGGAGATCCCGAGCCACCTCGGCTACGACTACGTGCAGCGGGTGCTCGCGTCGCAGGGCTACGCGACGGTCTCGATCCGCGTCAACGGCATCAACGCCCAGGACTGGCGGCTCCCCGACGGCGGTGCCGACGCGCGGGCGGCGATCGTGCGCGAGCACCTCGACCGCTGGGTCGGGCTCGCCGCCGCGCACCAGCTCAACCTCGACCGGGTCGTCCTCGTCGGCCACAGCCGCGGCGGCGAGGGCGTCGACCGGGCGTCCATCCAGATCCCCGCGAGCGCGCCGTACCGGATCGCCGGCCAGGTGCTGCTCGCGCCGACCGACTTCGCCTGGCACACCGCGCCGTACGTCCCGACGGTCACGGTGCTCCCCTACTGCGACGGCGACGTCTTCGACCTGCAGGGCCAGCGGTTCACCGACGTCGCCCGCGACCTCGCCCCCGGCGACACCTCGCTGAAGAGCTCGGTGATGGTGATGGGCGCCAACCACAACTTCTTCAACACCGAGTGGACCCCGGCGACCGCGGTCGCGCCCTCCTGGGACGACTGGGGCGGCGACCGGGACGCGACGTGCGGGCGGCGGCACCCCGACCGGCTCCGGCCCGCCGAGCAGCGTGCGGTCGGCACGGCCTACATCGCCGGTGCCGTCCACCTCTTCGCCGGTGAGGGCGACTACGCGCCGTTGTTCGACGGCTCCCCCGTCACGGTCGACTCGATCGGCGACGCCGAGGTCCTCAGCCACGCGATCGGCGGCGGCCGCTCGATCCGACGGCCCGGTATCGAGGCCCGCCCGACCATCGGGAGTGGCGACGTCGACCTGCGCCTGTGCAGCGGGGTCGTGACCTGGAGCAGCTCGTTCGCCAACTGCGGCCGCAACAGCCCGTACGGCGTCCCGCACTGGGTGAGCGACGGCGAGCAGGCGCCGAGCCGCAAGTTCCTCGAGCTCTCGTGGACCTCGGCGGGCGCGGTCGGCGGCCTCCGCTTCACCCGTCCGCTCGACCTGAGCACCGAGCGGCTCGAGCTGCGCACCCTCGTGGACGCGGCGTACGACGCCCCGGACGTGCAGGTCCGCATCTCCGACTCGAGCGGCGGCTCGGCCGTGCTCGACCCGCTGCCGGGCACCGAGCCGCAGCGGCTGCCGCTCATCGACTACGGCACCAAGCTCTGGGCGTCCACGGTCGCGGTCGACGCGACCGGCGCGTCCGGCGTCGACCTCACCGACATCACCGCGGTCGAGCTCGTCGCAGGCAGCCCGCGGGGCCGGGTCTGGATCGCCGACGTCTCGGCCGCGCCGGAGGCTCCGCCGGCGCCGCAGGCGCAGCGGCTCCCGCAGGTGCGGGTGCGGAGCGTCGAGGTCGCCGAGGGCGCCGGCGGTACGCAGCTGGCGAAGATCCCCTTCACGGTCGTCGGGAACCTGACCCGCGCGGCCCGCTTCCAGGCGTTCACGGCCGGCCAGGACCGCGGTCAGCTCCAGCGCCTGACGATCGACCTCGCGCCCGGCCAGAAGTCCGGCTACATCCCGGTGGAGTACGAGGCCGACGACGTCTACGGGTACGACCAGCAGACCCTGGTCGCGCTGTGGCCGCTGACCGGCGTCGCCACCGACGACTACCTGGGCCAGCTGGACGTCATCGAGGACGACCCGGCACCGACCCTCGCGGTCGAGGTCACGCGCACGGTCCGGGAGGGTGAGCCGATCACCTTCCGGATCACCCGCGACGGGGCCACCAGCGTGTCGAGCTACGCCTTCGGGGTGGCCGTCCGGACCCGCGGCGCCAATCTCCGGGGCGTCGACGTCCCGGCCGACTGGCTGGCCGACCACGGCGACGCGTCCGACCCGAGCCGGCCGCTGTGGAAGACCTACACCGGGGTCTTCGGCGAGCTGCCGGTCCGCCGCGACCGGCTGACGCTCACCATCCCCACCCGCCGCGACGGCCGCACCGAGGGCGCGGAGTTCCTCGGTGTCCGGCTCGAGGTCGACGGTGAGGTCCAGCGCTACCGGATCCGGGTGCTCGACAGCGACTGACCGCCCTCCTCGCGGCCCACTACGTCGAGCAGGTCACCCGGCGTGCACCCCAACGCGTCGCAGATCGCCGTCAGGGTCGAGAACCGGACCGCCTTGGCCCGGTTGTTCTTGAGGATGCTCAGGTTGACCACGGTCACCCCGGTTGTCTCGGCCAGGGCGGCCAGGGTCATCCCGCGCTCCTCGAGCAGGTCGCCGAGGCGGGTGACGACCCGGTGGTCGTCGGCCGGCATCAGACCAGGCCTTCCTGGTCGTCGGCCAGGCTCCGACCGACCGTGAACGCGTGGGCGAACACCGCGAGGAACGCCGCGACGAGCAGCCACGGAGCGGCGTACAGGACCTCGCCGAGGAAGTAGTACGAGAAGTCCTGGTTGCCGCCGTGGCGCGGGCGTGGGACGCGTTCCAGGACCTCGACGTCCGCCCAGGCCGAGATGAGGGCGTGGGCGAAGATCCCGACGCTGATGAGCGCGGAGGAGACCCGGAGCCGGCGCACGGCCCGGCCGTCGAACGGCACCCCGCGCTGGATGTCGACGACGACCACGAGCAGCAACCACGACACGACCATCATCACGACGCCCAGGAGCACTGCCGGGGCGGCGTCGAGCAGCGCGATCCACGTCGACGGGTCGTCGATCATCGGCGTGCGCGGCCGGCTGCGGATCTCCCGCTCGAGACGGTCGTCAGTCGCTGCGCGGACCAGCGCCCCGACCGCCGCGAGGACGCCGGAGAACCCGGCGAGCGCGAGGAAGACGCGGGCGAGGAGGAACGAGGGCGGGGTCGTGCGGAGCCGGAACATGCTCGACAGCATATCGATCTTCGATAGCAACGACCCTCGATATGCTGCCGGGCGTCAGGTCTGCCGCGCGACCCAGCCCACCGCCGACGCCACGTCGACGACCGCCTCGACACCGGGTGCGGTCGCGGACCGCCGCACCACGACGACCGGGAGGCCGAGCTCGGCGGCGGCCTCCATCTTGGGCCAGGTGTGGTTCCCGCCGGAGTCCTTGGTGACGAGCACGTCGACCCGGTGGTCGCGCATCAGGGCCAGCTCGCCGTCGAGCCGGTAGGGCCCGCGCGAGCCCAGCAGCGTCCAGGCCGGCGGCAGGTCGAACTCCGGCCGGTCCACGACCCGTGCCAGCGCCGCCGTGTGCCCCAGGGCCGGTACGAAGCGGCCGAGCTCCTGGCGACCGACCGTGAGGAACGGGCGCTCGCCCAGGGCAGCCGCGGCGTCGGCCGCCGCCTCGTGATCGTCCACCCAGGTCCACGACGGCAGCGACCGGTCCGCCCAGCCCGGGCG
>NZ_JACEFC010000140.1 GCF_014180715.1 Nocardioides stalactiti | reverse complement strand
CCTGGGGGCCGCGGCCTTCTTCGCCGCCGGTGCTTCGGCGGCGGGAGCGGGCGCCCCGGCAGAGGACTGCTGGGCGAGAAGCTCGGCGCCGTAGGTCGCCTTGAACTTCATCACCGCCGGCAGCTCGATGCTCGACGACGCCGTCTTGGCGAATTCGCCGATGGCGTTGAGCTTCTCCAGCGCTTCCTTGCTGGGGATGCCGTATTCCTTGGCGAGTTCGGAAACTCGGGTCTTGGCCACGTCTCTCCTTCTGGCCCAAGACCCGGCTTTCCGGGGACCTCAGACCGTTGGTGGGTACTGCAGAACGAACTGGCTCATCGCGAGACATTCATCGAGTGCTCATGAGCTGCTGCTCCAGTTTCTTCCGGTCGGTCACTGCTGGTGGTCCAGCGGGTCGAGGTACTCGCCCACCGGTGCGCTGGAGAGCCCACCCACGCTCTGTCGTCCCTGGGGGAACAGGGCACGGGCGAAGGCTTTCCGGCGTACCGCGAGGTCGTAACACGCGGACGTGGGGTGCAGGTGCGCACCTCGTCCGGTCGCGGTCCCGTCGGGATCGGGCACGACGACCGGCTGGCCGTTCGCGTCCGAGCCGGCGATCACTCGCAACAACTCGCTTTTGGTGGCCCGCTCCCGGCATCCGACACACGTCCGGACGGGCCCCTCCAGGAGAGGAACGTCCGGCGAGGTCGAGATCTTCCGTCGGCCAGCCACCGACGGGCAACTCTACCCGTTCGGACCGCTTCTTTCCGAAACCGGGGCGTCAGCCGGCCGACGGAGCGGGGCTGGCCTCCTCGTCGGAGTGGATGTCGATGCGCCAGCCGGTGAGGCGGGCGGCGAGGCGGGCGTTCTGGCCCTCCTTGCCGATCGCGAGCGACAGCTGGAAGTCCGGGACGACGACGCGGGCCGACTTGGCGGCAGCGTCGACCACCGTGACCGAGGAGACCTGGGCCGGCGAGAGCGCGTGCGCGACCAGCTCGGACGGGTCGTCGGACCAGTCGACGATGTCGATCTTCTCGCCGTGGAGCTCCGACATCACCGCGCGGACCCGCTGGCCCATCGGGCCGATGCAGGCGCCCTTGGCGTTGACGCCGCTCACCGTGGACCGCACCGCCATCTTGGTGCGGTGGCCCGCCTCGCGGGCGATCGCGGCGATCTCGACGGTGCCGTCCGCGATCTCGGGGACCTCGAGCGCGAAGAGCTTCTTGACCAGGTTGGGGTGCGAGCGGGAGAGCGAGATCTGCGGTCCGCGCATGCCCTTGCGCACCGACACCACGAGGCACTTGATGCGGGTGCCGTGGCGGTAGTCCTCGCCGGGGACCCGCTCGCTCACCGGGAGCATGGCCTCGAGCTTGCCGAGGTCGACGAGCACGTCGTCGGGGTTGCGACCCTGCTGGATGATGCCGGAGATGATGTCGCCCTCCTTGCCGGAGAACTCGCCGTACTTGATCTCGTCCTCGGCGTCGCGCAGGCGCTGGAGCATGATCTGCTTCGCGGTCGTGGCCGCGATCCGGCCGAAGCCGTCGGGCGTGTCGTCGAACTCCCCGATCTTGGCCCCCTCGTCGTCGAGCTCAGCGGCGAGCACGGTGACGTGGCCGGTCTTCTGGTTGAGCTCGACCCGCGCCTGGTCCTGCGCGCCCGGCGTCTTGTGGTACGCCGTGAGGAGGGCCTGCTCGATCGCCTCGACGAGGACCTCGAACTTGATCTCCTTCTCGCGCTCCAGCATCCGCAGGATGTTGAGGTCGATGTCCATCAGTCACGGTCCTTCCGGTTGAACTCGATCTGCACGAGAGCCTTGTCGACCTCGGCGTAGGGCAGGGCACGGTCGCTGCCGTCGACGTCCAGGGTCACCTGGTCGTCATCGGAGTCGCCGATCCGTCCGGTCAGGACGGTCCCGTCGGTGAGGGTCACCTTGGCGAGGCGGCTGCGGTTGCGCCGCCAGTGCCGCGGCAGGGTCAGCGGGCGGTCGACACCGCGCGAGGTCACCTCGAGCGTGTAGGGCTGCTCCCCCATCACCTCGGAACCGTCGAGGATCTCGTTGATCGCCCGCGTCGCAGCGGCGACGTCGTCGAGGTCCACCCCGCCGTCCTTGTCGACGGCGATCCGCAGGACGCGCCGCTTGCCGGCCGGGGTCAGCTCCACCGCCTCGAGGTCGAGCCCCAGTTCTCCCAACCGTCCGGTCACGGCGTCAGAGACAGCCTGGGCGGTTGCGTTCGAGCTCATGGGTGAGAACCCCCGTGTCCTGTTGTGGCGAAGCTGATTGTGGTGAAGCCGATGGTGCTGCGGACGCCCAGCCGAAGCGGTCGGCTGCATCCGAGTACCTCCGGCCACGATAGCGGCTGTAGCCTCGCCGGGTGTCCAGCCCTGCCCCGCGCGCGTCCCGGCGTGCCGTCCTCGCAGGGGGCGCGGCGGCCGCGACCGTCCTTCTCGCCGGCTGCGGCGACGAGACCGGATCCGGCAACGTCGCGACCGATTCCCCCGTCCGCGCCACGGACAGCGACCTGGTCGACCGGGTCGGCCGTCAGGTCGCACAGGCGCTGGCGCTGGCGACCGCGACCGGGACGGCCTTCCCCGTCCTCCGCCCGCTCACCCGACGGCTGAGCACGCTGCACGAGCAGCACCTCGACGAGCTGTCGAAGCCCGCCGACGGGCGCCACGGCAAGGTCCGCGGTGACGCGGCGACCGCGCGGGTCGCGCTGCTGCAGGCGGAGGACCAGCTGCAGGCCCGCATGGTCGAGGCGGCGCTGGCGGCGGAGAGCGGCGCACTGGCGCAGGTGTTCGCGGCGATGGCGGCGGCGCTGGCGCAACAGCAGGTGGTGGCCGCGTGACGACAGAAGCGCTCCAGACCGCGCTCGCGGCCGAGCACGCCGCCGTCTTCGTGTACGGCGCCCTCGGCGGCCAGACCTCCCGGTCGTCCGACCCGACGCTCTACGCCGAGGTCACGGCGGCGTACACGACGCACCGGGCGCGCCGCGACGAGGTCCGCGCGCTCGTCGTGGAGGCGGGCCAGGACCCGGTCGCGGCCGAACCCGGCTACGACCTGCCGGCCGACCTGACGACGCCGGTCGCCGTCGCCGATCGGGCGCTCGAGCTCGAGCGTGCCTGTGCCGCCACCTACGCCTACGTCGTGGCGTCGACCCGCGGCGCGCAGCGCGCCTGGGCGATCGACGCCCTGCTCGACGCCGCGGTCCGCACCCTCGCGTTCGGCGGTCGGCCGGAGATCCTGCCCGGCCTCTGACGCGGCACGCTCGGGCGAACGGGTCACTCCCCCGAAAACGCCTCGCGGTCCGCGACTCCGAATCGGGGAACTCCCGAGACGTCCCCCGAAGTCGGGGTCGCGGACCGCATGTGACCGGGGACAGCGGTCATAGCGTGTGCCGGAGAGGTGGGGCTCCCCGACTGCTGTGCAACATCATGCAACGAACGGCAACGGGAGCGCCTCATCCCGCGATCCTCATAAATCTGCACTGCATGAACCTGCAAACCGGCAGGCTGTGCAGCCTGGGGGTCAGCGCCAGGGAGCGAGCAGGTCCGGGATGTCGGCGAGGGCGTGGGCGACGGCGTCGGGCTCGCCCTCGGTGTGGCCGACCTGGTCGCTCGGGATCGCCGAGTGCGGGACGTGGATCGCCCGCATCCCCGCGTTCTGCGCACCCCAGACGTCGTCGAACAGCCGGTCACCGACGTAGACGCAGCGCGCCGGGTCGGTGACGCCGACCGCCTCCATCGCGGCGCCGAACGCCTGCGGCGAGGGCTTCGTCCAGGGGATCTCGCTGGTGTAGACGTCGCCGTCGAGGAGGTGGTCGACCCCGTCGCGCTCGAAGAAGCCGACGTGCCACTCACGCGGCCAGATCGTGTTGGACAGCACGCCGACCTTGATCCCTTCGGCCCGCAGCCACTCCCAGAGCGGACGCACCTCGGGGTCGGTCTCGGTGTGTGGCACCCAGAACTCGTAGTAGGCGCTCAGCAGGTCCGGGTCGTGCCCGAGCCCGGCCTCGGTGAAGAGGTCGCCGATGGTCGCGCTCCGCTGGTGGTCGCGGCTGCGCCCCCAGATCACCGCGCCCGCCCCGTGGAGGGCCTTCGCGTGGACGTGGCGGTCGTCGTCCTGGTCGGGGGTCGCCACCACGGCCGCCGCCAGCGCCAGCGACTCGGCGTGGAAGTCGATGTCGTGCCAGCGCGTGAGCGTGCCGCCCCAGTCGAAGATGACGGCGTCGATCGTCACCGGCCGCTCACCCCCGGACGACGCCGACGAGGTGGGTTGCCGCGTCGGCGACCGCCACCTCGGTCCGCTCGCCGGTACGGCGGTCCTTGACCTCGATCACGCCGTCGGCCAGACCACGCCCGACGGTGACGATCGTCGGCACGCCGATGAGCTCGGCGTCCTTGAACTTCACCCCGGGGCTGATCTTGCCGGCGCGGTCGTCGTGCAGGACGGCGACGCCCTGCGCGTCGAGGTCGGCCGCGAGCCGGGCGGCCGCGTCGAAGATCGCGTCGTCCTTGCCGGCGGCGACGACGTGGACGTCGTAGGGCGCCACGTCACGCGGCCAGCACAGGCCGATCTCGTCGAGGGTGTTCTCGGCGATGGCCGCGACCGCACGGGACGGGCCGATGCCGTAGGAGCCCATCGTGACGGTCACGAGCTTGCCGTTCTCGTCGAGCACCTGGAGGTCCAGGGCGGCGGCGTACTTGCGGCCGAGCTGGAAGATGTGGCCCATCTCGATTCCGCGCGCGGACTCCAGCGTGCCGCCGTCGCACCGCGGGCACGCGTCGCCGTCGCGCACCTCAGCCGCCTCGACGGTGCCGTCGGGCTGGAAGTCTCGACCGGCCACCAGGTCGAGGACGTGCGACCCGGCGAGGTCGGCACCGCTGACCCAGCGGGTCCCCTCGACGACCCGGGGGTCGACGAGGTAGCGGATGCCGGCCCGCTTGATGCCGTCGGGACCGATGTAGCCCTTCACCAGGGCGAGGTGCTTGCCGAGCTCCCCCTCGTCCATGGGCTCGACCTCGATCGGCTCGAGCTGGCCCTCGAGACGCTTCTGGTCGACCTCGCGGTCGCCGGGCACGCCGATGGCCACGGGCTCCCGGGTGCCGTCGGGGTGCTTGAGCACGAGCAGCACGTTCTTGAGGGTGTCGCCTGCGTGCCACGGCCGGTCGTCCCGGGGCATCTTCTCGTTGAGGTAGTCGACCAGCGTCTCGATCGTCGGCGTCCCCGGCGTCGGCTCGGCGTGCGCCGCGGGCGCGTCGTCGTACGGCACGGCCTCGGGGGCGCGGACCTCGACCGCCTCGACGTTGGCGGCGTAGTCGCAACGGGTGCACCGGACGTAGGTGTCCTCGCCCACCTCGGCCTTCGCGAGGAACTCCTCGGACTTCGAGCCGCCCATCGCCCCGGAGGTCGCCTTGACGATGACGTACTCGAACCCGAGCCGGTCGAAGATCCTGATGTAGGCGTCACGGTGGGCCTGGTAGCTGACGTCCAGGCCGGCGTCGTCGACGTCGAAGGAGTAGGAGTCCTTCATCCTGAACTCGCGACCGCGCAGCAGGCCGGCGCGCGGCCGTGCCTCGTCGCGGTACTTCGTCTGGATCTGGTAGATCGAGAGCGGCAGGTCCTTGTACGACGAGTACAGGTCCTTCACGACGAGGGTGAACATCTCCTCGTGGGTGGGGCCGAGCAGGTAGTCGGCACCCTTGCGGTCCTGGAGCCGGAAGATGTTGTCGCCGTACTCGGTCCACCGGTTGGTGGCCTCGTAGGGCTCCTTGGGCAGCAGCGCGGGGAAGCTCAGCTCCTGGGCTCCGATCCCGTCCATCTCCTCGCGGATGATCGCCTCGATCCGGCGCAGCACCCGCAGCCCCAGGGGCAGCCACGTGTAGACGCCCGGCGCGGCGCGACGGACGTAGCCGGCCCGCACGAGCAACCGGTGGCTCGGCACCTCGGCGTCCGCAGGGTCCTCGCGCAAGGTGCGGACGAACAGGGTCGACATGCGGGAGATCATGGGCACAGGGTAGGCGGGGGCCTCCGAGTGCCGGAAACCAGTTCCGCTGCGGCCGCCAGGTGCCTAGTAGCGCCCGGCACGCAGGGCGCCGCGGATCATCGGCAGCTGCAGCGGCAACCGAGCGAGACTGACTGCCTGGAGGGGCTTGTTGGAGCCCTGGAGCGAGTCGGTGAACATCTTCACGTTGCCGGGGAACACGCCCACGAGCAGCGCCGCGCTCGCGAGCCCCGCGACCCGCCGGGTCCTTGGGAACGCCATGCCGGCGGCGCAGAGCAGCTCGAGGACGCCCGACCCGACGATGACCTCGCGGTGCGCCGGCACCCAGGAGGGCATGAGCGGCTCGAACACCTCGGGCTTGACCAGGTGGACGGTTCCGGAGACGAGGAAGGCGCCGACGACGACCTTGGCGTCGGTCTTGAGGGGCTGGGTCACGGGATTCCTGTCGGGGAAGGGATGAGGCTCGGGCGGTTCAGATGCTGAGGCTAGTCAGAACATGACGGTGGCGAACCGGGCGGTCTCCCGGAAGCCGACGAGCTCGTAGGCGCGGCGCGCGGGCGTGTTCCACTCGTTGACGTAGAGCGAGACCGACGGCGCGATCCGGGCCCGCACCAGGGCGACGACCGCCGCCATCCCGGAGGTGGCCAGTCCCTCGCCGCGGCGGTGCGGCGGGACCCACACCCCCTGGACCTGGGCAGCGGCGGGCGTCGCGCAGGCGACCTCGGCCTTGAAGACGAGCTCGCCGCGCTCGAACTTGGCGAAGGACCAGCGGAGGCTGATCAGCTGGACGACCCGGGTCCGGTAGAGGTCGGCTCCCCCGCCGATCTCGGGCGAGACCCCGACCTCCTCGGTGTACATCGCCACGCAGGCCGGGTAGAGGACGTCGAGGTCGGTCCGGGCCGTCAGCCGGACGTCGGGGTCCGGGGTGACGAGCGGAGGCCCGTCGATGACGAGGTGGCGCTGGTCCCAGCGCGCGTCGCGCGGCTTGCCCCAGGCGGGTCCGACCGACTCCCAGAACGGCACGACGGCGTTCTGCGGCCCGACGATCGTCGAGGCGGTACGACGACGGGCCAGCGCCCGCTCGGCGAAGACGACCGCGTCCTCGGGGCTCGCCTGGACGGGCACCAGGTTGGCGGCGACGTGGCAGGCGGCGACGAGCCTGCCCCCGTCGTACCGGCCCCACATCTCGCCGCCGAGCCAGCGCGGCTCCAGGCTGGTGGTCTGGGCGCGGTGGATGGCGAACACGTTGACGACCGGGTCCTGGTCGGCGAGCGCGAGGAACTCGTCCAGGTCGGCAGCCGCGAGGGCGCGCACACCGTGGCGAGTCGTCAGCACGGGCCGAGCCTACGGCCTGGAACTCCCCCGAAGTCCAGTGTTGCGGGGCTAGAGTTCGGGACCTGCAGCACTTCCCGGAAGACCAGATGCCCTCGCTCCCCTCCCCCGGCCGCCGCCTGCTCGTGGTCGCCCTCGCCATCGGTCTCCTGGTGGTCGCCGCCGTCGCCACCGTGCAGACCCGCCCGGACCCGGCGGACCCGTTCGTGGTCGGCCCGAGCGACGCGTGCGGCCCGGTGCTGGCCAAGCCCGGCGGCGGGACCTGGGAGTGCTCGTTCTTCGACGACTTCGACGGCGACGACCTCGACCTGACGAGGTGGATCACCCAGGACACCGCGCGGACGGGCTTCAAGTCCGGGCTGACCTGCTACCGCGGGGCGAGCAACGTGGCGGTCCGCTCGGGGACCCTGCTCCTCGAGGCCCGCGACGAGGGCACGATCCTCAACTGCGACAACCCCTACGGGTCGCTGCGCACGCCGTACACCGGTGGCCTCGTCGGCACCCGCACCCACTTCTCCCAGGCCTACGGCCGGTTCGAGATCCGGGCGAAGTACCCGACCGCCCGCACGCCCGGCGTCCACGGTGCGTTCTGGCTCTACCCGCTACGGCTCTCCTACGGCCGGTGGCCGGCGTCGGGCGAGATCGACGTCGCGGAGTGGTGGTCCAACGACCCGACCCTCGTGCTGCCGACGCTCCACTACAACGGGCGCAACTTCCACGCCGACTCCGGCTGGGACTGCCGGGTCGAGGACGTGAGCGAGTTCCACACCTATGCCGTCGAGTGGTTCGCGAAGGAGATGCGGTTCTCGATCGACGGCGAGATGTGCTGGGCGCGCCGCTGGGCGCCGGATGCGCCGCTGGTCGCCCCCCAGCCCTTCGACCGCCCGTTCAGCATCATCCTCAACATGGGCGTCGGCACCGTCGACGGGACGAACCCGGTGTCCGACGCCACCGACCTGCCCGCCACGTTCGTCATCGACTACGCCCGAGCCTGGCGCTGAGCCCGTGCCAGGGGAAGGATTCGCCCCATGGCCCAGCGACTGCTCACCGACGGCGGCATCGAGACCGACCTGATCTTCAACCGCGGCATCGACCTGCCCGAGTTCGCGGCATTCCCGCTCCTGGACACCGAGGCGGGACGGGCGGCCCTGCGCTCCTACTTCGAGGAGTACGTCGAGGTCGCCGTCCGGGCCGCGGTCCCGCTCCTCCTGGAGACCCCGACCTGGCGGGCCAACCCGGACCACGCGTCGGGTCTCGGCTACGACGCCGCCGCCGTCGATCGCGTCAACCGCTTCGCGGTCACGTTCCTCGCCGAGATCGCCCGCACCCGGGCCGACGAGCTCGTCGGCTGGCAGGTGGGCGGGATCATCGGCCCGCGGGGCGACGGCTCCGTCGCCGCCGGCGGCGTGGACCCGGACGAGGCCGCGGCCTACCACCGGCCCCAGCTGGCCGCCTTCGCCGAGGCCGGTGCGAGCCGGGCGACCGTACTGACCCTCACCGATGTCGGCGAGGGCGTCGGGGTCGCGCGCGCCGCGCAGGACGTCGGCCTCCCCGTCGTCATCGGCTTCACGGTGGAGACCGACGGCCGGCTGCCCGACGGCACCCCGCTCGGCGTCGCCATCGCGGCGGTCGACGAGCAGACCGGCGCCGCTCCGCTGGCGTTCATGGTCAACTGCGCCCACCCCACCCACATCACGCCCGCCCTCGACGGCGGCGCCTGGCAGCAGCGGGTCGGCGGCCTCCGGGTCAACGCCTCGACGATGACCCACGACGAGCTCG
>NZ_JACEFC010000014.1:13058-54412 GCF_014180715.1 Nocardioides stalactiti | reverse complement strand
TCTCCCGCGGGCCGTACATGGCCAGGTGCTTGTGGTAGAGCAGACCGATCTGGTCGGGCACGATCCGGACGCTGTTGACGTCGTGCGTCACGATCAGGAACGTCGCGTCGATCTGGGCGTTCAGGTCGACGAAGAGCTGGTTGATGAACGAGGTACGCACCGGGTCCAGACCCGAGTCCGGCTCGTCGATCAGCAGGATCTCGGGGTCCAGCACCAGGGCGCGGGCCAGGCCCGCACGCTTGCGCATACCGCCGGAGATCTCACCGGGGAGCTTGAACTCCGCACCGAGCAGACCGACCAGGTCCATCTTCTCCATGACGATGTCACGGATCTCCGACTCCGACTTGCGCGTGTGCTCGCGCAGCGGGAACGCCACGTTGTCGTAGAGGTTCATCGAGCCGAACATCGCACCGTCCTGGAACAGCACCCCGAACAGCTTGCGGATCTCGTAGAGCTCCTTCTCCGAGCACGAGGCGATGTCGGTGCCCTCGATCACGATCGAACCCTCGTCGGGCTTGATCAGGCCGATGAGCGCCTTGAGGAAGACGGACTTGCCCGTACCGGACGGACCCAGCATCACGGAGATCTCACCGGCAGGCAGCGTCAGCGTGACGCCCTTCCAGATGAGCTGCTTGCCGAACTGCTTGGTCAGGTTGGTCACTGCGACATCGACGCCCATGTTGACCTCTTCCTCCGCCTTCTTCTGGCCCCTCCGCGGGTTCCGCCCCCCCGGTGGAGTGCGAGCAATCCCACGTGCGGCTGCGAGTGAACAACGCAGCCGCGTGGCGCACGTTACGCGGAAACCGTGTCCCACGTCACGCGACCCCCGAATACGAGACACATCAGGCTCAGACCGTTGTCGGATGTCGCCCCGGAGCGAGAAAAAGCGCGAGAGGCGGGCCCCCGAGTCCGGGGGCCCGCCTCTCGACGGTGGTGCAGGTGTGACGTCAGGAGGTCACTTGAGGGTGACGGTGGCGCCGGCGGCCTCGAGGGTCTCCTTGGCCTTGTCCGCGGTCTCCTTGTTGACCTTCTCGAGGACGGCCTTCGGGGCACCCTCGACGAGGTCCTTGGCCTCCTTGAGACCGAGGGAGGTCAGCGCGCGGACCTCCTTGATGACGTTGATCTTCTTGTCACCAGCGGACTCGAGGACGACGTCGAACTCGTCCTGCGCGGCAGCGTCGTCGCCACCGGCCGCGGCACCGCCGGCGGCGGGGGCAGCGGCAACGGCGACCGGCGCGGCGGCGGTGACGCCGAAGGTCTCCTCGAACTGCTTCACGAACTCCGAGAGCTCGATGAGGGTCATCTCCTTGAACGCGTCGAGGAGCTCGTCGGTGCTGAGCTTCGCCATGATGGCTTTCCTTCCGTTAGGTGGCCGGCGCCGAGGTGGTCGGTGGGCGCAGGCCGGGTTTCAGGTGGTGGGTACCGGGGCCGGTCAGGCCTCGGTGGTGTCGCCCTCGTCGGAGGCAGCCTCGGCGGCGGGCCCCTCAGGAGCCGCCTCCTCGGCGGGGGCCTCGTCGGTGGGGGCCTCGACGTCGGCAGCTGCCTCCGCGGGGGCCTCCTCGGCGGCGACCGGCGTACCGGCACCACCTGCGAGGATCGAGGGGTCCTCAGCGGCCTTCGCCTCCAGCGCACCCGCGAGGCGGGCGACCTGGGCGAGAGGAGCGTTGAGAAGGTAGACGGCCTGGCTCAGCGAAGCGAGCATCGCGCCCGCCAGCTTGCCCATGAGGACCTCACGCGACTCGAGATCGGCCAGCTTGGCGATCTCGGCAGCGTCGAGGGCCTTGCCGTCCAGGACGCCGCCCTTGATGACAAGAGCGGGGTTGGCCTTGGCAAAGTCACGCAGACCCTTGGCGGCCTCGACGACGTCGCCCGTGATGAAGGCGATGGCGGTCGGGCCGCTGAGGAGCTCCTCGAAGCTCTCGATCCCCGCGTCCTTGGCGGCGATCTTGGCCAGCGTGTTCTTGACCACGGCGTAGTTGGCGTTCTCGCCGAGGGAGCGCCGCAGGTCCTGCAGCTGCTTCACGGTGAGACCGCGGTACTCGGTCAGCACAGCACCGGCGGCGTCACTGAAGGACTCAGTGATCTCCGCGACGGCGGCCTGCTTGTCTGCCCGCGCCATGGGTCTCCTTCCGGATCTGACCCCCGGGTGAAGGACCGTGAGATGACGAACGCCCCGAGCGCAGGCGCTCAGGGCGTGGACACCGGCCGCGCTCCGCCGTGACGGAGCAACAACTGCTGGTCATGCTCTGATCCCCTGCACAGGCCGTCCGCTTCGCGGAACCTTCGGTCAGGACTGAGGCAGCCCGGACAACCGGTGGTCTTAAGGTTTCGTCGAGAAGAGTACGGCGCGCCAGCGCACCCGTCCAAATCGACGGATATCGGGTGCGGACGGATGCGGCGGCACTGGCACCATTGGTCCGTGACCTCGTCCGCGCAGCCGTTGACCGACCTCGCCCCCGACCAGCTCGCCGAGCGCCTCACTGCGCTCCGTGCCGACTACGAGGCCCTCCAGGGCCAGGGGCTCAAGCTCGACCTCACGCGGGGCAAGCCGGGCGCCGACCAGCTCGACCTCTCCGAGGACCTGCTGCGGCTGCCCACGACGCACAAGGACAGCGCGGGCGTCGACGTGCGCAACTACGGCGGCCTCGAGGGCCTGGCCGACATGCGCGCGATCTTCGGTGACCTGCTCGGCGTCGAGGCCGCGCAGGTCATCGCCGGCGGCAACTCGAGCCTGTCGATGATGTACCAGGTCGTCACCTGGCTGCTCTCCCACGGCGGCCCCGACTCCCCGCGACCGTGGTCGCAGGAGGAGACCGTCAAGTTCGTCTGCCCGGTGCCCGGCTACGACCGCCACTTCACGATGCTGGCCGAGCTCGGCATCGAGATGGTGACCGTGCCGATGCGGGAGGACGGCCCGGACGTCCCTGCGGTGCGCGCGCTCGTCGCCGACGACCCGACGGTCAAGGGCATGTGGCTGGTGCCGACCTACGCCAACCCGACGGGCGCCGTCACCTCCACCGCAGTGGCCGCCGAGCTGATGGCGATGCCGACCGCGGCCCCGGACTTCCGGATCCTGTGGGACAACGCCTACGCGGTCCACCACCTCACCGACGTGGAGACCAAGAGCGCCGACGCGCTCGGGCTCGCGTCGGCCTCCGGCCACCCGAACCGCCCGATCATGTTCGCGTCGACCTCGAAGATCACCTTCGCGGGCGCCGGCGTCGCGGCGCTCGCCGCGAGCACCGAGAACCTCCAGTGGTTCCTGAAGCGGCTCTCGTACGCCGCGATCGGGCCCGACAAGGTCAACCAGCTGCGCCACATCGAGTTCTTCGGCGACGCCGACGGCGTCCGCGACCACATGCGCAAGCACCGCGACCTGATCGCCCCGAAGTTCGCGGCCGTCGAGGCTGCCCTCAGCGGGCGCCTGGACGGGCTGGGCGTCGCGACCTGGAGCCGCCCGGTCGGCGGCTACTTCGTCGACCTGGACGTCCTCGACGGCACCGCCGCCCGCGTCGTCCAGCTGGCCAAGGATGCTGGCATCGCGCTCACCCCCGCCGGGTCGGCGTTCCCCCACGGCAACGACCCCGACGACCGCAACATCCGGCTCGCACCCACCTTCCCTGTGCTGGCCGAGGTCGAGGCCGCCATGGCCGGCGTCGCCGTCTGCGTCGAGCTCGCCGCCCTGGAGAAGCTGCACGCCAACTGACGAGTTGCCCAGGTTGCGGGTCCGAAGTGCCCACAGTTGCGGACCCGAGAACACCAGCATCAAAACGAACCGATGCCCGGCGTGCTTCGCACACCGGGCATCGGCACTTCATCGGTCAGGCCCTGGCACTTCGGACCTGCAACCTAGGCGACTCGTCAGGCCTCGTCCTCGACCGCGACGTTCTTGATGCGGTTGGGGTCGACCTGGACACCGGGGCCCATGGTCGTGGAGACGGTGACCTTCTTCAGGTAGCGGCCCTTGGAGCTGGACGGCTTGAGCCGCAGCACCTCCTCGAGCGCCGCCGCGTAGTTCTCCGCGAGCTGGGTCTCGTCGAACGACGCCTTGCCGATGATGAAGTGCAGGTTGGCGTGGCGGTCGACACGAAACTCGATCTTGCCGCCCTTGATGTCGGTCACGGCCTTGGCCGGGTCCGGGGTGACGGTGCCGGTCTTCGGGTTCGGCATGAGGCCACGGGGGCCGAGCACGCGACCGAGGCGGCCGACCTTGCCCATCATGTCGGGGGTCGCCACGACGGCGTCGAAGTCGAGCCAGCCACCGGCCACCTTGTCGATGAGCTCGTCGCCACCGACGATGTCGGCGCCGGCCTCACGGGCGGCGTCGGCCTTGTCGGCGTTCGCGAACACGAGGACGCGGGCCGTCTTGCCGGTGCCGTGGGGCAGGTTGACGGTGCCGCGGACCATCTGGTCGGCCTTGCGCGGGTCGACACCCAGGCGCATGACGACGTCGACGGTCTCGTCGAACTTCTTCTTGCTGGAGGCCTTGGCGATCTTGATAGCGGCCAGCGGCGCGTAGAGCTCGTTCTTGTCGAACGTCTCCGACGCGGCGCGGTAGGTCTTGCTGCGCTGCATGGTGATTCCTTACTTAGAAGAGGAGGTGTGGTCAGCGAGCCAGCGCGGCTCTCCCACAGTGGTTCAGTTGCCCTCGACGGTGACGCCCATGGAGCGGGCGGTGCCCTCCACGATCTTCATTGCGGCGTCGATGTCGTTGGCGTTGAGGTCAGGGAGCTTCGTCGTGGCGATCTCGCGCACCTGGTCCTTGGTCAGCTTGCCGACCTTCTCCTTGTGCGGGACGCCCGAGCCCTTCTTCAGACCGGCAGCCTTCTTGATGAGCTCGGCGGCCGGCGGGGTCTTCGTGATGAAGTCGAACGAACGGTCCTCGTAGATCGTGATCTCGACGGGGATGACGTTGCCGCGCATGGACTCGGTCTGGGCGTTGTACGCCTTGCAGAAGTCCATGATGTTGACACCGTGCGGACCGAGGGCGGTACCGACCGGCGGCGCCGGCGTGGCGGCACCCGCCTGCAGCTGCACCTTGACCAGCGCAGCGATCTTCTTCTTGGGAGGCATTCCTCTATCTCTTTCTTCTCGTGGTCATGACGAGGGGTACGACGTACGCCTCTGCCACTTTCCTTGCGCCCGGCCTCGCGGCCGGGGTGCTGGGCGTCAGACCTTCTGGACCTGGCTGAAGCTCAGCTCGACCGGGGTCTCCCGGCCGAAGATCTCGACCAGCGCCTTGAGGCGCTGGGCCTCGGCGTTGATCTCGGTGATGGTCGCGTGCAGGGTCGCGAACGGCCCGTCGACGACCATGACGGAGTCGCCCTCACCGAAGTCGGCGACCTCGATCGGCTTCTTCGCGGCGGTCGAGCCGGGCGTGCCGGAGGCGGCGCCGCCCTCGGACTCGGACGCGACCGCGAGGACGATCGACGGGGCGAGCATCTTCTCGACCTCGTCGAGGCTCAGCGGCACCGGCTGGTGGCTGTGACCGACGAAGCCGGTCACCGAAGGCGTGTGCCGGACCGCGGCCCAGGACTCGTCGGTGAGATCCATGCGGACCAGGACGTAACCGGGGAGAACGGTGCGCTTGACCATCTTGCGCTGGCCGTTCTTGATCTCCGCGACCTCCTCGGTGGGGACCACGATCTCGTGGATGTAGTCCTCCATGTTGAGGGAGTGGATGCGGTTCTCCAGGTTGTGCTTCACCCGGTTCTCCATGCCGGAGTAGGTGTGCACGACGAACCAGTCGCCCGGCTTCATCAGGAGCTCGCGGCGGAAGGCCTCCAGCGGGTCGAGCTCCTCGGCGGGAGCCGCGTCGTCGAGGTCCGCATCGGCGTCCTCGTCAGCGTCGTCCTCGTCGGCGTCGACCTCGGAAGCCTCGACCTCGGAAGCCTCGACCTCCTCGGGGGTCGGCTCGTCGCCCTCGGCGTCGAGGATGTCCTCGACCTCCTCGGGGGTGGTGACGTCCTCGCCCATCTCCTGGGCGGAGTCGTACTGCTCCGACACGTGCTGCTCCATCAGTTGCTGTTCGCGGGGGTGACGACGCGGGAAGCGCCGGTCACACGTCGTCTGCGCCGGTGAAGATGGCGAAGACCGCCTTGCCGAGACCGAGGTCCAGCAGCGACACGATCGCGATCATCACCAGCACGAAGGACATGACGACGAAGAAGTAGGTCACCAGCTGCTCACGCGTCGGGTAGACGACCTTGCGCAGCTCAGCGACGACCTGGCGGTAGAACGTCACCGGGCCGGTACGCCGCTCGCCGGCGTCGGACTGGCGACCCTTGTCGGTCGCAGGGGAGTCCGACACGCTGCTCACCTCTTCTACCTCGTCGTCTGTTCCTTGCAGGGCACGAGGGACTTGAACCCCCAACCTTCGGTTTTGGAGACCGATGCTCTGCCAGTTGAGCTAGTGCCCTCCGATTGCTTCCCCCGCTCCTCGAGCGGATCCGCACGCTCCGTGACGACCGTCACGAGGGCGCGACTCACCATGGGGGAAAGCCACCAAGGTGGGAGTCTACGCACCCGGGCCCAAGCGGACCAAAAGCACCTCCACCTACGATGACGGCGTGCGGGACCCTCACTCACTGCCGAAGGCGCACCTGCACCTGCACTTCACCGGCTCGATGCGACACACGACGCTCCTGGAGCTGGCCGAGCGCGACGGCATCCACCTCCCGGACGCCCTGGTGACGGCCTGGCCACCGCAGCTCACCGCTGCCGACCAGAAGGGCTGGTTCCGCTTCCAGCGCCTGTACGACGTGGCCCGGTCGGTGCTGCGCACCGAGGACGACGTACGGCGCCTGGTGCGCGAGGCCGCCGAGGACGACGTGGCCGACGGTGGTCGGTGGCTGGAGATCCAGGTGGACCCCAGCGGCTACGCGGCCCGGTTCGGCGGGATCACGGCGTTCACCGACCTGGTGCTCGACGCGGTCCGCGACGCCTCGGAGCGCACCGGCCTCGGCATGGCGGTGGTCATCGCAGCCAACCGCACCCGCCACCCGCTCGACGCGCGCACGCTGGCCCGGCTCGCGGCCCAGTACGCCGACCGCGGCGTCGTCGGTTTCGGGCTCTCCAACGACGAGCGGCGCGGCACGACGGCCGACTTCGCAGGCGCGTTCGAGATCGCCGAGCGCGCCGGGCTGCTGCTCGCCCCCCACGGCGGCGAGCTGCGCGGGCCCGAGCACATCCGGACCTGCCTCGACGAGCTCCACGCCCACCGGCTCGGCCACGGTGTCCGGGCCGCCGAGGACCCCGACCTGCTCGCGCGCATCGTCGACGCGGGCGTGGCGCTGGAGGTCTGCCCGGTCTCCAACGTGGCGCTCGGGGTCTACTCCGACCTGTCGTCGGTGCCGTTGCCGACGCTGCTCGCCGCGGGCGCGACGGTCGCGCTCGGCGCCGACGACCCGCTGCTGTTCGGGTCGCGGCTGGCCAGCCAGTACGCCACGATGCGCGCCGCCCACCGGCTCGCCGACGAGCAGCTCGCCGAGCTGGCGCGGATGTCGTTCCGGGCGAGCCGGTCGCCCGAGGAGCTCCGGAAGCGCGCCGAGGCCGACATCGACGCCTGGCTCGCCGCGGACTGACCGCCGGTCAGAACGGGAGGTCGACGTCGACCGGCTCGAGGAGGTACGGCGGCGCGCCGGCGCCGTTGACCTGGACGTGCCCCCAGACGTCGAGCTCGGCGAGCCGGACGGGCGCCGGGGCACGGTCCCCGATCGCGAGCTCGCCGGTCGTGGCGCCGCCCTCCTTGAGGGCGACGACGTCCGGGGTGCCGTCGATCCGGCCGTACCAGTGGTAGAGCCCGTCGAGCGGCTCGAGGTGGCCCGCGAGGTGGACGGCGACCGCCAGCACCTCCCCGCCCACCAGCAGCGTCGCCGGGCCGTCGTACCCGTCGCCGTCGTCGGGCGGGACGAACGCCATCCCAGCGGGGTGCCGCCGTGGCCGGTTGCGGAGCTTCACGTTCTTGGGGTCCCCGCGGCGTTGTTTGCCGGAGGAGCGAAGCGGGGGAGGCAAAGAACGGCGTGGGGTGTTCACGCCAGGAACCCCGCGCGCTTCCACATCGTGCGGGAGAACCGGCTCATCAACCCGTTCTCCTCGAGGAACGCGGCGAGCGGCGCGAAGCCGATCCGCGCCATCTCCAGGTGGTGGGGATTGGCCTTGGCCTCGCGGTAGGCGCGCTCCACGTCGAGCCCGGCGCGGTGGTAGATGCCCTTGTGCACGAGGCACCGTTTCATCGTGGGGCCACCGAGCCCCTGGAGGTTCGCCACCAGGAACCGCTCGAGCCGCGAGGCGTCCTGCATCCGGTGGACGACGCCCTCGCGGGCGAACTTGATGTGGCGCGCCTCTTCGGTGACGTGGATCTTCATCAGCTGGGCGACGACGGGCTGGAGCTCCGGGTCGGTCATGATCCGGCGCTGCTGGGCGTCGAAGATCTCCTCGCCGATGAGCGCGCCGACCCAGAGCAGCGAGCCGTGGAGGAAGTGCGGGAGGAACGCGGCGGCGGTGCGGTCGACGAGACCCATCCGATAGGGCTTCGCACCGATCCGGGCGATCACCTTCCCGAACATCGTCATGTGGCGGCACTCGTCGCCCATCTCGGTGAGCACGTAGTGGGCGAACGGCGTGGTCGGGTCCTCGCGCAGCAGCTGGAGCAGCAGGCCGCGGTTGAGGATGTTCTCGAACCACAGGCCGACGGAGAGGATGTTGGCCATCTCCTGGCGGGACAGCTCGATGCGCTGCTCCTCACTCATCTCCTCCCAGTACGTCGTGCCGTAGAGGGAGACGACCTCCTTGGGCAGGAAGTACTTGCCCTCGACGAGCGGGGCGTCCCAGTCGATGGCGACGGCCGGCTCGTAGGAACGGCGGACCGAGCCACGGAGCAGGCGGGTGGCGACCTGCGTCATGTCGGGGGCGGGCGGGAGCGCGGTGCGCTCGGGCGCGGTGGTCATGAGGAGTCCCTCCGGCGGACCCGCAGCGCCGGTGCTGCGAGTTGTTTACGTACCATTGCACTTCGTCAACGACCGGTCAAGGACCCTACGATGGATCCATGTCCGGCCTGAGGTCCAGCGTCCACCGCCTCCGCCCCGGGCCCGCGAACCCGAAGGCGGCGGAGACCATCCGCGAGCGGATCCTCGACGCGGCGACCGAGTGCCTCCTCGACCAGGGCCTCGACGCCCGGTTGCACGCTGCGATCGCCGAGCGCGCGGGGATCTCCCGGCCGACCGTCTACAAGTACGCCGGCGACCAGTCCGCGATCGTGGCCGCGGTCCTCGACCGCGAGATCGTCACCTTCTTCAGCTCGGTCGTGCCGATCATGCGCCGCAGCGACGACCTCGAGGCCCACCTCGTCAGCGCGATCGTCTACGTCGTCGACTACGCGCGCGGCCACGCCCTGCTCCAGAAGGCCTTGAGCGAGCACCCCGAGCTGATCCTGCCGGCGCTCACCACGGGCTCGGGTCCCCTCGTCGAGCAGGTCGTCGCGCTGTTCGAGGAACAGCTCGGCCGCGCGCTCGACCAGGCCGAGGCGCGACCCGACGGGTCCCGCCCACTCACGCCGCGTGAGGCTGCCGAGTGGTGCTTCCGGATCGTCGTCTCACTCATCACGACCCCGACCGCCAGCCTCGAGGCCGACGGCACCCGGGCCTACGTCGACAGCCTCATCCGGCTGCTGCGGATCACGTCGAATCCTGACCTTCCTGGGTCGAATCCTTAGTTGTCCGCGGCGAATCCCGACCTTTCGAGCTCGACGTGACCTCGAGACCCAGGAAGGTCAGGACTCGACCCAGGAAGGTCCGGATTCGGCCCAGGAAGGTCCGGATTCGAGTCAGAGGGTGCAGCCGACGAGCACGGGCTCGTTGACCAGGGTGATGCCGTACGACGCCGCGACGCCGTCGCGGACCTCCCGCGCGAGCGTGAGCAGGTCGTCGGTGGCCGCGCCACCGCGGTTGGTGAGCGCGAGCGTGTGCTTTGTCGACAAGGAGACACGTCCACCAGGGCCGGCGTGGCCCTTGCCGAAGCCCGCGTGCTCGATCAGCCACGCTGCGCTGGTCTTGAGGGCGCCCTCGTCGCCGGTCGGCCAGGCCGGGGCTCCGTCGGGGACGGCGTCGGCCGGCACCACGGGGTTGGTGAAGAACGAGCCCGCGCTCCAGGTGTCGTGGTCGGTCGGGTCGAGGACCATGCCCTTGCCCGACCGCAGGGCCAGCACCGCGGCCCGGACCTCGGCGAGCGGCGCGCGCTGGCCGACCTCGACGCCCAGGGAGCGCGCGAGCTCGGCGTAGGCCACCGGCGCCGAGAGCGAGCCCTGGGGCAGCTGAAACGTGACGGAGAGGACGACGTGCCGACCACCGAAGGCCGCGCTCGCGTCGTACCGGTCGACCTTGAAGCGCGACGTGCGGTAGCCGAAGCCGCAGTCGGCTGCGGCGAAGGTACGGACGCCGCGGAGCTTGCGGTCCCAGACCCGCACCGAGGCGATGGACTGGCTGACCTCCTGGCCGTAGGCGCCGACGTTCTGGATCGGGGTGGCGCCGACCGAGCCGGGGATGCCCGAGAGGGCCTCGATGCCCACCCAGCCGCGCTCGACCGCGTGCGCGACCAGGGCGTCCCAGGTCTCCCCCGCCGCCGCCGTCACCACTGCTCCCCCACAGGTCGGGTCGTCGGAGTCCTCGACGTCGGCCGCGATGCCGCGCGTAGCGACCTCGACGACCGTGCCCGCGAAGCCCTCGTCGGCGACCACCAGGTTGCTGCCGCCGCCGAGCACGAGGACCGGCTCACCGGCATCGTCCGCCGAGGTGATCGCAGCGACCAGCTCGTCCTCGGTCGTCGCCCGCACCCAGGCCCGGGCCGGTCCGCCGAGGCGCAGGGTCGTGTGGTCGGCGAGGCGCTCAGCCAAGTCGGACGACCGCCTTGGGTGCGCCCAGGACCTTCTCCCCCGCGCAGGTGACGTCGAGGGCGAGGGTCGCGCAGCCGTCGGCGACCGACTTCACCGTCCCGGCGATCCGGACCGTGGCGCCGCCCTCCGCCGGGACGACCACCGGGGCCGTGAACTTGCAGCCCAGGTCGACCACCTCGGCGTCGTCGGTCCACACGGCGACCGCGCGAGCGGCGAGCGCCATCGTGTACATCCCGTGCGCGATCACGCCGGGCAGGCCGACCAGGTGGGCGATCGACTCGTCCTGGTGGATCGGGTTGTGGTCGCCGGACGCGCCGGCGTAGGCGACCAGGTCGTCGCGTCGTACGACGAACTCCTGCGGCGCGAGCTCGGCGCCGGCCTCGAGGGCGCTCATGCCTCACCCCGGTGCACGATCGTCGCGCCGGCGGTGCAGACCAGGGCGCCGTCGGCGTCGGTGATGGCGCTCGTCGTGCGCAGGATGTCGGTGCCCTCGATCTGACGGACGCCCGTCACGGTCAGGGTCGCGGTCAGCTCGTCGCCGACGACCACCGGCCGCTCGTAGGAGAACTTCTGGTCGCCGTGGACGATCCGGGCGAGCTCGACCCGCTCGGCCTCCAGGAACTCCAGCAGCGCGCGGAACGTGACCACGACCGGGAAGGTCGCCGGCACCCGCCGCGACCCGGAGCCGGTGGCGGCGGCGAACGAGGCCACCTCCGCCTCGGTCACGAGGAAGGGCGCGGTCGGCGGGAACTCCCGGCCGACGAGGGAAGCGTCGATCGGCATGGAGGCAGCCTATTGGGCGGAGGATGCACACTTGCCGGCATGTCGGCTCGGACCGGGCTCGGCGCCCTCGTCACGGCGCTGCTGCTGGGGCTGGCGGCGTGCTCCGGCGGGGCGGAGAGCGCCGACCCGGACACGGCGCCGCCCACGCGCACGGGCTGCGGGCCGATCATGTTCGACGACGTCCTGGGAGACCCGCCGTCCTACCTCGACGGACCGCTGGCGCGCCTCCCCAACGACCACGCGCTGTGCGCGGGCCTGTGGCTACCACCGGCCGACCCCGAGTTCGTGCCGCAGGGCCTGGTCGTCCGGGGGCACTCGGCGTGGGTGAGCGGGTACGACAAGGGACGCACCGCGGTCGGCTCCGACACCTGTCGGGTGCTGCGGCTGGACCTGCGCAGCGGCGAGGAGATCGCGCAGGTCTCGCCGATCCGGGCCGACCTCGCCCCGCGCCGCCCCGCCAACTGCCGGCACGCGGGCGGGTTGAGCCTCGACGAGCACGGGCTGTGGGTCTCGCAGTTCACCAAGGTGTGGCTCCTCGACCCGGAGTCCCTCGTCGTCCGGCGGGTGTGGCACCTGCTCGACCGGGTCCGCGGGTCCTTCCTCGTCCACGACGACCGCGGCCGGCTCGGCGTCGGCGGCTTCCACGGCGACCACCGCTGGCCGCTGCACTGGTTCGCGACGGACGTGCTGTTCGAGGCCGGTCGCCTCGACCTCGGCCCCGAGGACGCGGCCGACGTCCAGCCCGGCCCGCCCGCGGGACAGGGCGCGCTCTGGGGCGACCTGGGCCCCGGCCCGGCGCAGGTGTGGTTCACCCGCTCCAACACCTACTGCGGCGAGCTCTGGGCGGGGGCCCGGCGCCGGGTCGCGTTCCTGCCCGGCGCCGAGGGGGTGGCGCTCCTCGGCGACCGGCTCTGGGTCGTCAGCGAGACGCCGTCGGCGCCGTACTTCCTCCAGGGCGGCCGGCCGGTCGTCCCGGCCCTCGCCCGCTACGACGTCTCGGAGCTGGTCGGCGGCGAGCGCTCCGACTGCGGAGCCTGACGGGACTGCGGGGCCGGACAGGGCCGGACAGGGCCCGACGGGGCGAAAAAAGACGTCGACCCGGCCTCCCACGAGGGGAGCCGGGTCGGTCAGGGTGCTACTGAGCGGTCAGCGCGTTTCCTTGTGCTCGGTGTGCTTGCGGCAACGCGGGCAGAACTTCGACAGCTCGAGGCGGTCGGGGTCGTTGCGCCGGTTCTTCTTCGTGATGTAGTTGCGCTCCTTGCAGTCCACGCACGCGAGCGTGATCTTGGGGCGAACGTCAGAGCTCTTGCTGGCCACGGGAAGTCCTTGCGTCTGTTGTCTGTGGTGCTGCGGGGTGTTGCGATGTCATCTGGCGTAGCGGGGGCGGGACTCGAACCCGCGACACCACGATTATGAGCCGTGTGCTCTAACCACCTGAGCTACCCCGCCAGGGGGTTCAGGCTGCCTCCCCACGACCTCGCGACCGCGGAGGAGGACATCCTGGCTCCCAGAGCCCCTTTACGGAATCGAACCGTAGACCTTCTCCTTACCATGGAGACGCTCTGCCGACTGAGCTAAAGGGGCAACGCCGGAGAACGATACAACCCTCCTGGCGGTACGACGAAATCGGCCGACGTCATGGCTGTTCAGCCGGTGATCCGGGCCCACGGTCGAGCCTGCTCCAGCTCGTAGGAGAGCTCTAGCAGGACGGCCTCGTGACCGAACCCGGAGCCGAGCATCATGCCCTGCGGAAGACCGGTCGCCGTGGTCGCGAGGGGCAGCGAGATCGCGGGTGTCCCGGTGACGTTCTGCAGGGGCGTGAAGGTCACCCAGTCCATGAGCCGCTCGATGATCGTCTCGTAGTCGGCGGTCGGGTCGAGGTGGCCGATCCGGGGCGTCGGGCTCGCCACGGTCGGGGTCAGGCTGACGTCGTACTTGTCGAAGAAGAGGGCGGCGTCACGGGTGCTGCGCCGCAGCCGGACGATCGCCCCGGGCAGCCGGTGCAGGTTGCGCCGCGCGTGCCGGGCGAGCCCGTCGGTGAGCGCGTCGTGGTTGGCGCGCACCCAGCTGCGGCCGTGGCTGGCCCGGCCGCCGGTGACCAGCGCCAGCGCCAGCGAGGCCCAGTAGAGGAGGAAGTCGTCGGGGAACGACGGCGGCACCGGGGCATCGGTCTCGACGACGGTGTGACCGAGCTCCTCCAGCAGCCGCGCGGTCTCCTCGGTGAGCCGGGTGACCTCGGCGTCGGCTCCCCGGGTGAGACCGGTCGTGTTGAGCGCGATCCGCAGCCGCTTGCGGCCGGGCCGGGTGAGGTCGCCGATGGGCGGCATCTCCAGCGGCCGGTAGATCCGCTCGGCCTCCCGGTAGAACGCGGCGGTGTCGCGGACGCTGCGGGTGACGACCCCGTCGGCGACGATCCGGACGGGCTGCTGGCGCATCAGCGCGTCCTGGGCGAGCCGGCCCCGACTGGGCTTGAGGCCGACCAGCCCGTTGACCGCCGCCGGGATCCGGATGGAGCCGCCGCCGTCGTTGGCGTGCGCGATCGGCACCGCCCCTGCGGCCACCAGCGCGGACGAGCCGGCGCTCGAGGCACCGGCGGTGTGGTCGGTGTGCCACGGGTTGCGCACCGGCCCGAGCCGCGGGTGCTCACAGCTGGCGCTGAAGCCGTACTCCGACAGGCGGGTCTTGCCGAGCGGCACCAGTCCGGTCGCGAAGTACATCCGGGCGAAGTCGCCGTCCTTCTTGGCGACGTACGGCGTCCACGCGTCGGTCCCCTGCATGGTCGGCATGCCGCCGACGTCGACGTTGTCCTTGACGAACGTCGGCACCCCGGCGAAGTACCCGCCGCGGGGGTTCCGGGCCTCGTTGCGGGCCCGGCCGTAGTCGCGGTAGGCGACCGCACCCAGCTCCCCGTTGACCGCCTCCGTCCGGGCGATCGCCGCGTCCACGACCTCCTGGACGGAGGCCTCACCGGCCTGGAGGCGCTCGACGACGCCGACCGCGTCGAGATCACCGAGAGCGTCGTCGGAGAAGGCGTGCACGCGACTCATGGGGGGCACGTTAGCGCTCCCCCAGCCCCGTTGCAGGTCAGAAGACCCAGAGGGCCAGCACCGGCAGCAGGAGGCTGATGGCGAGGGCGGTGAGGCCCATCGAGAGCCCCGCGAACGCACCCTCGGTCTCGTTCTCCAGGAGCATCCGCGAGGCGCCGACGCCGTGCGAGACCGCGCCGAGCGCGAGCCCGCGAGCCCGCCGGTCGCGGACCCGCAGGAGCCACAACGTGGCCGGTCCGAACATCGCCCCGAAGATGCCGATGACGATGGCGAACACCGCGGCCAAGGGCGGGATCCCGCCGAGGGAGTCGGTGAGGGCGATCGCGACCGGCGTCGTCGCCGCCTTGGTGGAGAGCGTCTCCTGGAGCACCTCCCCGGCGCCGAGCCAACGCGCGAGATAGACCGCGCTCACGATCGAGGTCGCCGCCCCGAGGACGACCGCGACCACCAGCGGCACGACGAAGCCGCGGAGCCGGTCGGCCTGCCGGTGCAGCGGGATCGCGAGCGCCACCGTCGCCGGCCCGAGCCAGAAGGCGACCAGCTCGGTCGACGACCGGTAGTCGTCGTACGCGACGTCGAGCAGGGTGATCGCCATGCCGGCGACGACGACCGCGACCAGGACCGGCTGGACGAGCGGGTGCTCGCCGCTGCGCCGCTGCAACCAGCGCCCGAGCTGGTAGCCGACGAGCGTCACCCCGAGCAGGCCCAGCGGCGTCCGCAGGGTGTCGAGGACGGTCTCCACCAGCCCGTCGATGCCCCCGCTCATCGTGCCGCCCGGGGCGTGCGCGGCTGGTCGTCACGCGGCTGGCCGAGCAGCCGCTCGAGGCCGGTCGAGGTCCAGCCGACCACCGCGAGCCCGAGGAACCACGAGCCGAGCATCGCGACGAGGATCGGCAGCCAGTCGGCGCCGATGACCCCGAAGGACGCGACGATGCCGACGCCGGCCGGGATGAAGAAGAGCTGGAGGTGGCGGAGCAGCCCGGTGCCCGCACGGAGCACCGGAGCATCCGCCGCCGGCTGGCGCAGGCGGAGGAAGACGAAGAGGTAGAGCATCCCGACGACCGGCCCCGGCACGGTGAGGTCGAGCACCTGGACGGTGACCTCGCCGAGCAGCTGGAAGGCGATCAGCCAGGTCAGCCCGACGATCACGAGCCTGCCCTCGGAGCGCCTCGCCCGTGCCCCCGCCGATGACAGCCGGGCACGTGCGGGTCGAACAGGCCGAGTGCCTGCATGAGCGCGAACGCCGTGGTCGGACCGACGAACGCGAAGCCGCGCCGCTTGAGCTCCTTGGCCATGGCGACCGACTCGGCGCTGGTCGTCGCGTCCGGGGCCGGGTCGACGGCGGGGGCGAATCCGAGGAGCAGCGCCTCGAGCCCCTCCCGGGAGCGGAGGTCCACGGTCGCCCGGGCGTTCTGGACGGTCGCCAGGACCTTGGCCCGGTTGCGGACGATCCGGGCGTCGCCCAGGAGCCGTTCGACGTCCACGTCGTCGAACGCCGCCACCGCGTCCGCGTCGAAGTCGACGAACACCTCCCGGAACGCCGGCCGCTTCGCGAGGATCGTCGCCCAGGAGAGGCCGGACTGGAACGCCTCGAGCGTCATCCGCTCGAAGTACGCCGACTCGCCCGTGACCGGGTCGCCCCACTCGTCGTCGTGGTAGGCGCGCATCGGGCCCGGCCCGCCGGCCCACGGGCAGCGGCCGACGCCGTCCTCACCGATGACCGCTCGCACGAGCGACCATCATGCCGGAGAAGGAGACGGGCCCTAGCGGCGCTCCTTGAGCCGCGCGTTGGGGAGCTCCGGCGCCGGGATGGGGCGCAGGTGGTCGCCCCGCACCACGCCGAACCGGCCGTCGGCGACGTCGGAGGAGTCCGCGACCACCGCACCGTCCCGGGTGATCTGGTCCTGCCACTCGCCGCGGAACGCGACGACCTCCTCGTGGCTGCGGCCGACGAAGTTCCACCACATCACGATCGCCTCCTCGAACGGGGTGCCGCCGAGCACCAGCACCCGCGCACCCTCGTCGCCGGCGACGACGGCGATCGTGCCGTCGCCGGGCGGCACGTAGGCCAGGTCGGACGGCTTCGCGGTCACGCCGTCGACCGTCACCGACCCGAGGTCGACGAGGACGCCGTGCTCGAAGGTGGGGTCGACCTCCAGCGGGAGGATGACGCCCGGGTCGAGGACGAGCTCGGCACCGAGCAGCGGCGAGAAGGTCGCCACCGGCGAGGTCTCGCCGAGCAGCGAGCCGAGGAAGACCCGCCCGCGCCAGCCGTCGCCCGCGCGCTCCGGCGGCGCGTAGTGCTCGAACGCCGGATCGGTGTGGCGGTGCTCGTCGGGGAGCGCCACCCAGAGCTGGGCGCCGTGCAGCGTCGTGGTCGCCGTCGTCGAGACCTCGGAGTGGCTGATGCCGCGGCCGGCCGTCATCAGGTTGACCTCGCCGGGCCGCACCATCGCGTGGTGGCCGGCGCTGTCGCGGTGCTCGATCTCGCCCTCGAACAGCCAGCTCACCGTCTGGAGGCCCGTGTGCGGGTGCGGGGCGACCGACATGCCACCGGAGTCCGCCACGTCGTCGGGGCCGTAGTGGTCGAGGAAGCACCAGGCACCGACCAGGCTCCGCTCACGCTGCGGCAGCGTGCGTCGTACGGGCATCGCGCGCTGGCCGCCGAGCGGGACCTCGCGCGGCGTCATGATCTCCACACCCTGGGCGTCGGCCCCGGTGCAGGTCAGTTCGTCGGGGCGCTGCTCCTCGTTGCTCACGGGGTCATCCTCCCGCGATCGTCAACCCGCGATCGTCCCCAGGTCGCCGACCGTTCACCGGCACCGGGGAGGGTGCCGACGTGCGCATCGCCCAGCTGGCCAACTTCGTCGGGGCGGCCTCGGGCGGCATGAAGACCGCGCTGGCCGAGCTCGGCCGTGGCTACGTCGACGCCGGCGTCGACCGGCTCCTCGTCGTCCCCGGCCCGACCGACACGACCACCGAGACCGCGCACGGGACCGTCGTCCAGGTCCGGGCTCCGCAGGTCGGCGGCGGCTACCGCCTCATCGTCGAGCCGTGGCGGCTCATCGACGTGCTCGACCGCTTCGGGCCGACGTCGATCGAGTGGAACGACAAGCTCACGCTGCTGCCGGTCGCCTGGTGGGCCCGGCGCGCCGGCGTCCCTTCGGTCTGCCTCTCCCACGAGCAGCTGACCGACATGTTCGCCCGGCGCAGCGGCAAGCCGACGACCTCGAAGATGTCGATCGGGGTCGTCAACCGGCTGGTCGTGCGTAGCTTCGACACCCTCGTCGTCACCTCCCGCTACGCCGAGCAGGAGTTCCAGCAGGTCGCGGCGGCCGCCGGCTGCCCGGTCGAGCGGGTCCCGCTCGGCGTGGACCTGCAGACGTTCCGCCCGCACCCCGTCGCCCGCCCCGACGACGAGATCCTGCGCCTCACCCACGTCGGCCGGCTGTCCCGCGAGAAGTCGCCGCACCTCGCGGTCGCCACCGCCGTCGAGCTGCACCGGCGCGGGATCCCGCTCCGGATGGACGTGTACGGCGACGGCCCGCACCTCGACGAGCTCCAGGCCATCGCGGGCCGCGCGCCCGTGCACTTCCACGGGTTCGTCGACGGACGCGAGGAGCTCAGCCGGCGGATCTCCGAGGCCGACGTAGCGCTGTCGGTCTGCCCCACCGAGACGTTCGGGCTCGCGGTGCTCGAGTCGCTGGCGAGCGGCACCCCGGTGGTCACCGCGGACCGCGGCGGCGCCCGCGAGCTCGTCGACCGCACCTCGGGCGGCTGGGCCGCCCCCGACCCCGCGGCGCTCGCCGACGCGGTGCTCCAGGTCGCGGCCCGGCCGCGGGCGGAGCGACGGGCGGGCGCCCGACAGCGCGCCGAGCTGTATCCCTGGAGCGAGACCGTGGGCCGGATGCTCGCGATCCACGCCGGCGAGGCGGCGCGGGTGCCGGAGACGGCCTAGCTGCGCGGGGTCAGCACGACCCGTCGACCGGCACGGCCTTGCTGACCCGCCACGGGCCCTCGTAGTTGCGGACCTCGACCCGCTGCGGCGCGCGGGTCGCCTCTCCCAGCTGGGTGGGCGCGTCGTCCGGGACGACCAGGTCGGTGGCGTCGACGCACAGGTCGATCACCAGCACCGTGTCGCGCGGCTCGACCCGGAGGAACTCGATCCGGACGTCACCGGCGTAGGGCGCACCGGCGTAGGCCTTGATCGCCTCGCGGTAGGGGTCGACCACGGCCGCCACGGCCGAGAGGGCCAGCAGGTCGGTGATGTCGCCCGTCCGCGCCGCCAGCCGACGGCCGCGCTCGAAGTCGACGTAGGTCTGCAGCGCCTGCCGGTAGGCGCCTTCGACGGCGGGCGGCTCGACCAGGTCGACGCCCTCCTCCGGGTAGTCGACCGTGGTGTCCGTCGACGCGTCGGTCGACGTCGACGCCGGGTCGGACGCGTCGGCCGGCTCGTCGGCGGTGTCGCCGGTCGAGGAGCAGCCGGCGACCAGGCCGAGCCCGACGAGGGCGGCGGCGAGGCGGAGAGTCATCACGGCCACGCTAGCAACGCGGGAGGGTCCTAGCGGACGACGAGCCAGCGTGACGACGCGATCCGGTCGATCCGGTCGCGCGCGGACGGGGTGAGCAGCAGCACGGGCAGCAGCACCGCGAGGGTCATCACGGCGAGCACGATCGCCAGGTACGCGCCGTGCATCGAGGAGTCGAGCGGCGCCACCATTCCCAGGACGACGGACAGCGCGATGAACGCGCTCGAGGCGCCCCGGGAGAGCGGGAGGGCGGCGAGGAACGGCGGCAGCACCAGGAAGTACCAGAGGTGGACCACCGGGCAGAGCACCACGAACGCGGCCGCGACCAGCGCGACCGCCGTCACGGCCGAGGCCCGGTCCCCGGTCGGCCAGCGGAGCGCGACCACGGCCGCGACGACGACCATCCCGGCGATGCCGAGGGCGCGCAGCACGCCGAGGAAGGTGCCGTCCGGCAGGTCGGCGCCGACCGCCGAGGCCACCGAGTCGAGCGCACCGCCGACGAGCGACGTCGCGGAGAGGGGCGTCGAGACCTTGCCGGGGACGGTGAGCGCGGCGATCCAGCCCTGACCGAGGCCGGTCACCACCCCGAGCCCCAGGAGCACCCCCAGCGAGGCAGCGGCAACGGCCCCGAGCCGTCGTACCCGGTCCGCGAGGGCGACGCCGGCCGGGAGCGAGGCGAGTGCGATGCCGATGCAGACCAGTCCCCCGGGGAGCTTGACCGCTGCGGCGAGCGCCCCGACAGCAGCCCCGGCAGCCCAGTGCTGCTCCACGCCGATCACGAGGGCGACCGCCATCAGGCCGACCATCAGCAGGTCGTTGTGCAGTCCGGCGACCCCGTTGGCCAGCATGAGCGGGGAGACCAGCACCAGCGCCGAGGCGAGCGCCGGGTCGGCCCCCGTCCACCTCGCGATCCGCGGCACCGCCCAGGCGAGCATGACCAGGCCCACCAGCGCGATCAGCCGGTGACCGACGACGAGGACCCACGGGTTGCCCGTCAGGCCGGCACCGACCTCACCGAGCAGCACGTGCAGGGGCCCGTACGGCGTCGGGGTGTCGGCCCACATCGGGTCGACCGCCTGCACGATCGGGTCGCCGCTCTGGAGGCGGTAGGCGTCCGGCAGCACCGCGGTCCGGCCGCTGAGCAGCGCCGAGGGACCGTAGTCGTAGGGCGAGAGGCCCACCCGCGCGAGCATGCCCTGGGCGGCGTAGGACCAGCCGTCCCGGGAGAACAGCGGCGGCGCCACGACGAGCGGCAGGCTCCACGCCGTCGCCGCGAACCGCACCAGGTCGAGGGACTCACGCTCGTCGTGCCCGGCGTGCTGGGCGACGTGGCGACAGAGGGCGAGCCAGGCGCTCGCCACCATGCCGAGACCGAGGAGCACGAGCACCAGCGCCGACATCCGGCCGGCCTGCGTGCCCCGCACCAGGTCGAGGAGGCCCGAGCGGAGCAGCGGCGTCGACGGCGGCAGCGTGGCGACGCCGAGACCCCCGAGGAGCACGAGGCTGCTGCCCACCAGACCGCGGGTGATCGGTACCGCGGTGCGGGGTCGACGTTGCTGGAGCACAGGCGGAAGGTAGGGCGCGCGGGAGACGGGGACCTGAACGCAGCAGCAACCCGCGGACAACGGGAAGCAACCCCGGGCGAACCGCCGAACGCCCCAAATGGTGGGGTTGACCCCCTTTCGCGCAGGAGTCGGTCATCCTTAGGTTTGGCCACATCCCTGCGCGGTACAGATGTGTCACACGCGCGCTTCGCACGCCCTCATCAAGGAGCAACCTTCATGTCGATGCCCCCGCAGCCTCCCGGCCCGCCGACCCCTCCCCCGCCGCCGCCCGGTGGTGGCTTCCCGGGCGGTACGCCGGGCGGCTACCCCGGTGCCCAGCCTGCCGGCGTCCCGCGCCCGGCCGAGCTGCTCAACCGTTTCCTGGCCCGCCTCATCGACCACGTGATCCTGGGCGTCGTCTACGTCCCGATCTACGTGATCCTGAGCGCGATCATCTACTCAGGGTTCAGCAACTCGTTCGGTGAGTACTTCATCTTCTACACGCTCACCGCGATCGTTCAGGCCGGCCTCTACCTCGGGTACTTCGCGTTCCTGGAGTCCAACCGCGGCCAGACCGTCGGCAAGATGATCCTCAAGCTGCAGACCTTCGCCCCCGACGGTGTCAGCAAGCCGACCATGCAGCAGGCCGTGAAGCGCAACCTGTACTCCGCGCTCGGTGTCCTCAGCATCGTCC
Source organism: Nocardioides stalactiti (assembly GCF_014180715.1). GTDB lineage: Bacteria > Actinomycetota > Actinomycetes > Propionibacteriales > Nocardioidaceae > Nocardioides > Nocardioides stalactiti. Next base: position 32,927 of record NZ_JACEFC010000014.1, on the reverse strand, counting down.
CGTTCATCGGCTGGTTCTTCCTCGGCTGGGCCGCTCCGCTGGCCGCGATCATCTACATCGCGATCACGCTCAACAGCGACCAGCCCAACCACCAGGGGTGGCACGACAAGTTCGCCGGCGGCACCTTCGTCAGGCAGATCGGCTGACGAGCACCAGCTCGCGATCGCGCAGGGGCGTCACCTCGACAGGGGTGGCGCCCCTTTCGCGTGCCGGGACACCGGTCGACACGGTCGACAGCAGGTGGAGGACGCCGACCGCGGCGAGCACGACGCCGCCACCGAGAAGCAGGCCCGCAGCCAGGTCGCTCGGGTAGTGCCGGCCCAGCAGCAGCCGGTCGAGGCAGACCGCGAGGACCGTCGTACCGACGGCGACCGAGCCCCAGCGCCGCACGACCTCGGAGCGGCTGCGCAGCACCACGAACACCAGGACCAGGCCCATGAGGGCGGCGGTCCCGGCCGCGTGCGAGGAGGGGAACGAGCCGGACTCGTGGAAGTTGGCCGGGTTCTGCCACTCGGGTCGCTCGCGGGCGAAGAGCACCTTGCCCCAGCCGCTCAGCTCCAGGGTCGACCACATGACGGCGACCGCGAGCACGGCCTCGCGCACCTGGCGGCGGGCCAGCAGGAACGCAGCGAGCGCGACGGTCCAGTAGAGCAGCGTGTGCTTGTCGAACGCCCACTCGACGAACAGCAGGGGCTGCTCCGTCCAGGGCTGGGTGGCTGCCCACCCCCGGAAGACGGAGCTGGCAGCGTCGAGCTGGGCGGCGGCGTTGGCGGCGACGTTCGTGAGCACATGACGAAGTTAGGAACCCCAGATGAGACCTCCATGAGGCTCTCATCTGACCCTCATCAACGGTTTCGTCTACCTTTCCGCCATGGGTCTGTTCACACCGGTGGCGGTCAAGTTCGGGTCGTACGCCTGGGCACCGAAGCTCCTGCCCCAGATCGTGTGGTTCGACAAGCGGCTCCAGGCGGTCACCCGCAAGCGCTACTGCTTCGTCGACCTCGCCGGGCTGCCGAGCATGGAGCTCACCGTGCCGGGCCGCAAGAGCGGCGTGCTCCGCTCCACCAACCTGCTGACGGTGCCGGACGGCCCGGAGTGGCTGATCGCCGGCTCGTTCTTCGGTGACCCGCGCCCGCCCGCGTGGGCAGCCAACCTGCGGGCGACCGAGACCGTCGAGATCCGCTTCAAGCGCCAGCCCTACACGGTCCGCTGGCGCGAGCTCGAGGGCGAGGAGCGCGAGCAGGCCTGGCGGCACATGAACAGGACCTGGCCCAACTTCGACAAGTACGCCGAGCGGATCGACCGCACGATCCCGGTCTTCCGCCTCACCCCGGTGTGAGCGAGGCGCTGCTCACACTTTGGTGAGCGATACCTAACATTGGTTTGGCTAGCCTTATATTGATCGGGTGACGCCTCCGCTCCACGCGCCTGTGCGCGAGCGTGTGACCCGGCCCCGCACAGGCGTCGGGTTCGCTGGCGACCTCCGTCACCACGGAGCTCGCCCGGCGGTCGTCACCGGTCACCTCGACGGCTCGGGCGCCGAGGTGACCTACGCCGAGCTGGCCGCGCGGGTCGACCGCGCGGCCAGCCGGCTCCCCGCCGACCAGCAGCTCGTCGGCCTCGCGCCGGCACCCACGCTGGAGTTCGTCGTCGCCTACCTCGCCGCTCTCGCGCACGGCCACACCGTGCTGCTGGCCAAGGACCAGGTCCTCCTCGGCGCCTACGGCGCGAGCGTGACCTGGGCCGACGGCGGGTTCGTGACGACCGGCCGACCGGCGCCCGCGCTGCACCCCGACCTCCGACTGCTGCTCTCCACATCCGGCTCCACCGGCTCGCCGAAGCTGGTCCGGCTCTCGCAGACGAACCTGGACAGCAATGCCGAGGCCATCGCGTCGTACCTCGGGCTGGCGGACGACGACCGCGCCGTCCTGACCCTGCCGCTGGACTACTGCTACGGCCTGTCCGTCCTCCACAGCCACCTCGCCGTCGGCGCATCCGTCGTCCTCAGCGACCTCTCCGTCGCCGACGCCGGGCTGTGGGACCTCGCCGCCGCGACCGGCGTGACGTCGTTCGCCGGGGTCCCCTACACGTTCGACCTGCTCGACACCGCCGGGTGGCCCGTGCTCCCGTCCCTTCGCCGCGTCACCCAGGCCGGCGGTCGGCTCGCGCCGGAGCGCGTCCGTGCCGTCGCCGAGCGCGGCGCGCGGGAGGGCTGGGAGCTCTACGTCATGTACGGCCAGACCGAGGCGACCGCGCGGATGGCCTACCTGCCCCCCTCGCTCGCGGCCGCCCATCCGTCGACGATCGGCGTCGCCATCCCCGGCGGTGCCCTGCACCTCGAGGCCGTCGAGGACCAGCCCGCCGGCGTCGGCGAGCTCGTCTACAGCGGGCCCAACGTGATGATGGGCTACGCGACCGGCGTGGCCGACCTGGCCCGCGACCCCGAGCTGAGCCACCTCCGCACCGGCGACCTGGCCCGCTGCACCCCGGAGGGGTTGTTCGAGGTCGTCGGCCGCCGCGCCCGCTTCGCCAAGCTCTTCGGGCAGCGCATCGACCTCGACCGCGTCGAGGCGCTGCTGAGCGTCGACGACCACGACGTCGCCTGTGCCGAGTCCGCCGACGCGGCGCGCCTGGTCGTCGCGGTCGCGGGCGACCCGGACGCGTTCGTCCTCGACGAGGTGGCCCACACCGCGGCTGCCGCGACCGGGTTGCCCGCCCACGCCGTCGCCGTCGTCCCCCTCCCGGCGCTCCCTCGGCTCAACAACGGCAAGGTCGACCAAACCGCCGTCTCCCGCCTCGAGGCGCCGACCCACGACGCCGCCGACGTACCGCCGACGGAGGCCCTCACGGCGCTGTACGGCGCCGTCCTGCGCCGCCGTCGGGTGACGCCCGACGACACGTTCGCCGGACTCGGCGGCGACTCCCTGTCCTACGTCGAGCTCTCGCTCCGGCTCGAGCGGCGTATCGGCACGCTGCCGGCCGACTGGCCGCAGCGGAGCATCGCCGACCTGGCCGCCCTCGGCACCCGGACCTCCTCCCAGGGGTGGGTCCGGCTCGACACCAGCATCCTGCTGCGGGCCGCTGCGATCGTGCTGATCGTCGGCAGCCACTCCAACGTCTTCGCGCTGCTCGGCGGGGCCCACGTCCTGCTGGCGGTGGCCGGCGCCAACTTCGCCCGCTTCCACCTCCCGCACAGCGGGGCCGAGCGCCGCGTCGCGCGGATCCTGGCCTCGGTGACCCGGATCGCCGTCCCGACCGCACTGTGGGTCGGTGCCGTCGCACTGGTCACCCACGACTACGGGTGGCGGCAGGTGCTGCTGCTCAACGACGCCCTCGGCAGTCACCGCTGGCGCGAGCCGCAGTGGCACTTCTGGTTCGTCGAGGTCCTCGTCTACCTGCTGCTCGCCGCGCTGGCGCTGACCGCCGTGCCGCGGGTCGCGGCGCTGGAACGACGTGCGCCGTACGCCTTCGCGGTCGGCCTGCTCGTCCTCGCCCTGGTCCCGCGCTTCTGGGCGCGGCTCAGCGGGTACGACGGCGACGTCATCCACTCCTCGGCGTTCGTCGGATGGCTGTTCGTCGCCGGCTGGGCGGCGGCATGCGCGCCGAGCGCCCGAGCCCGTCTCATGGTGACCGCACTGGTCGTCGCCGGCACGCTCGGCTTCACCGAGGACCTGGTCCGCGAGGCGATCATCTCCGCGGGCGTCCTGCTGCTCGTCTGGGTGCCGACGCTGCCGTGGCCCCGGGCCCTCACCGGCCTGGTCGGCCAGCTCGCCGGAGCGTCGTTCGCGATCTACCTCACCCACTGGCAGGTCTATCCGCACCTCGAGCACCGCTGGGCGTTCGGTGGCCTGCTCGCGTCGGTACTGGTCGGCATCGCCGCCTGGCACCTCTCCGGGCTGGTCTGGGCCCGCATCTCGGACGCGGTGGGCAGGCGTCGCCGGCCCGCTGCACCTCACTACCCTTCGCGTCACGACAACTCAGGGGACAACTGATGACCACCCTCCGCCGTACTCGACGGAACCGACCGGCGGCCCGCCACCTCGTCGGCCTGGCCGCCCTCGCGCTCACCGCTCCGCTCCTCCAGTCGTGCGGGCTGTTCGGCGGGGACAAGCTGGTCATCTACAACGCCCAGCACGAGCAGCTGATCGAGGAGCTCGCGCCGGCGTTCGAGGAGGCCACCGGCATCGAGGTCGAGCTGCGCCACGGCAAGGACCTCGAGCTGTCCAACCAGCTCATCCAGGAGGGCGACGCGTCCGACGCCGACGTCTTCCTCACCGAGAACTCCCCCGCGATGTCGCAGGTCGAGGCGGAGGGGCTCTTCGACGAGCTGCCCTCGTCCATCCTCGACACCATCCCCGCGCAGTACCGGCCCGAGAGCGGCCTGTGGACCGGGTTCGTCGCCCGCTCCACCGTGCTCGTCTACAACACCGACCTCGTCGAGGAGTCCGAGCTGCCGGACTCGATCATGGACCTGGCTGACCCGGAGTGGGCCGGCCGCCTGACGTTCTCGCCGACCGGCGCCGACTTCCAGGCCATCGTCGCCGCCGTCCTCGAGCTCGAGGGCGAGGACTCCACCCGCGACTGGCTCGAGGGCATCAAGGAGAACGGCACCGTCGCCGACAACAACCTGGTCGCCCTCGAGGCCGTGAACTCCGGTCAGTCCGACGTCGGGATCGTCTACCACTACTACTGGGAGCGGGACCGCGCCGAGGACGGCGACCTCCACGACAGCAGCGAGCAGCACTACTTCACCGACCAGGACCCGGGCGCCTTCCTGAGCATCTCCGGCGCCGGCGTCCTCGAGTCCAGCGACATGAAGGAGGAGGCCCGCGAGTTCGTGGAGTTCCTCGTGAGCGAGGAGGGCCAGCAGATCCTCGCCGACAGCTATGCCCTCGAGTACCCGCTCAACCCGGCCGTCGAGCTCGGGGGCGTCAAGCCGTTCGGGGAGCTCCAGCCGCCTCAGGTCAACGTCTCCGACCTCGACGCCGAGGCCGTCGTCGACCTGCTCACCGAGGTCGGCTTCCTCTGAGCACGGTCGCCACCGCACCCCCGCGGCCCTCGAGGCGCCCTCGGCCCGTCGCCGGGGGCGCCTCGCCCGTGCTGCTCCTCGTCGGCCTGGCGGTCGCGGGGCTCGCACTGGTCCCCCTCGGGTACGTCCTGGCGACCACCGCCGAGCTCGGGCCGAAGGAGGCGACGGACTTCCTCTGGCGGCCGCGCATCGGCGAGCTCCTGTGGAACACGGTCCGGCTGCTCGTCGCCGGCGTCGTCGCCAGCACGGTGCTCGGCGTCGCCGGCGCCTGGGTGGTCGAGCGCACCGACGTGCCCGGCCGCGGCTGGTGGCACGGGGTCCTGTGCGCGCCGCTGGCGGTACCGGCCTTCGTCAACGGCTACGGCTGGGTCTCGACGACGCACGCCGTCCAGTCCTACGGCGGCGCGGTCATGGTCGTGACCCTGTCCTACTTCCCGCTCGTCTACCTGCCGACCGTCGCCGCCCTGCGGCGCCTCGACCCGGCGGTCGAGGAGGTCGCGACGTCCCTGGGCCGCAGCGGCTGGAGCGTCTTCCTCCGGGTCACACTGCCGGCCGTCAGCCCGGCCGTGCTCGGCGGTGCGCTCCTGGTGGGGCTCCACCTCCTCGCCGAGTACGGCGCCCTCGCGCTCCTCAACTACCCGACACTCACCACGGCCGTCCTCCAGCAGTACGCCACCGTCTTCAACGGTCCCGAGGCGACGCTGCTGGCACTGGTGCTCGTGTCGTTCTGCCTGCTCCTGCTCGGCATCGAGGCCGTGCTGCGAGGCCATCGTCGGCGGGCACGGGTCGGCTCCGGCACCAGCGGCGAGCCGGTCCGGATCCCTCTCGGCCGCTACCGCTGGCCCGTCGTCGCCGCGCTCACCGGCGTCGCCGTGTGGGCACTGGGCGTGCCGCTCGGGGCCCTGGTGCGCTGGCTGCTCCGCGGCAGCACCACCGGGATCGAGGTCGGGGAGCTGGTCCAGGCGTCGGCGACGACCCTGGTGCTGGCGTTCGCCGGCGGCGTCGCGGCGACCCTGGTCGCCGTACCCGTCGTCTGGCTCGCCGTCCGGCACCGCGGCCTGATCACCACCGCGATCGAGCGCAGCGTCTACACGGCGAGCGCGATGCCGGGCATCGTCATCGCCCTCGCCCTGGTGACGGTGTCGATCCGCGTCGTCCAGCCGCTCTACCAGACCGTCGTCGTGCTGCTCGTCGGCTACACGATCCTCTTCCTGCCGCGCGCGGTCGTCAGCGTGCGCTCGACCTTCGAGCTGGTGCCGCCGGGGCTGGAGGACGTCGCCCGCAACCTCGGCTGCACCGGGCCGCAGGTGGCACGGCGGGTCACCCTGCCGCTGGTGCTGCCCGGGCTGACCGCCGCCACCGCGCTCGTCGCGCTCGCGGTCGCCACCGAGCTGACCGCCACCCTGCTGCTCGCCCCGACGGGGACCGATACGCTCGCGACGCAGTTCTGGTCCCAGGCCTCCTCGATCGCGTACGGCGCCGCCGCCCCCTACGCGCTGGCGCTGGTCCTGCTGTCCGTCCCGTCCACCTGGCTGCTCGGCAGCCTCAGCCTGAGGAGCGGGAAGTGAGCACCCCCCACGGCGCCGCCCTCGAGATCCGCGGGCTCGAGGCCGGCTACGGGCGCACGCCGGTGCTGCGCGGGCTCGACCTGGTCGTCACCGATGGCGTGACCGCGATCCTGGGGCCCTCGGGCTGCGGCAAGACCACGCTGCTGCGCTCGGTCGCGGGCTTCGTGGCACCGACCGCCGGCACCGTCACCGTCGCCGGCACACCGGTCGTGGAGGGACGCCGATCGGTGCCCGCGCGGCTGCGCGGCCTCGGCTACGTGCCGCAGGACGGCGCCCTCTTCCCGCACCTCGACGTGGCGGGCAACATCGCGTTCGGCCTGGCCGCGAGCGAGCGCGCCGACAGCGCCGCCCGGGTCGCGGAGATGCTGGAGCTCGTCGAGCTTCCCGCCGCGATGGCGACCCGCTTCCCCCACGAGCTGTCCGGGGGTCAGCAGCAGCGGGTGGCGCTGGCGCGCGCGCTCGCCCCCCGACCGCGGTTGGTCCTCCTGGACGAACCGTTCTCCTCCCTCGACGCGTCGCTGCGCGAGGACACCGGCCGGGCCGTCGCCCGGGCGCTCCGGACCGCCGGTGCCGCCGCGCTCCTCGTCACCCACGACCAGGGCGAGGCGCTCTCGCTCGCCGATCAGGTCGCCGTGATGATGGACGGCTCGTTCCTCCAGGTCGACGCACCGGCCGCGGTCTACCTGACCCCGGCGGAGCCGCGCGTCGCCTCGTTCCTCGGCCATGCCTCGCTGGTCGACGGCGACGCGCCGGCCGGTGACCGCGCGGAGGCCACCTGCGCCCTGGGCGTCGTCCCCCTCCGGACGGCAGCGCAACCGGGCCCCGTGCGCCTCGCGGTCCGCGCCGAGCAGATCCAGATCCGCCAGGACACGGGCGACGGCGCCCCTGCCGAGGTCGTCGACATCAGCTTCTACGGCCACGACGCCACCGTCCGGGTCCGCCTGGACTCCGGCGAGCTCCTCGCCGCCCGCACCCCGGCCACGTCGGTGCCGCAGCCCGGCGACCGGGTCCGTGTCGGCGTCGTCGGCGACGTCGTCTCCTTCCCCGCCTGACGGTCCGAGAGGGCAGGTTCGCATGGCGTGACTTCCCGTCTCGACCAATGTCCCAATCTGATCTATCGTTCAAGCGGAGACGAGGTCAGGGGGAGCGGATGAAGCACGGGAACGCCAAAGGTCAGCGGGCGCGACGGGCAGCCTCAGGAGGGTGCGCCGCATTGATGCTCACGGCCGGGTGCAACGCCACGCAGCAGGACACCGAGGATCCCCACGGCTGGGACGACGAGCCCGAGTCCGTCGCCCACGTGCGCGAGATCCACCACTTCGAGAGCCTCGCGGAGATGGTGGCGACCTCCGACCTGGTCGTCGTCGCCGAGGCGACGGCGACCGAGCCTGGGAGATGGCACGGCGACCCGGGAGCACCGGACAGCACGCGGTCCAGGGCCGTGACCCTCGCAGTGGACGAAGTGCTGTGGTCCGGCCCGCAGCCCCGGAAGCAGGTTCCCCGCACGTTGACCCTGGACGAGGAGGGCTGGAGCTCTGAGCGTCAGGGCTACCAGCTCGAGGGACTGCCGTGGCTGGAGGTCGGCGACACGGGCGTCTTCGCTCTCGACATCGATCCCGAGACCGGTGACGCCTACCTCGTGAACACCCAGTCCCGCTTCCTCTTCGACGGCTCCACCGTCGTTCCGTCCGGGGACCAGGAGACACCGCTCGCGTTGAGGACTGCAGGACGGCCGTCCCGGGACCTGCGGCGCGACGTACTCGCCGCTGCCGAGCGGGTCCGATCAGGCCGCGTCTCACCCGACCAGGGCCCGGAGACGACCCGATGAACGCCAGGACGCAGATATCAGGTGGACGAGGAGGCCGAGCTGGCCGGGGTGCGGATCGGGAGGGTGGTCGAGGCCGGTTGCCCCGGCGTCAACATCGGTGGCGCCAGGTAGGAGAAGCGCGGGATTCCTAGCCGACCTCGGGGACCTCGATGTCGACCGGGTCGATCCAGTTGAGCTCCCCTTCGGCCTCGACCCCGAGCAGCGAGAACTCGACTGCCCGGATGAGGTCGTCGGAGTCCACGACCATCCGGTAGGTGAGGGTGTCGGGCATCCCGGGAGGCACCGGATCGCCCTCGGCCTGGGAGGCGGCGGCCGTGTCGACGTCGATCCGGTAGCGGCATGCGGGCGCCCCGTCGATCGTCGCGGTGTCGACCGCACCGACGTCGACGATGCCTGCCTCCATCGCATCGAACGTCCCCACGAAGTCCAGGTCGCCCGCGACGTCGCGCAGAGGCGCGCCTGTCGGGTCGTCGTCGGAGACTTCACGGAAGGCACCGTTCGCGTCGGCGACGAAGATGCGGCCGTCGACAATGACCAGAGCGATCTCCCGACCGTCCTGGACCGCGCTCAGCTCCATGTCGACGCCGCCCGGCCGGTAGGTCATGGTCGCGTCGTACGTGATCTCGATCCCCGGGCCGTTCATCTCCATCGTCACCCTGGCGCTCGACTCGGTCGGGACGGCCGCCTTCAGCGTGGGGACCAGCGTGTCCTTCTCGAGACCGCAGGACGCCAGCCCGCCGTCGGCGCCCGATGAATTCCGGCCACTGCCGCCTCCCTCAGCGTTGTCGCCGTCGTTCGAGCAGCCGACGACGAAAAGGCAGGCCAGCAGCGCGAGCAGGGTCCGAGGCACGCCCGGATCCTAGGTCGGCGCCCTGGCGGTGCCGAATGCGCGTCGGACCAACGGCGAGAGCGCTCTCAGACAGGCACTGCCCGACGCCTGACCTCCTCGGCGACGAGCGCCATCGTCTGGCGTGCCCGCGAGAGGTCGGCGCTGAGGAAGTAGTGGTCGGCGCCCGGGGTCTCGTCGTGCAGCACCTCCACGCCGGCCGCACGCAGCAGATCCACGTAGCGCCGCCCGTCGTGACGCAGCGCGTCGAGCTCGGCGGTCAGGACCACGGCCGGCGGCAGGCCACCGAGGTCCTCGGCGAGCACGGGCGACGCGTAGGGCTCCGACCGCGACGCGGGGTCGGGGAAGTAGACGCGTCGCACCAGGTCGCGCAGCGACGACGAGATCATCCCCGACGGACCCTGCGGGACCGACGCTGCGACGTCGAGCGCCGGGACGCCGAGCACCTGCAGGGTGGGGACGAAGGTGCCCTGGTCACGGGCCTGCAGGCACACCGACGCCGCCAGCCCACCGCCCGAGGAGAACCCGCCGACGGCGACCGGCGCGCCCTGCCCCGCCACCCAGGCCGCCGCGTCGTGCGCCTCGTGCTGCGCCACCGGGTAGGTGACGTAGGGGCCGGCACGGAAGTCGACGTTGACGACCGTCACGCCGGCCTCGGCCGCCAGGTAGCGGCACCAGAAGTCGTCCATCGCGGGGTAGCGCATCAGCCAGGCGCCGCCGTGCAGGTGCACGTACGCCGGCCGCCCGAGGTCGCCGTACACGAGGACCGGCACCTTGCCGTACCGCGTCGGCACGCGCACCCGCACCGGGTCCGGCAGGTCGCGGCCGGAGAACTGCAGGTCCTCGCCGTACCGGACCGTGAACCGGGCGCTCGCGTGCATCATCGCCGCCGCAGCCAGGTCGGTCGGTCGCCTCACCCCTGTTGTTCGTCCACCTGCGCTCGGCGGATGGGGCGGTGGACCGAGTCGGGTGTGACCGCTCGCTCTCTGGCTACAGTTCCGCGATGACCATCGACGCGAACACCTCGGGCGGCGCCGCCTGGACCCGGGCCGCGATCGCGGCCGGTGCTGCCTACCTCGCCGCGCTGGTCCTGGTTCTTCCTCGTGACCTCTCCGGCAAGACCGACGCGGCCGTCGCCGGGGAGCTGCTCGTTCCCGCACTGATGGGATTCGTGGCGGGCGGGTTCCTCGGGTCCGCGGCTCGAGAGCGATGGCGCGAGGCGGCCTCGTTGCTCGCTCCGCCGGTGGTCGCCTCGCTCGGGATCGCGCTCCTGCTCGGGCCCGACCTCGTCGAGCAGCGCGAGGATCGTCAGGAGGCGTCGCGCACCTACGCGCGCTCACATGTCGTGGACCGGCCGACCGTCCTCGGGTGGAGAAAGACCGAGAGCGCCGCGCTGGAGCGGCAGCGGGAGGTCATCGACGAGAAGCTGCTCGACAGGGAACCCGGATCGACCGCTGTCGTCACGAGCTATCAGGACGGCCTCCGAACCGTGGTGGTGCAGGCCATCAACACCTCGGACTCCACTGGCTTGCGTGAGGAGCTCGAGCAGTCACCGAAGCAGGCGCTGACCAACTTCCTCGGAGGTGCGGGCGTCATGGATCCCGATGCGTTCCCGGCATCCGTCCCGGGCATCGAGCTGCTGTGCGCCGAACTGCCCGGCGCCGGCGCGATCTGCGGATGGGCCGACCTCACCACGATCGGCACCGCTTCCTGGCAGCTCTCCGACGCCGAGCTCGACGAGGTCGCGGACCTGACCGATCGGCTGCTGGACGAGATGCGCGTCGTTGACGCCCTCCCCGAGTGACCAGGGCCGGGAAACAGTGAAGCCCGGCCTCGTCGAGGCCGGGCTTCTCCCTGTGGCAGGTAGTGGATTCGAACCACTGTAGGCGTTGCCGGCTGATTTACAGTCAGCTCCCTTTGGCCGCTCGGGCAACCTGCCGGGGGTGTGTCGCGACCTGCCATTTCGGGCTCCGGAGGGGGCCAGGTTGGCGGGTCGGCAACGACGCGAAACAATAGCGCAGCACGTGCCCGTCCAAGAAACCCAGGGGACTGAACGACACATGGCCGACTCCAGCTTCGACATCGTCAGCAAGATCGACCGTCAGGAGGTCGACAACGCGCTCGGCCAGACGGCTCGCGAGATCTCCACCCGGTTCGACTTCAAGGGCACCGGGGCCACCATCGAGTGGAAGGGCGACCAGGCGATCGAGATCACGGCGTCGGCCGACGACCGCGCCAGCGCCGTCCTGAGCGTGTTCCAGGACAAGCTCATCAAGCGCAACCAGTCGCTGAAGATCCTCGACGCCTCCGAGCCCCGCGCCTCGGGCCAGCAGTCCAAGATCGGCATCACCCTCAAGGAGGGCATCACCTCCGAGGACGCCAAGAAGATCAGCAAGCTGATCCGCGACGAGGGCCCCAAGGGCGTCAAGGCGCAGATCCAGGGCGACGAGCTGCGGATCTCCTCCAAGAAGCGCGACGACCTGCAGGCCGTCCAGGCCCTGGTGAAGGCGCAGGACTACGAGTTCGCGGTGCAGTTCACGAACTACCGCTGACCCTGTGGCCGGTGGCCGACCCCGATTCGGGGCGGGCCACCGCACCGTCAGCAGACGACGAGGACGCTGAACGCCTTGTCCGTCAGGGTCCCCGCGGAGCTCCTCGTCTCGACGTACACGCTGTCCTGGACGTTGATCCGGTCCACGACGCTGATCTCGCCGGAGGTTGTGCTGGTGAGGGAGTCCCCCAGGCTGCCGAAGAAAGCGCAATTCACGATCGGGTGGTTGAAGTCCACCACGTAGGCGCCCGCACCGGCAGCGTCCGACGAAGTGATGCCACAGTTGGAGCACTCGTTGGCCAGCGTCGCGTTGGCGCGCACCTGGGCGAAGAAGACACTGATGTCCTGGTTGCTCAGGCTGAAGTCCTCGATCTCACCCGAGTCGATGGCGCTGTCCTGGATCTCTGCGGCCTGCACCGAGTCGACGCCCAGGTCGGCGTTGGTCAGCGACTCGTTGACGACCTTGTTCGAGGTGACCACGTCGTCCCCGAGGTCGGCGTTGCCGATCGAGGAGTCGAGAATGTCTGCGGAGGTCAACGTCTCGTCGAGGACCTGGGCTGACGTCAGCGTGCCGTCGGCGAGGTCCTCGCCGAGGATCTCCCCGTTGAGGATGTCGGCGGTCCGGATCGTCTCGTTGAGGATGTCGATGCTGCCGACGGTCCCGTCGGTGATGTCCACCCCCTTGATCGAGGCGTTGAGGATGTCGGCACTCCCCACCGTCTCTGCCTTGATGTCGGCACCGGTGATGCTGTCGTTCTTGATGTCGATGCTGACGATCGACTCGTTGATGATGTCGGCGCTGCCGACGGTGTCGGCCGCGACCGCCGTACCGGTGGTGACGACCAGGACAACGGCAGTGCCGCCCAGCACCTTGCCGAAGGACAGCTGGGGGAGCTTCATGGCATGACCTCGCGAAAGTGATCGCCCGAGATCACCCGGCGCTTCCGAGCCGGGTAGTGACGCTACTAGCGCAGGCCCGGGCAGACCAGTGGCCCGGCTCCACGAGGGAACCGGGCCACGGGGTCGTGCGTGGGGGAAGTCCGGCGATCAGCCCCGGGTGATCGGGGCGTTCTTCCTGCCGCCGTCCTTGGTCGGGCGGACGTTCTTCTTGCCCTTGTCGGACTTGTCGACCACCCGTGCCCCTGTCGTGCGGGACCGGATGACCGGGTTCTTCTCGGCCGTCGACCCCGGGGCGACGGACTTCGACGGCTTGACCCCGGGCTTCGGCTTGATCTTCGCCGTGCCCGTGGCGTCGCCCTTGTCGACCGGCGTGCCGGTGGCGACCGACACCCCCGCGGTCCCCTCGTCGCCGTCGGCAGCGGACCCGTAGGCCAGGCCACCGGTGGCCAACGCCACCGCGACCACACCTGCCAGCACTGCAGATCGGGCGCCTCGCGCCCTCATCGGACGTTTCATCAGCAACTCACCCGTCCCGTACTACGACGCGAGGCAGTAGGCGTGGACCGTGGCCGTCGCGTTGCCTCCACTGTCGTTCCGGATGAACAGCGCCCACCCGTTGGCACCGTTCCTGCGGGACGCGATGACCTCCATCCCGAGGTTGGACACGTCGTTGCCTCCGGAGAGGACGTCCTCGCCCGCGAGACAGGCGACGGTCACCGAGCCGGTGGTCCCGCTGGCGATCACCGCGCTGGTCGCCGAGCGCTGGGTGATCGTTCCCAGCTCGCTCGACCCGACCGCGTTGGGCCCGAGGTCGGCGGCGAACAGGGAGTCGTTGATGATCTCGCCGGCGTCGATGGAGTTGTCCTGGATCTCCAGGGCTTGGACCGAGTCGGTCCCCAGGTCGGCGTTGGTCAACGACTCGTTCTGCACGTCGTCGCTGTTGATGGTCCCGTCGAGGACGTCGGCGGTGGTGACCGACCCGTCGGCGATCTTGTCGCCGTTGACCGAGTCGTTGGCGAGGTCGACGGAGAGGATCGTCCCGTTGAGGATCTTCGCCGAGGTCACCGAGTCGGCGCCGAGGTCCACGTTGGCGATGGCTCCGTTGAGGATGTCGGCGGTCACGATGGTCTCGTTGAGGATGTCGATGCTGCCGACGGTGCCGTCGGTGATGTCGGTGCCCTTGATCGACTGGTTGATGATCTGCAGGCTGCCGACCGCGTCGTCAGCGATCTTGGCGTTGGTCACGGCGTCGTTCTTGATGTCGACGGTCTGGATCGTGCCGTTGACGATGTCGGAGCTGGTGACCGTGTTGGCCGCATAGGCCGTCCCGGTGGTCGCGAGCAGCACGATGGCGGTGCCGGCCAGGACCTTTCCGGTCGTGATTTGCGGAAGCCTCATTCGTAGCCGTCCTCGAGATAGCAGGGGGGGTGCCCGGGAAGGCCCGGAGATACCGGGCCCAACGGTCGACGCTAGTAGTCGGAGACCGGGCGTTCCATCGGCCATATGGGCTAATTCCGTCGGGGGCCCGGTCGCCCGTCCGGAACGCTCTAGGGTGACCGGCATGAACCGGATCCTGGCTTCCCTGCTAGCAGCGCTGATCGTGCTGGTGGCGATCAACAGCGTCCTCGTCTGGCGCGCCGACGAACGCGCCCGCGAGGACGCCGAGCGGCAGACCTGCATCGAGAAGGCACAGGCGACCGCGATCATCGGCCTGATGATCCCGACCCTGCTGACCTCGGACGACGAGGTCGACCGGGACTCCCAGATCCAGTCGCTCGGCGCCATCGGCACGCAGCTCGATGCCTGCTGACCCTCGGGCCAGCGTCACGATCGACGCACCGCTCGCCGACGTCTGGGGCGTCATGCTCGACACCCAGGCGTACGGCGAGTGGAACCCCTTCCTGTTCCGGGTGGAGACCCCGCAGCCCGCCGCTGTCGGCAACCCGATCGTCCTGACCGTCCGCTGGGCCAACGGCAAGGAGACACGGTCCCCCGAGGTCATCACCGCGATCGAGCCGCCGGCCACCGACGCGGGCGGTACGACGACCGCGTTGCTGTCCTACGTCTATGCCGGGCTGCCGGCCAAGCTCGGTCTGGTGCGCGGCACCCGGCACCAACGCCTCACCCAGTCGCCGGGCGCTCCCACGACCTACGACACGTGGGAGGAGTTCTCCGGCCCGCTCGTCGCGTTGGCCGGACCCGGACGCGTCGCCGAGGGCTTCCGCAGGCACGCGGAAGCCCTCAAGCGACGGACCGAGGGTTCCTGACCGCTCGGGCCAGGGATCAGACGGCCACCATGGCCGGCACCGTGACGGCGCCGACGGCGGCCGACAGCCACACCTTCGACCCGAGCTCGATGTCGAGCGCCCGCGCGTGACCGCGCGAGAGCACGACGGAGACCGGCTCGTCGCCCCGGCTGAACTCGGGGTCGAGCTCGACCTGGAGTCGCACCTCGAAGCCGACGCGCAGCATCCGGGTGACGGTGCCGGGGAAGGATCCCGAACGCCCCGGCTCGACCACGACGTCGACGTCGTGCGGTCGCAGCCGCACGGGACCGAGGCGGGTGACCTCGCCGAGGAAGCCCATGACGAAGTCGCTGGCCGGCTCGTCGTACAGCTGGTCGGGGCTGCCGACCTGCTCGACCCTGCCCTGGTTGATGACCACGATCTCGTCGGCGACCTCCATGGCCTCCTCCTGGTCGTGGGTCACGAACACCGTCGTCACGTGGACCTCGTCGTGGAGGCGGCGCAGCCACTCCCGCAGCTCCTTGCGGACCTTGGCGTCGAGCGCACCGAACGGCTCGTCGAGCAGCAGCACCGTCGGCTCGACGGCGAGCGCGCGCGCCAGCGCCATCCGCTGCCGCTGGCCGCCGGAGAGCTGTGAGGGCAGCCGGTCGGCGAACTGCGAGAGGTGGACGAGCTCGAGGAGCTCACCCACCCGGCGCTTCACCTCCGCCTTCGGCGTCTTGCGGATCTCCAGGCCGAACGCCACGTTCTTCGCGACCGTCATGTGCTTGAAGACGGCGTAGTGCTGGAAGACGAAGCCGACGTTGCGCTTCTGCGGGGGCAGCTTGGTGGCGTTCGTCCCCTCGATCGCGACGGACCCGCTGTCCGCGGTGTCGAGGCCGGCGATGATCCGCAGCAGGGTCGACTTGCCACCGCCCGACGGCCCGAGCAGCGCCGTGAGCTGACCGGTCGGCAGCGAGACGCTGACGTCGTCGAGGGCGTAGAAGTCGCCGTACTTCTTGGTCACGTTGGTTACTTCGATGGACATCAGTGGTGCTCCTTCGGGCGAAGAATCGACACGACGACGATGCAGAGCACGCTCACGAAGGCGAGGACGAACGAGGTGGCGTAGGCGCCGGCCTGGTCGAAGCTCTGGTACTGCTTCTCGACGAGAAGCGTCGCGGTCTGGGTCTGGTTGGAGACGTTGCCGGAGACGATCTTGACCGCTCCGAACTCGCCGAGGCTGCGGGCCAGGCTCAGCACGACGCCGTAGACCACTGCCCACTTGATGCTGGGCAGCGTGATCCGCAGGAACGTCTGCCGCGCGTTGGCGCCGAGACTGCGTGCGGCCTGCTCCTGGTCGTCACCGATCTCGGTGAGGACCGGGACGACCTCGCGGATCACCAGCGGCAGGGCGACGAAGCAGGTCGCCATGATCATGCCGGTGCCGCTGAAGATGATCTGGATGCCCCACTCCTCCAGGTGCTTGCCGAACCAGCCGTCACGCCCGTTGTAGACGAGCAGCAGCGACAGGCCGACGACGACCGGGGAGACCGCCATCGGCAGGTCGATCAGCGCCGAGAGCACCCGCTTGCCGGGGAACTCGTAGCGCACCAGCAGCAGCGAGATGCCGACGCCGAACACCAGGTTGATGAGCACGGCCTGAACGGCCACCTGTGCGGTCAGGGTCAGGGCGTTGACGGCCTGCTCGTCGCTGAAGAGGTCGACGAAGGTGCCGAGGCCGTCGGCGAAGGCCTCACGGACGATCGTGGTGACCGGCCAGGCGACGAGGAAGAACACGTAGCCGACCGCCAGCAGGCGGAGCAGCCACTTCACGGGAGTCGAGACCTCAACCACGGCGCGACACCCGCCTCTGCACGATGTCGAGGAGGACGATCACCACCAGCGCCACCGCGAGCATCAGGCTCGCGACCGCCGCTGCGGACTCCGTGCTGCCGTTCTCGATGAAGGACAGCACCCGCACCGAGACCACCTCGGTCGAGAACGGCTTGTTGCCGCTGAGCAGCACCAGCGAGCCGTACTCCGCGATCGCCCGGGCGAAGGCCAGCGCCGCGCCGGCCGTGATCGCCGGCACCAGGCTCGGCAGGATGATCCGGCGGAAGATCGTGAGCCGCTTGGCTCCGAGCGAGGCCGCCGCCTCCTCCACGTCGTGGTCGAGCTCCTCGAGCACCGGCTGGACCGTGCGCACGATGAAGGGCAGCGTCACGAACGCGAGCGCGAGCATGACCGCCCGCTCGGTGTAGGCCCAGTCGAGCCCGATCGGGCTCCCGTTGCCGTAGAGACCCAGCAGCACCAGTCCGGCGACGATCGTCGGCAGCGCGAACGGGATGTCGATGACGACGTCGAGGATCCGCTTGCCCCAGAACCGGTCGCGGACCAGGACCCAGGCGATGAGCGTGCCCATCACCACGTTGAGGCCGGTCACGAGCGCGGCCTGGCCGACGGTCAGCTGGATCGCCGCCATGGTCTGCGGGTTGGTGAGGGTGTCGATGTAGCCGGACCAGCCGCGACCCGCGGAGGTCGCGACGATGGCGGTCAGCGGGACCAGCACGAGCAGGCTGAACCAGGTGACCGCGATGCCGAGCCCGAGGGAGGACCCGGCCGTCAGTGTCGAGCGGGCGCCAGCCCGGCGCCGCGTCGGCGGCGTCGGGCTGGCGGTCGCTTCAAGAACTGCAGTAGCGATGACCGATCACTCCTGCGCGTCCGAGCCGGACTCTTCGATGAGACGCGGGATGATGCCCAGCGGCTCGCCGTCCTCACCGTCGGCGAAGAACTTCTCCGCCGCCACCGACCAACCGCCGAAGTCACCGTCGATGGTGAACAGCTGGTTGGGCGCCGGGAACGGGTTGGCCGGGTCGTTGGCACCCTCGACCTCGGGCAGCTCGACACCATCGACACCGGCGACCGGGCGGAAGCCGAAGCCGGCGTAGATCTCCTGGCCCTCGGCGGAGGTGGCGAAGTCGAGGAAGTCCTGCGCGCCGTCCTTGGCGTCCTCGGTGATCGCAGCCGGGTTCTCGATGAGCAGGGTGTCGGTCGGCACGACGTAGTCGATGGCCTCACCGTTCTGCTTGGCGAGGATCGCCTCGTTCTCGTAGGAGAGGAGCACGTCCTGGTCGCCCTCGACGAACGCCGAGGTCGCCTCACGGGCGCTGGCCGGCAGGGCCGGGGTGTTGGCGAGGAGCTCGGAGATGTACTCCTCCGCCTCCTTCTCGGTGCCGCCGTTGCCGACGATGTGCGCCCACGCCGCGAGGATGTTCCAGCGCGCCGAACCGGACGAGCCCGGGTTGGGGGTCAGCACCTCGACGTCGTCCTGGACCAGGTCGTCCCAGGAGTCGATGCCGAGCGGGTTGCCCTCACGGACGACGAAGACCACGACCGAGGAGGTCGCGATGCCGTTGGTCGACGTCTGCTCCTTCCAGTCCTCGGCCACGAGGCCCTCGCCCACGAGGCGGGTCATGTCGGTCTCGAGGGAGAAGTGCACGTAGTCGGCGGCCTTGCCGTCGACGACGGCGCGGCTCTGGTCGCCCGAAGCGCCGTACGACGGGGCGAACTCGATGTCCTCGCCCGCGTCGGTGTCCTGGAATGCCTCGAAGGCCGGCTCGTTGGCCGCCTCCATCACCGAGAACGCCACCACGTTGAGCGTGTCCTTGGAGTCGCTACCACCGGCAGAGGTGCAGGCGGTCAGGGCAAGCATCCCGGTCAGACCCACCACCGTTGCCTTGATCGTCTTGTTCATGTGTTGCTGCTCCACTCTTGATGTCCCGACCGATACCCCGTTAGGCACGGCCTTCATGTGAATGATGGGTAGATTACTAGACTTTAGTAACTCAATGCCAACTGTCCGCGTGTCGGATCCGACGACGCGGACGCTGACGCACGCCGGGAACCGGCCGATGGTGTGAGTGAGGTCACCCGGGTCGGCCTCTCAGCGACTGGCGAGGACTCCGCTCGGAGCCGGGCGCGGACTATCGTGGGGCCGGCATTGAGGCAGACGTCGCGCCCGACCCGGAAGAGACGTCGGACACGTGTCCAGGACAAAAACTGGAACAGGTTCTAGAATCAGGCGAGTGCAGGACGAAAGTGGATCGCAAGTGAGTGAGACCAAGCAGGTCAAGCAGCTCGACAGGGTGATCATCCGGTTCGCCGGTGACTCCGGTGACGGCATGCAGCTGACCGGTGACCGGTTCACCCAGGAGTCGGCCGTCTTCGGCAACGACCTGGTGACCCTGCCCAACTTCCCCGCAGAGATCCGGGCCCCTCAGGGCACGCTCCCGGGGGTCTCCTCGTTCCAGGTGCACTTCGCCGACCACGACATCCTCACCGCCGGAGACCGCCCCGACGTCCTCGTCGCGATGAACCCAGCGGCACTGAAGGCCAACGTGGGCGACCTGCCCAAGGGCGCGGCGATCATCGTGGACACCCACGACTTCACCAAGCGCAACCTCGACAAGGCCGGCTACGACGTCAACCCGATCGACCTGCTCGGCGACGCCAACGACCCGCTGGGCGACTTCCAGGTCCACCCGGTCGACCTGACCGGGATGACCGTCGCCGCGGTCGCCGAGTTCGGCCTGTCCCGCAAGGACGCCGCGCGGGCGAAGAACATGTTCGCCCTCGGCCTGCTGTCCTGGATGTACGGCCGCCCGACCGAGCCGACCACCACGTTCCTCGAGGCCAAGTTCAAGAAGAACGCGGCGATCCTCGGCGCCAACCTCGCAGCGTTCAAGGCCGGTTGGAACTTCGGTGAGACCAC
This sequence comes from Nocardioides stalactiti, assembly GCF_014180715.1. Classification (GTDB taxonomy): domain Bacteria; phylum Actinomycetota; class Actinomycetes; order Propionibacteriales; family Nocardioidaceae; genus Nocardioides; species Nocardioides stalactiti. Next base: position 13,205 of record NZ_JACEFC010000014.1, on the reverse strand, counting down.
CGAGACGTTCGTGGTCCGCTACGAGATCAAGCCCGCGAAGCTGCCGACCGGCACCTACCGCAACATCACCGGCAACCTGGCGCTGTCCTACGGCCTCATCGCCGCCGGCGTCCGTTCCGGGCTCCCGGTGTTCCTCGGGTCCTACCC
>NZ_JACEFC010000014.1:0-13039 GCF_014180715.1 Nocardioides stalactiti | reverse complement strand
GGTGTCCCTCGGGTCCTACCCGATCACGCCGGCCACCGACATCCTCCACGAGCTGAGCAAGCACAAGTCCTTCGGCGTGACCACGCTGCAGGCCGAGGACGAGATCGCCGGCGTCGGCGCCGCGATCGGCGCCGCGTTCGCCGGCTCCCTGGGTGTCACCACCACCTCGGGCCCCGGCATCGCGCTGAAGTCCGAGGCCATCGGCCTCGCGGTGATGACCGAGCTCCCGCTCCTCATCGTCGACGTCCAGCGCGGCGGGCCCTCGACCGGCCTGCCCACCAAGACCGAGCAGGCCGACCTCCTCCAGGCCATGTACGGCCGCAACGGCGAGGCCCCCGTCCCGATCGTCGCGCCGCAGTCCCCCGGTGACTGCTTCGCCGCCGCGGTCGAGGCCGCCCGGATCGCGATCACCTACCGCACCCCGGTCATGCTGCTCTCCGACGGCTACCTCGCCAACGGCTCCGAGCCGTGGATGATCCCCGACGTCGACGACCTGCCCCTCATCGACCCGGCCTTCGCCACTGGCCCGAACCACGTCTCCAAGAAGAGCGAGGACGGCGAGCCCGACGAGTTCTGGCCCTACCTGCGCGACGAGGAGACCCTCGCCCGACCGTGGGCCGTCCCGGGCACCGCAGGCCTGGAGCACCGGATCGGCGGACTGGAGAAGGGCGACGGTCACGGGAACATCTCCTACGACCCCGCCAACCACGACTTCATGGTCCGGACCCGGCAGGCCAAGATCCAGGCCATCGCCAAGTCGCTGCCCCCGCTCGAGGTCGACGACCCGTCCGGTGAGGCGAAGGTCCTGGTCATCGGCTGGGGCTCGACCTACGGCCCGATCGGCGCGGCCTGCCGCCGCGTACGCCGCGCCGGCTACCACGTGGCCCAGGTGCACCTGCGCCACCTCAACCCGTTCCCCCGCGACCTCGGCGAGATCCTCGCCCGCTACGACAAGGTCCTCGTCCCCGAGATGAACCTCGGCCAGCTGAGCAAGCTGCTCCGCGCCGAGTACCTCGTCGACGGGATCGGCTACAACCACGTCCGCGGGCTCCCCCTCAAGGCAGCCGAGCTCGCCGAGGCCATCGGCCAGCTCGTCGGCCAGGCCGAGGGCATCGACGTCGACCTGGGCGAGCACGGACTCAACCCGCCTGCTGACCACGAAGAGGCACCGCTGTCATGAGCATCGATATTGGTACGCCGTCCCTGCGCACCGGGACCGAGCTGGTCCCCGCCGCCGACGGGCCCCAGACCGGCAAGGAGTTCACCAGCGACCAGGAGGTCCGCTGGTGCCCCGGGTGCGGTGACTACGCCGTCCTCAAGGCCGTGCAGTCCTTCCTGCCCGACCTCGGGCTGCGCCGCGAGAACATCGTCTTCGTGTCCGGCATCGGCTGCTCCAGCCGGTTCCCGTACTACCTCGACACCTACGGCATGCACTCGATCCACGGCCGGGCGCCGTCGATCGCGACCGGCATCGCCACTGCCCGGGCCGACCTCAACGTCTGGGTCGTCACCGGCGACGGCGACGCCCTCTCCATCGGCGGCAACCACCTGATCCACGCGCTGCGCCGCAACGTCAACATGACGATCCTGCTGTTCAACAACCGGATCTACGGCCTCACCAAGGGCCAGTACTCCCCCACCTCCGAGGTCGGCAAGGTCACCAAGACCAGCCCGATGGGGTCCCTGGACCACCCCTTCAACCCGATCTCGCTCGCGCTCGGCGCCGAGGCGACCTTCGTGGCCCGCACCATCGACAGCGACCGCAAGCACCTCACCGCGGTCCTCTCCGCCGCCGCCGCCCACCGCGGCACCTCGCTGGTCGAGATCTACCAGAACTGCCCGATCTTCAACGACGGTGCGTTCGACGCGATCAAGGGCCCCGAGGCCGACACCCACCTGCTGCGCCTCGAGCCCGGCACCGAGGTCACCGCCGGCGGCCGCACCTGGGCCCACGACCCCACCGCAGCCGACCCGGCCGACCAGTTCGCTGTCTCGCGCCTCGGCGACACGGCCGGCCCCCTCGGGCTGGGCGGCCCGATCCCGATCGGCATCTTCCGCCAGGTCGAGCGGCCGACGTACGACGACCTCGCCCGGGCGCAGGTCGACCAGTCCAAGGCCGCGGTCGAGGGGACGCCCACCGAGCGGCTCACCCGACTCATCAACGCGGGCGACACCTGGAACGTCGGCGGCTGAGGAGTCGCGCCCGCGGGGCGCGGATCGTGAACCAGTTGGCGTCATGACCGTACGAGCCCTACGCTCGTGACATGTCAGAGTCGCGGCGCGGTTTCCTCTTCGGGATCTGCGCCTACGGCCTGTGGGGAGCCTTCCCGCTCTACTTCCCCCTGCTGAAGCCGAGCGGCCCGGTCGAGATCCTCGCGCACCGGATCGTGTGGTCCGCGCTGGTGATGGTCGTGCTCGTGGTCGCGCTCCGGCGCCGTGCCGCGCTCCTGGCGCTGGCGCGCGACCGCCGGACGGCGCTGCTGCTGCTGGTCGCGGCGGCCACCATCACCGCCAACTGGGGCACCTACATCTACGGCGTCACCTCGGGCCGCGTGGTCGAGACCTCGCTCGGCTACTTCATCAACCCGCTCGTCACCGTCCTCATGGGCGTCCTGATCCTCGGCGAGCGCCTGCGACCCGCCCAGTGGTCCGCACTGGCTATCGGGTTCATCGCGGTCGCGGTACTGACCTGGGACTACGGCCGCCCGCCGTGGGTCGCCCTCGTCCTGGCGTTCTCGTTCGGCACCTACGGCCTCGCGAAGAAGACCGCGGGCGTCGGCGCCATCGAGAGCCTCGCCTTCGAGACCGCGGTGATCGCGCCGTTCGCGCTGGTCTTCCTCGCCTGGCTGGGGACCTCCGGCGGCGCCCACTTCGCGAGCGAGGGCGTGGGTCACGTCCTGCTGCTGATCTCGAGCGGCGTCGTGACGGCGATCCCGCTCCTGCTGTTCGGCGGCGCCGCGACCCGGATGTCGATGACCTCCCTGGGCCTGCTCCAGTACCTCGCCCCGGTCCTCCAGTTCGGGCTCGGCATCACGGTGCTCGGCGAGCACATGCCCACCGGCCGCTGGGTCGGCTTCGGGCTGGTCTGGCTAGCGCTGTCGGTGTTCACCTGGGACGCCGTGCGCGACCGGCGCCGGCAGGCGCTCGCCGTGCTCGCGATGCCGCCGGAGCCCGCCGCTGCGGCCGCTACGCCGTCCGGGTAGCGACGACGTCGGCGAAGGCCTCGAGAGCACTGCGCACCGAGCCCTCCGGGAGCACCTCGAGCAGCCGCTTCGCCTCCTGGGCGCGCGCGACGACGTAGGCTCGCGCCTCGTCCAGCGCCGGGTGCTTGCGCAGCAGGTCGAGCGCCTCGGCGTGGAGGGCGTCGTCAGAGAGGTCGGCGGCGAGCAGCTCGAGGAGCCGCGCGTCGGCCGGGTCGGTGGACGCCTGGGCCATGAGGACCGGCAGCGTGGGCACGCCCTCGCGCAGGTCGGTGCCGGGCGTCTTGCCCGACTCCACCGACTCGGAGGCGATGTCGAGGATGTCGTCGGAGAGCTGGAACGCGGTCCCGACGAGCTCGCCGTACGCGGTGAGGGCGGCGACCACCTCCGGCGACGCACCACCGAACATCGCGCCGTAGCGCGCCGAGGTCGCGATGAGGGACCCGGTCTTGCCGGCCACGACCTCGAGGTAGTGGGCGAGCGGGTCCTCACCCGGACCCGGCTCGACGGTCTCGAGGATCTGGCCCTCGACCAGGCGGGTGAACGTCTCGGCCTGGATCCGGACCGCCTCGGGACCGAGGAGGGAGGTGAGCTCGGAGGACTTCGCGAACAGCCAGTCGCCGGTGAGGATCGCGACCAGGTTGTCGTAGCGCGAGTTGGCCGAGTCGGCGCCGCGGCGCAGCGCGGCCTCGTCCATGACGTCGTCGTGGTAGAGCGAGCCGACGTGGGTGATCTCGACGACGCACGCCGCCGTCCTCACCTCCTCGGCGTCCGGTCGGTCGCCCGCCTCGGCGGCGAGCAGCACGAGCAGCGGACGGAACCGCTTGCCGCCTGCGGCGAGCAGGTGCCGGGCCGCCTCGGTCACGTAGGGCGCGCGACTGCTGGCGTGCTCGAACAGTGCCCCCTCGACGGCTGTCATCCGCTCGCGAAGGCGCGCGGCGAGAGCGTCGTCGGTGATCGGGAGGGCCAGCTCGGCTGGGCTGGGGCCCCCCGAGGATTCAGTGCTCACCTGATGAAGTCTCCCGCACGCTCGACCAGGGTGAGCACCGGCCCCGGCACAACGCCGAGGACGACCGTCGCCGCGAGGCAGACCGCGACCGTGCCGACGGTGAGCAGCGAGGCCTCGCTGACAGCGGCGGTGCCGTCGGGCTCCGGCGCGGTGAAGAACATCAGCTGGATGTGCCGGATGTAGAAGTAGACCGCGATGATGCTCGACGCGATCGCGACCAGCACGACGGGCCAGAAGCCGGCCGACATCGCCGACGTGAAGACCGCCCACTTGCCGACGAAGCCCGCGGTGAGGGGGATGCCGGCCATGGAGAGCAGGAAGAACGCGAAGACCCCGGCGACCACTGGTGAGCGCTTCCCGAGCCCGGTCCAGGCGCCGAAGCCGGTGGCCTCACCCCCGGCGTCGCGCACGAGGGTGACGAGCGCGAACGCACCGACCGAGGCGAAGCCGTAGGTCGTCAGGTAGAAGAGCACGCCCTCGAGGGACGAGTACTGACCCTCGGCCAGGTCTCCGGCGCCCTGGGCGCCGATGACGCCCGTCAGCAGGAAACCGGTGTGGGCGACCGCCGAGTAGGCGAGCATCCGCTTGACGTCGGTCTGGACGATCGCGAGCGCGCCACCGAGGAGCATGGTGATGACCGCGACGACGGCCAGCATGGGCTGCCAGCTCCAACGCTCGGCGTCGAAGGCCACGTAGAACAGGCGCAGCACGGCCCCGAACGCGGCCGCCTTGGTCGCCGCGGACATGAATGCGGTCACGGCGGTCGGGGCGCCCTGGTAGACGTCGGGCGTCCAGGCCTGGAACGGCGCGGCCCCCACCTTGAAGAGCAGGCCGACGGCGAGCAGCGCGATCCCGGCCAGCAGCAGGCCGTGGTCGGCCGTGCCGGCCCGGACCGCCTGGTCGATGCCGGCGAGGGACACCGTGCCGGCGTAGCCGTAGACGAGCGCGGCGCCGTACAGGAAGAAGCCGGAGGAGAACGCGCCCAGCAGGAAGTACTTCAGGGCCGCTTCCTGGCTCAGCAGGCGCCGACGCCGGGCCAGGCCGCAGAGCAGGTAGAGCGGGAGCGAGAGCACCTCGAGCGCGACGAACATGGTGAGCAGGTCACCCGACGCCGGGAAGAGGAGCATGCCGCCGATCGCGAACAGCAGCAGCGGATAGACCTCGGTGTGGTCCAGGCCCTTGGCCGACGCCTGGCGCTCGGCCTCGGTGCCGGGCAGCGCGGCCGCCTGGCCGGCGAACGCGGACAGGCCACCCTCGAGCCGGCGCTCGGCGAACAGCCCGGTCCCGAGGATGCCGAAGACGAGGATCAGGCCCCAGAGGTACAGCGAGGGACCGTCGACGACGACACTGCCCTCGGCGCCCACGACACCGCGGGCCGCCCCGTCGTCGTGCACCACGATGTCGGCCGCGACCCAGACGGTCGCGACGAGCGCCCCGACCAGGCCGAGCAGGGTGACCAGGACCTGCGGGAGGCGGCGGCTCTCCCGCGGGAGGAACGCCTCGACCAGGACCCCGACGCACGCGGCGCCGAAGACGATGAACAGCGGGAGAAGCTCGAAGTACTCGAGATCCGGCTTGGTGAACTCGGGCATCAGTGGTCACCCTCCGTCTCGGCGTGGGTCTCGTCTGACGGTGGTACGTCGGGCGCCTCGTCCTCGACACCGACGTGGGCGAGCAGCGACTCGGTGAACGGGTTGGCGACGTCGAGCAGCGGCGCCGGGTAGAAGCCGAAGAGGACCAGCGCCAGCATCAGCGGGGCGACGGCACCGATCTCCCGGGCATCCACGTCGGCCGTGCCCTCCACGGCGGCGGGCGTCGGGCCGGTGAAGGTGCGCTGATACATCCAGAGCACGTACATCGCCGCGAGCACGATGCCGGTGACGGCGATCGCGCCGACGTACCAGGCGTAGTCGAACGCCGAGAGCAGCACCAGGAACTCCGACACGAACGGGCTCAGGCCAGGCAGGCCCAGGGTCGCGAGACCGGCGACGAGGAACAGCCCGGCCAGGACCGGGGTCGCCTTCTCGATGCCACCCATCTCGCTGATCAGCGTCGTGCCACGACGGTGGTAGACGTAGCCCGCGACGAGGAACAGCGCGGCGGTGCCGATGCCGTGGTTGACCATGTAGAGGATCGCGCCCGTGCCGCCCTGGCTCGACATCGCGAAGATGCCGAGCACGATGAAGCCGAAGTGGCTCAGCGAGGTCAGACCGATGAGGCGCAGGACGTCGTCCTGCCCGATCGCGACGAGCGCGCCGTAGACGATCGAGATCAGGGCCAGGGTGATGACGACCGGGGTCGCCCACTCCGAGGCCTCCGGGAAGATCCCCAGGCAGAAGCGCAGCATCCCGAAGGTGCCGATCTTGTCGAGCACGCACACGAGCAGCACGGACGTGCCGGGGGTGGCCTTCTCGGTCGTGTCGGCCAGCCAGGTGTGGACCGGGAACAGCGGCGCCTTGACCGCGAACGCGACGAAGAACCCGATGAAGAGCCACCGTCCGGCGTCGGTCGAGATGTCGAGAGCGGCCAGGTCGCTGAGCAGGTACGACGGCTCGCCCTGCTCGGCCGAGACGACGTAGAGACCGATGACCGAGGCCAGCAGCACCAGACCACCGGCGAGCTGGAACATCAGGAACTTGGTCGCCGCTGCGCCCCGGCCCGCGCGGCCGAAGCCACCGACCAGGAAGTAGGCGGGGATGAGAGTCGCCTCGAAGACGACGTAGAAGAGGAACACGTCGGTGGCACAGAAGACCGCGAGGGAGAGCCCCTCGAGCGCTAGCGTCCACGCCACGAAGGCACGGGCGCCGCCACCCTCGGGGTCGTCGGCGGTGAACCACTCGGCGGCGAGCACCAACGGCACCAGGGCGACGGTCAGCAGCACCATGAGCAGGCCGAGCCCGTCGAGGCCGAGGGCGTAGTGGACGCCGAAGGCCTCGATCCAGGTGTAGGTCTCCTCGAGCTGCATCCCCTTGTCGAGGTCGTAGGAGAACGCCGCCACGACGCCGACCACCAGCGTCGCCGCAGCGATGCCCGCTCCGAGCAGCTTGCTCAGCGACTTCGGGGCCAGAGCCACGACGACCGCGCCCACGAGGGGCAGCAGGATCAGGGTGCTCAACATCAGAGGTTCACCGCCACCAGGATCAGGACGAGGAGCAGCGCGCCCCCGAGGACGGACAACGCGTAGGAACGGACGTAGCCCGTCTGGAGCCTGCGCAGGGCTTGGCCCACGCCACCGAGCGTGGTCGACCCGCCCATGAAGGCACCGTCGACGACGGTCCGATCGGTCGCGACGAGCGCGGTGACCAGGTGGCCGCCCGGCCGGACGACGAGGGCGTCGTTGATCGCGTCGCCGTACAGGTCGGCACGAGCGGCCTTGACCACGAACGACACGTCCTTCGGAGCCTCGCGCGGGACGTCACGCTTCTGGACGAGGAGGAACGCGAGCCCGACCCCGATGCCGACGACCGCGACGACGATCAGGGTGATCACGATCGCGGGGAGCGGCGGCTCCTCGTGCTCGACGTGGCCGACCACGGGGCTGAGGAAGTCGACGATCCAGTTGCCGGCCAGCATCAGGCCGCCGAGCACCGAGAGCGCCGCCAGCACGATCAGCGGGACGGTCATGACCCACGGGGACTCGTGCGGGTGCACACCCTTCTCCCAGCGCGGCTTGGTGAAGAAGGTCAGGAACATCATCCGGGTCATGTAGAAGCCGGTGATGCCCGCACCGAGCAGCGCACAGATGCCGACGAACAGGTTCTCGGTGAGCGCGACCTCGATGATCTTGTCCTTGGACCAGAAGCCCGAGAAGCCCGGGAACCCGATGATCGCGAGGTAGCCCATCGCGAAGGTCAGGAACGTGACGGGCAGCAGCTTCTGGAGACCGCCGTAGTGACGCATGTCGACGTCGTCGTCCATCGCGTGCATGACGGAGCCGGCGCCGAGGAACATGTTGGCCTTGAAGAAGCCGTGGGTCAGCAGGTGGAAGATCGCGAAGGCGTAGCCCGCGACGCCGAGGCCGGCGCCGAGCATCATGTAGCCGATCTGGCTCATCGTGGAGCCGGCGAGGCCCTTCTTGATGTCGTCCTTCGCGCACCCGAGGATCGCGCCCCACAGCAGCGTGACGGTGGCGACTGCCACGACGGCGGTCTGCGCGTGCGGGGCGTTCTCGAAGATGAAGTTCGAGCGGGTGATCAGGTAGACGCCGGCGGTGACCATGGTCGCCGCGTGGATGAGGGCCGACACCGGGGTCGGGCCCTCCATCGCGTCGAGGAGCCAGGCCTGGAGCGGCACCTGGGCCGACTTGCCGCAGGCGCCGATGAGGAGCAGTACGCCGATCCAGTTGAGCGTCGTGTCGAGGCCGGAGACACCGACCGTGGTGCCGGCCTGGACGCCGACGCTGATCTCGGTGAACGACGTCGAGCCGAAGGTGACGAAGAGCAGGAAGATCGCGAGCGCCATCCCCATGTCGCCGACCCGGTTGATGACGAACGCCTTCTTGGCGGCAGCGGCTGCCGACGGCTTGTGCTGCCAGAAGCCGATGAGCAGGTACGAAGCGAGGCCGACGCCCTCCCAGCCGAGGAACAGGCCGACGTAGTTCTCGGCCAGGATCAGCATGAGCATCGCGGCGACGAACAGGTTGAGGTAGCCGAAGAAGCGGCGGCGGCGCGGGTCGTGCGCCATGTAGCCGATCGAGTAGACGTGGATCAGCGAGCCGACACCGGTGATCAGCAGCAGGAACAGCGCCGACAGCGGGTCGTAGAGCAGGTCCATCCCGACGTCGAGGCCGCCGACCTGGATCCAGTCGTACAGGTGCTGGGCGACCTGGCGCTCCTCGTCGTCACGCCCGAGCAGGGTGAAGAACGAGACCAGGCTGAGGACGAAGGAGCCGACCGGCATCGCGGTGCCGAGCAGGTGGCCCCACTTGTCGGTGAACCGACCACCGAGGAGCAGGACCGCGGCACCGAGCAGCGGCAGCGCGATGATCAGCCAGAGCAGGGAGAAGACGCCGTCGGCCTCGACCGGAGCGACCACGGGGACGTGGTGCTCGGCCTCGGCGGCGGCGGCCATCAGGACGTGAGAAGTCGTTGACACCAGGGGTCCCCTCAGAACTTCAGCAGGCTGGCGTCGTCGACCGAGGCCGACCGACGGGTCCGGAAGATGGTCATGATGATCGCGAGCCCGATCACGACCTCGGCTGCGGCCACCACCATCACGAAGAAGGCGGCGATCTGACCGTCGAGGTTGCCGTGCTGGTGGGCGAAGGCGACGAACGCGAGGTTGCAGGCGTTGAGCATGAGCTCGACGCACATGAAGACCACGATGGCGTTGCGCCGGGTCAGGACCCCGATCGCACCGATCGTGAACAGGATCGCGGACAGGATGACGTACGGCATGAGGCTCACTTGTGGTCCCTCATTCCCTTGCCTCGCACACTGTGGTTGCGATCGCTTGCGTCCTCAGGCCGCTCGATCTGGCCCGCGATCGGCGCGATGTCGTCGGCGAGGTCGGCCGCGACCCGGACGGTGCCGCGAGCCGCGAGGACCCGCGAGACCGACGCCGGCGCGGGGCTGCCGTCGGGCAGCAGGGCCGGGGTGTCGACCGCGTTGTGGCGTGCGTAGACACCCGGAGGCGGCAGCGGCCCGAGGTGGACGCCCTTCTCGCTGAAGTCGCGGACCCGGCGGGCCGCGATGTCGGCCTGGGTCTCCTTGGGCGTGAGCCGCTCCCGGTGCGCGAGCACCATGGCGCCGACGGCGGCGGTGATGAGCAGCGCGCTGGTCACCTCGAAGGCGAACACGTAGCGGGAGAAGAGCAGGTTGGCGAGGGCCTGGATGTTGCCGCCCTCGTTGGCGCCGCCCTCACCGTCGAGACCCACGGCGGTGCCGAAGGTGATCTGGCCCAGGCCGACCACCACGACGACCGCGAACGCGAGGCCGGTCAGCCAGGCCAGGACGCGCTGGCCCTTGATCGTCTCGACCAGGGAGTCCGACGCGTCGACTCCGACGAGCATCAGCACGAAGAGGAACAGCATCAGGATCGCGCCGGTGTAGACGATGATCTGCACCGCGAAGAGGAACGGCGCCTCGAGCACGGCGTACAGCACCGCGAGGCTGATCATCACGACGGCGAGCAGCAGCGCGGCGTGCACGGCCTTGCGCACGAAGAGGATGCCGAGCGCGGCCAGCACCATGATCGGGGCGAGCACCCAGAAGGCGGTCATGCCGGCTCACCTCCGGTCGGCGCCTGCTTGTACTCGCCGCGGTAGTAGTCCTTCTCGTCGTCGCCGAGCAGCATCGCGTGCGGCGGCTGCTCCATGCCCGGCAGCAGCGGAGCGAGGAGGTCGTTCTTCTCGTAGATCAGGTCGCGACGGTTGTCGTCGGCGAGCTCGTACTCGTTGGTCATCGTGAGCGCGCGCGTCGGGCAGGCCTCGATGCACAGGCCGCAGAGGATGCAGCGCAGGTAGTTGATCTGGTAGACGCGGCCGTAGCGCTCGCCCGGCGAGAACCGCTGGCTGTTGCCGTCGGCATCGGGCTCGTCGGAGTTGGACGCGCCCTCGACGTAGATCGCGTCGGCGGGGCAGGCCCAGGCGCACAGCTCGCAGCCGATGCACTTCTCCAGGCCGTCGGGCCAGCGGTTGAGCTGGTGCCGGCCGTGGAACCGCGGAGCGGTCGGCAGCTTCTCCTTGGGGTACTGCTCGGTGACGACCTTGCGGAACATCGTCCGGAAGGTCACGCCGAACCCGGCGACCGGGTCCCAGAACTGCTCCTTCAGCGACGGGGTCGCTGGGGACTTGTCAGCCATCGTTCGCCTCCGGGCGGTCGCTGGTGCTCGGGGTGGTGATCGGGTCGTTGGCGGCGAAGACCAGCGGCTGCGCCGCTCCGCGCACCGCGCCGCCGGCGGGCATCGGCGGGGTCGGGAAGCCGCCCCTGCGCGGCGCCACCAGGGTGGTGGTGTCCTCGTCCTTCTTGCTCTCCGGCACGAGGAACAGCAGCAGGAACACGACGAGCAGGACGCCCGCCGCGATCATCGCGGTCTGGCGATCGAACTCGAGGTCCTCCCGCGCCACCCGCATCGTGGCGACGGCGACGATCCACACCAGGGAGATCGGGATGAGCCGCTTCCAGCCGAACGCCATGAACTGGTCGTAGCGCAGCCGCGGCAACGACCCGCGCAGCCAGATGAAGAGGAAGATGAAGAAGAGGACCTTGCCGAAGAACCACAGCACCGGCCAGTAGCCCTCGTTGGCGCCGGGCCAGAACTCGTCGATCCAGAACGGGGCGTGCCAGCCGCCGAGGAACAGCGTCGTGGCCAGCGCCGAGACCGTCGCCATGTTGATGTACTCGGCGAGGAAGAACAGCGCGAACTTCAGCGAGGAGTACTCGGTGTGGAAGCCACCGACCAGCTCGCCCTCGGCCTCGGGGAGGTCGAACGGCGCGCGGTTGGTCTCGCCGACCATCGCGATCGTGTAGATGACGAACGACGGCAGCAGGATCAAGCCGAACCAGTAGTCGTCCTGGGCGGCGACGATCTCGCTCGTCGACATCGAGCCGGCGTACATGAAGACCGAGACGAGGGCGAGGCCCATCGCGACCTCGTAGGAGATCATCTGGGCGCTCGAGCGGAGGCCACCGAGCAGCGAGTACGTCGAGCCCGACGACCAACCGCCGAGCACGATGCCGTAGATGCCGATCGAGGCGATCGCCATCACGAAGAGGACCGCGACGGGCATGTCCGTCAGCTGGAGCGGCGTCCGCTCGCCGAACATGTTGACCTCGGGGCCGAACGGGATCACCGCGAAGGTGACGAACGCCGGGATCACCGCGATCACGGGCGCGAGGATGAAGACCAGCTTGTCGGCGGCCTTCGGCGTCAGGTCCTCCTTGAGGGCCAGCTTCACGCCGTCGGCCAGGGACTGCAGAAGACCGAACGGGCCGTGGACGTTGGGACCGATCCGGTGCTGCATCCGGGCCACGACCCGGCGCTCCCACCAGATGTTGAAGAGCGTCAGCAGGACCAGGACCAGGAACACCAGCAGGGTCTTGATGCCGATGATCCACCAGACGTCGTTGCCGAACGCCGGCAGCTCGTCGGTCTCCGCCGCGAGCGGGACGAGGTTGGCGATCATGCGTTTCCTCCCTGGACTCGTACCCGGCTGCCGGGTGAGGCGAGGTCGCTCAGCACGCCGGCGCCGAACGAGTTCGCCGGCACCCACACCACCCCGGCGACCAGGTCGTCGCCGACCTCCGCCGGGAGCGTCACTGACCCGCGGTCACCGGTGAGGGTGACGGTCGGGCCGCAGGCGTCGTAGACGTCCTTGCCGACCAGCGCGACCGGCGTGCGCGCGGTGGCCTTGAGGTACTTGTCGCCGTCCTGCATCCGGCCGTTGTCGACCGACTGCTTCCAGGTGGCGAGCCGGAGCCCGTCGCCGCCGGGCAGCGGGGTGCCCGCGACGACCGCCGCGGCGAGACCGGCGCGATCGCCGTCCCACGGACCGAGCTGCGCCATCTCGGCGCGGACCTCGGCGACCGTGCGGAAGCCGAGCGGCGTGCCGAGCTCGGCCGCGACCCCGGAGAGGATCCGCAGGTCGGGCAGGGACGCGGGGTTGCCGAGCGCCGCCTCGAAGGGGCGGACCCGGCCCTCCCAGTTGACGAACGTCCCCGCCTTGTCGGTGACCGGTGCGACCGGGAGGACGACGTCGGCGACCGCGGTCACCTCGGTGGACCGGAGGTCGAGGGCCACGACGAAGCCGGCCGCGGCGATCGCGGCGCGGGTGGCGGCCGGGTCGGCGGTGTCGGCGGGGTCGACCCCGGCGACGAGCAGTCCGCTGAGG
>NZ_JACEFC010000139.1 GCF_014180715.1 Nocardioides stalactiti | reverse complement strand
CCCCCGCACATCGACACTTCGGATCAGCCACTTCCCGGACCCGCAACACCGACGCTACCCGCGCCCCGACGACCCCGGAAGACCCCAGTCCTCACCGGCGATTGACAACAGAGGGGTACCGCAAAGACGCAGGATGGTCACCGCGGCATCGGTGTGGAGGAATGGCGGGCGCTAGCCCCGTCTGCTGGGTTCGGCTTCAAGGCTCTGAAGTGTCGGTCGTCCGTGGTCGAATCGGAACGTGAAGGTCGAATCGATTCTCGAGCAGTTGATGTTCACCACGGTCCGGATCACCGTGACACGCGGAACTGAGACCGGCTTCGGGACCGGCTTCTACTTCGCGGTAGAGGTCGACGACCTCGGCGCGATGATGTTCGTTGTTACCAACAAGCACGTTGTTGAGGGCGCGGACTCGGTCACGCTTCACTGCATCGCGGCGAACCCCGACGACACGCCTGCACTGGGTGTCGAGATCCCAGTTCCGCTCGACGACTCCACGCCGTTCGTCTTTCACGGCGACCCAGATGTCGACATTGCGGTTTGCTCGATTTGGGCGCCCATCATGAACGCCGAGGCGCATGGTGGTCGGAAGGTGTTCATTCGGCCACTCGACCCATCTTTATGCGCCACCGCGGAAACACTTGAGGCATTCGAACCGATCGAACCGGTGACCTTTATCGGCTACCCCGACGGGCTCTACGACTCCACGTCGCTACTTCCGATCGTCCGTCGAGGCCACAGTGCAAGCGCGCTCAACGTGGACTACGAGGGCAAGCCCACCTTTCTCATCGATGCCTCGGTTTTTCCTGGCTCGAGCGGAAGTCCAGTGTTCTTGGTCGTCCCAGCGTCGGCGCCCGACAAGTTTGGGAATATTACCTTCGGGCCGGGCACGAGAGTGTTGTTCCTCGGCGTGGTGGCGGCTGTTTACGAACGTGCGGTCGACCTTGTGACCGTCGCAAGCTCTCGGTCGCTGTCTCTTGAGACGCTCGATATTGGCATCGTTTATAAGGCGAGAGTCGTGAAGGAGATCTGCGAAGCAGTCGCAAACCGGATTGCACCTGTGCGGCCGCCGAGGCCCTCGGGGCCGGTCACGTAGCGAGCCCTTGGCTCTGCGCGACCGGGTGGACGGGCGGGCGACCATGAGACCATCTGTCACGGCGTGGCGACCGAGTCGAGTTGGGCGTACGCGCGCCGGAAGTAGACCTCCTGGGTTGGTTGGCTGGAGACGCATCGCCGGCTTACTCAAGGTGTGGAGTCCGCTGGCCACATTCTGATGATTGCTCGAGGCAGTCTCTCTCCGTCGAGTTCGGTTGCAACTGCGACCTCCCCTTCATGCAACGTTCGACACTTCACCCAGCGACGAGTGCGTCGAAGAAGTCATTGGGTGAACTCGATCCCGACGTTATCGTCGACGGGCACCGCACTGGCTGTTAGTGGACAGTTGGACCAACGGCAGTTCAGCGATCACAACGTTCAGTGTGAAAGCATTCAGTGAGCGGTCCCGCGCCGAAATGGACAGACGGCAGTTTCCTGCGGCCGGAGAGGAGACGCGTTGGCTGGGCTATGCAGGGCCGATCGCCGCCGAAGGCGCCGCTGGTCTCGTGGCCGGAAGGCCCTCGAACTCCTCCTGACCCAGGCGGACTGGACGCACCGTCGAGCTGAGACCATGTCATTCGAGGCTCACGGCGAGACTCGGCAACGGATCTCCTGGGACTTCACCCTTCCCCAGGAACTAGCGATCGAAGCATCCAAGGACCGGGTAGCCGTTCCTCTGGCAACCTTGCGGAAGGAACCGCTCAAACGTCTCGACGTCACCGATGCGGCGGGCACGGCGATTCCGATTTGGGGGACGGACGACAATGGCGCACTGGCAACCGAAGCCCTTGTCTCGGGTCTATCCGGGGTGCTGGGTCGGGAACTTTCAACGCGCGAACTCGAGGCGCTGCGGTCGATCGTTTTTGCGACCCAGCCTGAGCAGTACCAGCCTGCTCTGAAGCTGATTCGCGACGCCCTCGGGGTCGCTGACCGAACGGTCGAGGGAACGCCGTTGATGGCGGTTGCTGAGGACTTGGCGGTGAACTTCATCCTCGTCGTTGAACTCCCTGCTGAAACCGCCGGCACCAGGACCTTGGTGAAGATGCAGTACGAAGGGGACGTCAACGGCGATGGTGAGCCGACCGCGGCCTACAGCGTGGTTCATAACGCCTGGTTTGACGGGGCTGCGTGGTCTAGCACGCGCAGCTGGCATGTCGAGGTGCATGCGCCCCCGGGACTGGCCATCCACGCTCTGACGGCTTCTCGCTGGGATGCTGATGACGACGACATCAAGCCGCTCGGCGTCTCGCCAGTGCTCGGCCACACCGCGCACGTAGCGGGTCAGACGACGCCACTAGGCTCCTTGAGCTGGTTCGAACTCGAGCTGCGGCCAGCACGAAGTGGTCTGGTCAGTCAGACTCTCTTCGGGGCGCTCATGACGGGCCTACTGCTGGTTGCCGGTGTGATCTTCGACGACGCGCTGTACGACGCCGTTAAGGATCCGAATCGGGCATCGGCTGTTGTCGCAATAATGCTTGCTGTCCCGGCCTTTCTGCTCGCCTTGCTCTCCCGCGGACAAGAACACGGCCTTGTGTCGCGGCTCTTGCTGCTGCCGAGGATGATCAACCTCGCTGTCGCTGTCGTGCTCTTGTTCACGGCGGCCGCGCTCGTGCTGGGAACGGACAAGGACTACCTGAGTTGCACACTACGAGCGCTTCTGGCCGTGCAGTTCGTCCTATTCGTGGCCGCCGGCGTCGTGTGGGGCCGTTCTGTCGGTGGTGACCCTTAACGTTCCGATCAGCAGGTAGCATCAATCAGCACTGGCGTGCATGACGGCAGGAGACAGGATGGCCAGGAACGCTCGCAAGGTCACTCGTAAGGGCTCGGTTGTCGCGGCACCCAAGAAGGGGCTCGTCGTCCGCTCCGCTGAGAGCAGCCGTATGACCGGAATGAGAAGCATCCCGCTCAAAGACCGCGATGCCGCAGTCCGGGAGTTCCTCAAGAACGCGAAGTAGCGCCGATTCTCAGTAGTTGGATAAATGCGCGTTAGGCGTGCCCGCGGGGCGTCGACTCTGGGAGACGGATGGACTCTCCGTGGCGCCGACACCAGCTTCACGTGTAGAGCGCGCCATGGCATCGGGCGATTGAAGTGTCGTGCCCTTCTGGGTCCCGTGGTACGCGCCTATCGTGGCCGCCGTGTCGCGGCGGAGTGATGCAGCGGCTCGGATGGCGTCAGGCCGGCACGACCGGAGTCTCATTTGCTGAGGATGAGCTCGCTTTGCGAAGCCAACGGGGAGGCGTCCGCCAGGGCGCCATCCCTGCGCCACTGGGTGTGACAAGTGGCGTCGGAGCATGCGTTCCGTCGCGGGCTGACAGGCCCAACGACAGCACCGTGGCGGCGGTGGCACTCGAGCCGCGCGGAAACCTATTCGGTCGGTGTCGGTGGTGCGCGATTCAATGGTGAGGCGACCAACATCGATCCGGCTGCTTGACCGATCGGCGCTGCGTTGGCCCAGGGGAGGAACGACATGACCGCGGACACCGACGTCGACGACGTCGACGACGTCACTATGCGCCTGCGCTTCTACGGCGCCGGCGACTTCGCCACCTACTGGCAGATCCAGAAGGCGGCAGACCTCATCCAGCGGTTCAACCCGTCCGCCCCACCCGATGACGTCAACGGCATCCTTGAGATCCACAACGCACGCCTCTTCGTGGAGGCAGGCTTCACGCCGAAGGACCTGCCCGAGGCCGAGCACACCTCGCTCACTGAGGCGGCCCGCCCCATCCGCCGAGTCGTCGCCCAGTGGTTCCACGCGCTCAAGGACGAGGATCTCGATGACAAGCTCAGCGACGTTGACTGGCAGTACCACGAACACCTCCTCGACCTCTTGGCCGCTCTCGGTGTTTTTGGACGCTGCAGTGCGACCCCCATGCTGGCCGTCCTGGACCGGGCCCGCATCCACCCCGGTGACCTGCTCACCAGCAAGCGTCTCGTTGAGAACTACGACACTCAGGTCCGCGACCTCCTCCTCGCCAACCCCGACCGAGCCGAGCTCGTCATCCGTCACCACCTCGAGGACCAGGTCAGGAATGAGACCTTCCTCCCTGCCAGCCTCACCCCGGCCGACCAGCGCGAATTGATTCAGAAGTACATCGACAGCGACAACCCGAACGGCAACTACCTAAAGCTCGTCGCGAACGCCCCGATCGACGACAAGACCGGTGTCGACAAGCGGCTGATCGTCAAGGCCAAGCGCCGCTATGACGCCCAGGTGAAGGAGTTCTTCGCGACCAACACAGGCATCACGACCGGATGCTCGGTCTCCGTGTCTGACACGCAGATTGAGCCGATGATGGTCTCCCTGGACGACACCGTCATCGAGTACACCTTCAGTGAGGCCTGGCTCGAGGACACACTGGACTACGCCTCGGTCCTCAACAACTTCCAGTTCCTTTTCGAGTTCGCCCCCGAGGACGGACTGCTCACGCTGCCGGCCGTCGACAGCGAGCGCCGCGGTCTCGAGTCCGTCTTCGGTCTCAACGGCACCCACGACTACCTCACCGGACACGTGTTTACAGCCAAGGACCTCGCGACCCTCTCGCAGACGGTCATGTATCGACGCTTCCTCGAAGCGAGGGACATCGATCTCGAGGAAGTGCTCCGCTGGTACTTCGAGGAGCACCTGCCTTCGGAACTCGGCATCACCGGGTTCGCCTTCACCCCCAGCAGCTCCACCGCGAACTACTTGGAGCGGTGCCGCAACCTCTTTGCGGAGATGGAGTCGATCGCCACCCAGTACAACCTCTTCATCGAGGACGGTGAGATCGACCACGACGTGGCCACCGCCGGGGCAGACCTGGTTCGGTACCGCGACATCTCCAGCGCGATCGAGGGCAAGTACGCCTACGCGACCGACCACCCCGAGATCCAGTCGATCCTCCACACCCTGTTCTCCGATCAGTCACACCTCACCTACGTCGACGAGAACCTGAGCGGTGACAACGCCGTCGACCTCCTGGTCCGAAACGAGGTCCCATATGAGGCACTGCACGCCTTCCAGCAGCCCATGATCGACAAGCTCATCGAGATCGGACTCGCAAAGAACACAGGGCAGCGGATCGTGTTGACGAACTTCCCGCTCTTCTCGGTCTTGAGGTCACTCAGTCACCACGAGGCAGTGGCCTACCACCACCTCGATCATGCGGCTCGCGCCCACGTGGACGCGATGATCGACGCAGGATGGCTAGTACGACGCTCTTCCCTGCTGACCGAGGCCGAGGCCGCGTACTTCAACTACAACCTGAACTCGGTCGACTTCAGCAACGGCCCCAAGCTCCGCAACAAGTACCAGCACGGAGTCCAACCCAAGGGCGAGGGCGAGGCTCAGCACCAGGACACCTATTACAGGGCCCTGCGACTGATGATCGCGCTGACGATCAAGATCAACGACGAGCTCGTCCTCACGTCGACTGATCACGGCATCTCGACCACCGACGAGACCCCGGCAGACCGAGACAATTGACCGAGAGCCCAAGTCAATTTCGGCGGAGCTGAGGCGTGCACTTCTATACGCCGGCGACGTAGGCGGTCAGGAAGTGCACTCCGTGGCGGTCGAGGTTCCCTCGGGCGCGGTCGTAGTGCTCGGTCGTTCTCGGGTCGGCGTGCCGGGCGAGGATCTGGGCGTCGCGGAGTGGCACGCCAGCGTCGAGGGCGTTGGTGATGGCGGCGTGACGCAGGGAGTGGGGGCCGATGTGCCGTGGGATGTTCGACGCCCTCGCGATCCGTTGGACCATTCGGTAGATGTCGCCCCGATCGACCGGGTTGCCGGACCGCGGCCTCAGCACCAGCGGACCGCAGGTGCGCTCTGCTCGGCACGCCTCCAACGCGCGGAGGACGGGAACGGTCAGGGGCATGGTCGCGGGCTTGTTGCCCTTGCCGACAAGGTGAAGGACTCGGTGCCCGCGAAGTGTTTCGCGGTAGTCCTCGATTCGGACGGCCGCAGCCTCTGATGCTCGCAGTGCGTTGATGCCGAGGAGATAGGCCAGGGCGCCGTGATGAATCGTGAGGGTCGGGGCAACCTGTAGGAACCGGATGAGTTCTAGGCGGTCGAGGCCCTGCGTGCGGGATTCGTCGGAGTGCACCTTGGGCAGGCGGGCGTCGACCGCCGGGTCGCTGACGATGAGGCCGTCGATGTGGGCGAACCGGAAGTAGCCGCGCACGGCGTGCATCGATGAGTTCACCGAGGAGGCCATCAATCCGCACTCACTGAGATGCCGGATGAACAGCTCGACGTGGGCACGCGCGACGCTGATCAGTGGGTCGAGCTGATTGTTCTCGCACCAGGCGAACCAGCGCCGAAGTTGGTAGGCGTACATCGTGTGGGTCTGGCCGGTGTAGCGAGCCAGGAAGGAGACCGCGGCGAGCTGGGCCGTGGTCATCTCGTCCGGACGGAACGGAAGCAGAGCGGAAGTAGGCATGGCAGTTCCCTAGCGATCGAGGTCGGTCCTCGGCGCCGGTTCGCCGCACCGACGGCGAGGCAGGCCTCCGACGCTAGATCCGAATCGTCCGAGAAGTCGCGGCCGAAAGGCGCATCGGACCGGCCTAGCGTGAGCCAGGCCGAAAGGTTGGCGCCCACGATGTCGGTATCAGTAGCCGAGTGACCCGCGCACCGCAGCCCGTCGTGCAGCAGCTCTCGCCTCAGCCAAACGCGGCTCGAAGGTCTCGACGCCTCGCTCCCCGAGCCGCGCGAGGTCCGGCTCGGGCGACTCAGCCAGTTCACGGCACTCCTTGAGGTGCCGTTCGAGCCGTTCGTGGTCTTCGCCCCATTGCGTGCCGACCTCGAGGGTCCAGAGAAGGTCATCGGGCTGCCACTTGAGCGGCCGGAGCATGACAGCGAGAACTCTCAGCGGGTATCGCTTGCCGTGCTGGAACCGCGTCGCGTGAAGCAGTTTGCTGAGCGACACCGGAAAGGTCGCGTCGGACACGGCTGTGGTTATCCATTCGACATCGGCGGCTGAGATGACCCAGAAGAGGTTCCTGGCGATCGGGCTCTCCCGCACCCGGTTCCAGAGGTCGAACCGGTGTGCGCTGCTCAGCTCACGCGCGCTTTCCTCCCACTCGTCGAAGTCATCGTTGCCCTCGAGCGCCTCGACGTGCTTGACCAGCAGACTTATATAGATCTCTGGCTTCGTCTTCGCGAGGATTCCCAGTGCCTTGGACTGCATGTGGTCGCGGATGGTGCCTGATGGGACGACGAGGTCACTCATGGCCGTAGCCCAGTCGGGATCGGCTGGCATCTCCTCTGAGGAGTACGACATCTCGGCCGCCCACAGCGCGGCGGCACTGCTTCGAACCTTGGGCTCCGGGTGGGTGAAAAGTGCTTGACGGGTGGACTCGGATGCGTGACCGATGGCGTAGGACGAGTCGAGGTCCTGGATGTCTTCGACCGTAAGGGCGTCGACGATGAGACTCGCGAGCTCGGCGTCCTGGCACTCATTGATGACCGAGCTGATGAGGGAGCCTCTCCCGCCTGCGTCGCCGAGGAGCTCCGTGGCAAGAGGAACAGTCATGACGCCGTTGTCGACGCACCTGCTGATGAGAAGGCTGGCTGCGCGACCCAGCCCATAGTCCAGCGCTACTCGGAGCCAGACCTCCGGGTCGGGACGCATGGAGAGTCGGACCATGACGCTCCACGCTGCTGAGCCGTGCTTGACCATGGCGAGGTCGGCGTCGTGGTCAACGAGCCACGTCATGATGACGCTGGGCGGTTGTTCAATGTAGGCAGCGAGCGCTCGGTCGAGTTCAGCGTCTCGGAGGCGGCGGTCCTCTTCCCAATCTTCGGAGAAGTCGCGCTCCGCGGTCAGTGCCGCGAAGAGCTCATCCGGTTCGTCGAGTGTGATTTCGAGGCTGGAGGCCTCTCGGTTGAAGACCGCGCGCAGGCCCGGGGTGGCGACCAGCGGGACGATGGCATTGGCGATCGAGACCGCGACCCGTCGCGCAGCAGTCTGCTGTCCTGGGCTGGGGACGCCGCCGAACGGAAGGTGGTATCCGCCGGCGATATGGGCCCATTTGCTCATGACCTCGATGAGATCTGGGAGCTCTGCGTCCGAAGCCATGGCGAGTCGACTGACCAGCTCTGGTTCGAGCGCGTCATACAGGGCGTCAATGTCTTCTCCGAGCCAGGTGAACGACTGCATGACGAACGAGTTCAGCTTCTCGGGGGTCATGTAGTTGCCGTCGAAGGTCGGCTGGAGGACACGACATGCGAGCTCGAGCCAGGCGTGGTCAGGCAGATCTTGAGCTTGGTCACTCGCCATTGCCGCGCAGAGGTGCACGATCGCCGTCGAGGTGGGGAAATCTCCAGTCCTGGCATCCTGCACACCTTCAACCACCGTCTCAATGGGCGTCGTGTAGTCCCAACCTCGTGCAGCCAATTGGGTCAGTGAGTCGAAGAAGAATGCGACGCGCTCAGTCGTCTCTGTCTGAAGCGAGTCCGCGACGCGCGCGGCAAGTACCTTGGTTGCTGCAACGGCGGACCCTTCATCGTTCGCTTCCGCTGCATCTTGCACTTCCTGCCTAAGGAACTCGAAGACGAAATGCGTGCACTCAGGATTGATAAGTGCGTAGGTGCGCAATAGTTCGTCACCGTCTGAGCCCAGTTTCAAGTCGGGCAGGACGGTGAGAAGTTCTTCCGCGGGGGGCACCATCGGCGCTTCGGCACCGAGCAGCGCGGCGTAGATCTGCGTCTGCAAGATGCCTGGGAGCAGTTCAGGCAGCGCAGTCTTGATGTCGCTGATGCGTACGGCGGTCGCGTGGCCGGCGAAGTAGACATCGGCCACGATGCTCGCTGCGATGGTTCGGGGAACCACGCGGTAGTAGTTCTCGAACGTTCGTCCGTCGGGAGAGTTCCACAGCCGGTTGCGGCGGACGTCAACGAGACCGGCGATTGCCACCGAGCGGATGAGCTCCTCGAACTGCGTGGGGTTGAGTTCGAATGGGTCTGCTGCACGGATAGGTGACATCTGATCTGCGTCGATGTGTGTCGACGCTGGAAGGATGTGCACCATGCCGAAGGCGTTTCCCAAGGAGTTCCGCGAGGACGTGATCCGGGTCTATCGCGA
>NZ_JACEFC010000138.1 GCF_014180715.1 Nocardioides stalactiti | reverse complement strand
CCTCGTGGGCCGCGGCGCCCTCGGCCGCCTTGCGGGCCTCGACCGCCGTCTCGAGCGCGGTCTGCTGCTCGGCGACGAGCGCGAGGATCTCGGCCTCCTGCTCGGCGAGCCGGTCGGCCTCGGCGTCGAGCTCCTGGGGGTCCCGCCCCTGCTCGACCTCGGTCTCCTGGACACCGGCGGCGTTGCGGACGCGCTCGTTGGCCAGGCTCTGGGTGCCGCGGAGCCGCTCGCGCAGCGCCCCGAGGGACGACAGGGTCT
Organism: Nocardioides stalactiti; assembly: GCF_014180715.1. GTDB lineage: Bacteria > Actinomycetota > Actinomycetes > Propionibacteriales > Nocardioidaceae > Nocardioides > Nocardioides stalactiti. The sequence continues at coordinate 9,224 of NZ_JACEFC010000138.1, read as the reverse complement.
CCTGGGCCGCGGAGAGCGCCGGCAGGTCCTCGCGGAGCGCGGCCTCGAGGGCGGCCTCCTTCTCGCGGCCCTCGGCGACCGCCTTCTCGACCTCCTCGCGACGCGCCACCAGGACGCTCTCGTCGGCGAGCTCCTGCTGGAGGGAGGTGCGGGCGGTGACGAGGTCGTCGGCGAGGATCCGGGCGCGGGCGTCACGGACGTCGGCCTGGACCGTGGCTGCGCGCCGGGCGACCTCGGCCTGGCGCCCGAGCGGCTTGAGCTGGCGGCGGATCTCGCTCAGCAGGTCGTTGAGACGGGTGAGGTTGCCCTCGGTGGAGTCGAGCTTGCGGAGCGCCTTCTCCTTGCGCTTGCGGTGCTTGAGGACGCCCGCGGCCTCCTCGATGAACCCGCGGCGGTCCTCGGGGGTCGCGTGCAGGATCGTGTCGAGCTGGCCCTGCCCGACGATGACGTGCATCTCACGGCCGATGCCGGAGTCGCTGAGCAGCTCCTGGACGTCGAGCAGCCGGCACGGGGTGCCGTTGATGGCGTACTCCGACCCGCCGGTCCGGAACATGGTCCGGCTGATCGTGACCTCGGAGTACTCGATCGGCAGCGCGCCGTCGGTGTTGTCGATGGTCAGCTGCACCTCGGCGCGGCCGAGCGGCGGACGGCCCGACGTACCGGCGAAGATGACGTCGTCCATCTTGCCGCCGCGCAGGCTCTTGGCGCTGGCCTCACCCATGACCCAGGCGAGGGCGTCGACCACGTTGGACTTGCCCGAACCGTTGGGACCGACGATGCAGGTGATCCCCGGCTCCAGCTGGAGGGTGGTCGCAGACGCGAAGGACTTGAACCCCTTGAGGGTCAGGCTCTTCAGGTACACCCAGGCTCCCTTTGCTCGGACTCGAGATCAGTCGTCGGCGGACGCGGACGGCACCTCCACCGGGGGGATCCTGTCAGGTGCCCCGGGGCGCGCCGTCGCGGGGGAAGCGCTCGGCTTCGCTCACCCTACAAGCCCTCGTCGGCCGACCGGCGGATCTCCTCGTCGGCGTGGGCGATGTGGGCCAGCTGGCGCCACACGAGCACCAGGGTCACCCCCGACCCCACGAACGCGAACCAGAAAGGGGCGGTGAGGCCGCCGTGCTCGGCGATGATCCCGCCGAGGCCGCTGCCGATGACGATGCCGCCGTGGATGGCCACGCTGTAGACCGAGCCCACCCGGCCCTGGAACTCCGTCGGCACCGCGCGCTGCCGCACCGCCTGGGAGAGGGCGCCCCACACGAAGGCATAGACCCCGAACCCGAACATGATGAGCAGCGCCAACCAGGCCGCGGTCGTGAGCGCGAACCCGAGGTGCATGACGACCTCGAGGGCGAGGCAGGCCCGCATCAGCGTCGCCAGCGAGACGTGCTGCTCGAGCCAGCCGAAGAGGAACGTCCCCACCAGCCCACCGGCCGCCGCGGCGGAGGTCAGCAGGCCGTAGCCGACCGGTCCCATGTCGAGGACCTCGAGCGAGTACAGGACGAGGATCGCCCACGCCGCCGCCCAGGTGATGTTGAACGTGACGATGACCAGCGCCAGCGTGCGCACCGGCGGGTGGGCCATCAGCCAGCGGAACCCGTCACCGATGTCGCGCAGGACGTGCGTGTCCACGTCGTCGCGCACCGGCCCCGCGGGCAGCGCGAGTCGGGACACGAGCACGACCGCCAGCAGGCCGCACGCGATCTGGGCGCCGAAGGGCACCGCCATGCCGACCGCGAAGAGGGCGGCGCCGACGGGCGCGCCCGCGAACTGGTTGAGCGTGATGAAGCCGGCCTGCAGGCGGGCGTTCGCGACGCCGAGGTCGGCCTTGTCGACGATCATCGGCAGGAAGGTCCGGTACGCCGTGTCGGCGTACACCTCCGCGGTGCCGAGCAGGAACATCGCTCCCAGCACGACCGCGATGCTCACCACCCCGGTGACGATCGAGGTCGCCAGCATGCCGAGGACGACGATCCGGAGCAGGTTGGCGATGACCACCATCCGCTTGCGGTCGACCCGGTCGGCGACCGCGCCGGCGAACAGGCCGAACAGCAGCCACGGGAGCCCGACGAGCAGGAAGGCGAGCGAGACGAGCGCCGGGGAGCTGGTCTGGGAGGCGACCAGGAGCGGGCCTGCGGCGAGCGCGATGCCGTCACCCAGGTTGGCGACCCAGGTCGACGCCATCAACCACCGGAACCGCGGACCGAGCCGCACCGGTGCGACGGCGTCGAGGATGCGGCCCACGTGCGGGCACGCTAGTCAGCGGCGCCCCCAGGGCGCCACTGATTTCCGCCGACGGGCGGAAGGATGATGCGCCAGGCTCAGGCCGGCTGCATCTCCTGCGCGTCGGCGGTGAGGATCTCGGCGGCCCGAGCCGACATCAGCTTGTCGTTCTCCTCGGACAGACGGAGGACGAGGGACTCCAGCTCGGCCACCCGGTTGCGGAGTCGAGCGTTCTCGACAGCCAGTCGGGGGTCGCGGAGGTCGCTGTTCAGGTGCCCGATCAGCGCCTTGGCCATGAAGTGAGCCTTCCGGTGGGAAACGCGGTACGGCCCGGGTCCCGGACCGTCTCCAAGAGTCCCATTTCCGGGCCCCGCGGTCAAACCCTGCGTGCGCGTGGTACAGGCTGGCAGCGGGGGCAGAAGTACGAGGACCGGTTCATGAACGCGACCCTCCGGATCGGGGTGCCACACCGCCCGCACGGCTGGTCCTCCTGCCCGTACGCCGAGAGCGAGCGGTCGAAGTAGCCGGACTCCCCGTTGACGTTGACGTAGAGCGCGTCGAACGAGGTCCCGCCCTGGGCCAGGGCCTCCCCCATGACCGCGCGGACGTGGCCGAGCAGGTCGACGACCTGGGTCCGGGTGAGCCTGTCGCCGGGGCGGTCGCCGTGGAGCCGAGAGCGCCACAGGGCCTCGTCGGCATAGATGTTGCCGACCCCGGAGATCAGGTTCTGGTCCAGGAGCAGCCGCTTGACGCCGGCGGTGCGCCTGCGCACCCGGAGCACGAACGCGTCGTCGTCGAAGTCCGGGTCGATCGGGTCGCGCGCGATGTGCGCGATCTCGGGCGGTAGGACCGCTCCCCCGGCCGAGACGAGGAGCCCGCCGAACATCCGCTGGTCGACGAACCGTAGCTCCCGGCCCGGCGCAGGTCCTCCGGTGAGCCCGAACCGGACCCGAAGGTGCCGCTCGTCCGGCGCCGCGACCGGCTGGACGAGCATCTGACCGCTCATGCCGAGGTGGCCGAGCAGCGCGTCCCCGTTGTCGAGCGGCAGCCAGAAGTACTTGCCGCGGCGGCGCGCAGCCTCGATCCGCCGCCCGACCAGCGCCGCGGCGAAACCGGACGCCCCGCCGGGGTCACGCCGGACCGGACGGTCGTGCAGGACCTCGACCGCGGACAGCGTGGAGCCGACGACGTGGCGTTCGAGGCCGGCACGGACGACCTCGACCTCGGGCAGCTCGGGCACGGGCGGGCCGGGTCAGTCGTCGGCGGAGGCTGCGGACGGGGCGGACGGGGCCGACATCGCAGCGACGATCTCGCCGTACGCCGTCTCGGCAGCACCCTGCTCGGCCTCCTTCTTGGAGCGGCCGGTGCCGTTGCCGTACAGGGTGTCGGCGACGCGGACCTGCGCGGTGAAGGTCTTCGCGTGGTCGGGGCCCTCGTCCTGGATGACGTACTCCGGCACGCCGAGGCTGTGCTCGGCGGCGAGCTCCTGGAGGGAGGTCTTCCAGTCCAGACCTGCCCCCATGGCCGAGGCGGCCTCGATGAGCGGGTCGAAGAGGAGGTGGACGACCTCGGCGGAGGTCTCGATGCCGGCGCTGAGGTGGACCGCGCCGATGACGGCCTCGACCGTGTCGGAGAGGATCGAGGCCTTGTCGCGACCGCCGGTGGTCTCCTCACCGCGGCCGAGCTTGATGTACTGCCCGAGGCCGATGACCCGGGCGACCTCGGCGAGGGCCCGGGCGTTGACGACGGCGGCGCGGAGCTTGGCCAGCCGTCCCTCGGAGAGGTCGGGGTGGAGACGGTAGAGCGTCTCGGTCACGACGACCCCCAGCACCGAGTCGCCGAGGAACTCCAGGCGCTCGTTGGTCGGCAGCCCGCCGTTCTCGTAGGCGTAGGACCGGTGCGTCAGGGCGCGGTCGAGCAGCTCGGGGTCCAGATGGGGATCCCCGAGCGCTCGACGCAGGTCGACGTAGTCGCTGATGGCCGGGTGCCGGCTGTCAGGCAGGGTCAGAGGACCTGGCGGCGGGCGGCCTTGGCGCCGTACTGGCCGCAGCTGCCGCACGCGCGGTGCGGGAGGTGCTGGGCACCACAGGCCGGGTTGGCGCAGGTCACCAGCGTGGGGGCGACGGCCTTCCACTGCGAGCGACGGTGCCGCGTGTTGCTGCGCGACATCTTCCGCTTCGGAACAGCCACTGTCTTCTCCTCGTGCTCAGGTCTGGTCGGGGTCTTGCTGGTCGGTCAGCGCGGTCAGCGCCGACCAGCGGGGATCCACTGCCGCGTCGTGTGCGTGGTCCGGCTCGTCGATCAGGCGCGCCCCGCACTCGGGGCACAACCCGGGACAGTCCGGCTGGCACAGCGGCTGGAACGGCAGTGCGAGCACCACCGCATCCCGCAGGAGCGGCTCGAGGTCGACCAGGTCGTCCTCCAGCCTGCGGGTCTCGTCGTCCTCGGAGTCATCCTGCTCATCGTGCCGGCGGTCGTCGTACACGTAGAGCTCCTGGAACGGCACCTCGACGTCGTCGTGGATCGGTTCCAGGCACCGCGCGCACTCGCCGTCGACCACGGCTTGCGCCGTGCCGGTGACCAGGACTCCCTCCATGACCGCCTCGAGCCGCAGGTCGAAATCGATCTGCGAACCCTCGGTGACCCTGAGGACCTCGATACCCAGATCTGCCGGGGCCGGGGCCGTGAGCGTCACTTCCCGCTGGGACCCCGGGCGGCGGCCGAGCTCGCGTGTATCAAGCACGAGCGGCGCCCTCGGGTCCAGGCTGGACATGTGATCACTCCCGGTCCGGACACAACAGATCAGCGAGAAGCGTATCGGGCGGGCCGGACGCCACCAAATCTGACACCGGGCCTCACGTCGCGGCGCGGCGCTCCTCGAGCCGGGCCATGAGCCGGTCGAGCACGGTCGGCGGCACCAGGCCCGACACGTCGCCCCCGAAGGAGGCGACCTCCTTGACCAGGCTCGAGGACACGAACGACATGCTCGGGTCGGTCATGAGGAACACGGTCTCGACCTCGGTGAGGTGGGAGTTCATCTGCGCCATCTGGAGCTCGTAGTCGTAGTCGCCCGACCCGCGCAGGCCCTTGACGATGGCCTGGGCACCGATCTCGACGCAGAAGTCGGTCACCAGGCCGGTGAAGCCCTGCACCCGGACGTTGGACCACGGCGCGACCGCGTCGGAGATCATGTCGAGCCGCTCGTCGGAGGTGAAGAGCCGGTTCGACGACGCCGACTTCGACTTGTTGACCCCCACCGCGACGATGACCTCGTCGAACAGCGCGGCGGCCCTGCCGAAGATGTCGAGGTGGCCATTGGTCACGGGGTCGAACGACCCCGGGCAGACGCAACGTCGCTGGGGTCGCATGGCGTCACCGTAGTGGTTGGGCGTCGTCCTCGTCCCGCGAGGCGTACCAGAGGGTCGTCTCGCCGTACTTCTTCTGCCCGCGCTTGCCCGGGAGCACACGGACCCCCGGCGGCCAGGTCGGCTCGGGGCTGCGGCGACCTCGCTCGACGACCACCAGCGCGTCGTCGGCGAGCCAGCCGTGCTCGGCCAGGAGAGCGAGGTCGACGGCGAGGTCCTCGTCGGAGAGCGGGTACGGCGGGTCGAGGAACACCAGGTCGACGCGGCTCCACGCGGGCTGGGCGAGGAAGCGGGCGACCGGCTGGGCGACGACCTCGACGACCGCGTGGAGCGCGGCCGCGTTGCGCTCGATCACCTTCGCTGTCGTGCGGTCCGCCTCGACGGCCACGACGTACGACGCGCCACGCGAGGCGGCCTCGAGCGCGATCGCGCCCGAACCCGCGTAGAGGTCGAGGACGCCGAGCCGGTCGAAGACCCCGAAGTGGGACGTGAGCGTCGAGAACAGTGCCTCCCGCACCCGGTCGCTGGTCGGCCGGGTGCCGCTGCCCTGGGGCGTCTCGATCCGGCGGCCGCTGTGGTCGCCCCCGATGATCCTCGTCATCGCGCCCTCACGACCTGTCCACGAAGTCGCCCTGCTGGGAGCGCTCGAGGTCGAGAACGGCGTCGGCCAGCAGCGGGGCCTCGGTGAGGCCGGGATCGTGCTCGAGCAGTCCCTCGGCGGCCTCGCGGGCCGCCACGATCGTGTCCTCGTCGCGCAGCACGCGCAGGTTCTGGAGGCTCGAGCGGCGCCCCGCTTGGGTGGCGCCGAGCACGTCGCCCTCGCGGCGCTGCTCGAGGTCGACCCGGCTGAGCACGAACCCGTCGGTCGTCGAGGCGACCGCGTCAAGCCGCGCCCGGGCATCGGAGAGCGGGTCCTCGGCGTGGGTCACCAGCAGGCACAGGCCCGGCAGGCCGCCCCGGCCGACGCGGCCGCGCAGCTGGTGGAGCTGGGAGACGCCGAACCGGTCGGCGTCGAGGATCACCATCGTCGTGGCGTTGGCGACGTCGACGCCGACCTCGATCACGGTCGTCGACACGAGCACGTCGATCTCGTGACGCGCGAACGCCTGCATGGTGGCGTCCTTCTCGTCGGCCGGCAGCCGGCCGTGGAGGCGGGCGACCCGCAGCCCCGCCAGCGGGCCGGACGCCAGCCGCTCGGCGACCTCCTCGACCGCCTCCAGCGAGCGCGGGGGCGGCAGCGGGTTGCCGTCGTCGTCGACGTCGAGGACCTCCGGCTGGTCGGCCTCGGCGTCGTCGCCCGAGATCCGCGGGCAGACGACGTAGACCTGGTGGCCCTTCTCGACCTCCTCGCGTACCCGCGTCCACGCCCGGCCCAGCCAGGTCGGCTGCTCGGCGAGCGGCACCACGTTGGTCTGGATCGGCGCGCGCCCGGCCGGGAGCTCGCGCAGCGTCGACACCTCGAGGTCGCCGAAGACCGTCATCGCCACGGTCCGCGGGATCGGCGTCGCGGTCATCACCAGCAGGTGCGGCGGGACCTGGGCCTTGTCCGCGAGCGCGGCCCGCTGCTCGACCCCGAACCGGTGCTGCTCGTCGACGACCACGAGGCCGAGGTCGGCGAACTGCACCTGGTCCTGGAGCAGGGCGTGGGTGCCGATGACGATCCCGGCCTCCCCGCTCGCGGCCCGCAGCAGCGGCTCGGTGCGCTGGGTCTTGGTCATCGACCCGGTCAGGAGGTCCACCCGGGTGCCCTCGGCCGAGCCGAAGATGGTGCCGCCCTGGGCCAGGTCGCCCAGCATCGTCACGATCGACCGGTAGTGCTGCTGGGCGAGCACCTCGGTCGGCGCGAGCAGCGCCGCCTGGCCCCCGGAGTCGACGACGCGGAGCATCGCCCGGAGCGCGACCAGCGTCTTGCCGGAGCCGACCTCGCCCTGGAGGAGCCGGTTCATCGGGTGGGACTGCGCGAGGTCGTGGGCGATCTGCTCCCCCACCTGGCGCTGCCCCTCGGTGAGCGTGAACGGCAGCCGCTCGTCGAAGGCCACCTGGAGCGCGCCGTCGCCGCCGGTGCGGGCGGTCGCGCCCAGCTCACGGACGGCACGACGCCGCCGGGCCAGCACGACCTGGGTGACCAACGCCTCCTCGAACCGGAACCGGTGCTGGGCCCGCTCCACCTGGTCGCGCCGGTCGGGCGTGTGGACCCAGTCGTAGGCGGTACGCACGTCGAGGACGTCGTACTGCTCCCGGACCGGGTCGGGCAGCACCTCGGGGAACCCGTCGACCTGTCCGAGCGCGGCGCGCACGGCGCGGCTGACGTCCCACGTCTCGACGCCCTTGGTGAGCGGGTAGATCGGGTAGAGGTCACCGATCTGGTCGACGATGCTCTCCTCGCCCTCCTCGCCCTCGGCGTGGCCGAAGATGATCATCGCGGGGTTGGTGAGCTGCCACTCGTCGCGGAACCGGTCGGCCCGGCCCATGAAGACGCCGCGCTGGCCGACGGCGACACGACGTTGGTGCCACTCGGCCGTGTGCTTGTTCTTGGCGAAGAACGTCATCCGCAGCTTCGGCCCGTCGGTGCTGAGCAGCGCCTCCACCCGGAACGCCGGACGGCCGGTGCGGCGGTCGTTGTAGGTCTTGAGGTCGCAGCGCACGATCTCGCCGACCACGCAGAGGAACTGGCCGATCCTGAGGTCGTCGACCTTGGTCAGCCTGCCGGTCTCGAGGTAGCGCCGGGGGAAGTGGCGCAGCAGGTCGCCCACGGTGCGCAGGCCCAGGCCCTCCTCGAGCTTCTTGCGCTTCGCGGGGGTCGTCCGGCCCAGCACCGCGGCCAGCGGGGAGTCGAGGGTCGTCACCAGGGTCCTCTCACCAGGGTCACTCGACGGACAGCAGGAGCGGGTAGCGCTCCTGGCCACCGTCGTACACCACGGTGTCGACATGGGGGTGCTGCTCCTCGACCCACGCCGCCGCGTGGTCGGCGATCCCTCCCGCCTCCTGGCCGGTCACCAAGGTGACGAGCTCACCCCCGGACGCGAGCAGCCGCTCGAGGACCGCGACCGCGACCTCGCCGAGATCGCTGCCGATGACGACGAAGTCGCCGGCGATGACGCCGAGGACGTCGCCCGGCCGGCAGGGACCGGCGGAGGTCATCGCCTCCTTGGCCGCGACGGTGACCGCGCCGTGCTTCACGTGGCGGGCGGTGGCCGTCATCTCGGTGACGTCCTGGTCGAACCCGCGGCCCGGCTCGTGCACGGCGACCGCCGCGAGGCCCTGGACCTGCGCCTCGGTCGGGATGACCGAGATCCGCACGCCGCGGCCGTCGGACTCGGCCGTGCTGGCGGCGACCCGCGCGGCCCGCACCGAGTCGGGGTCGTTGGGCAGGACGACGATCTCCCGGGCGCCGCTGGCCGCGATCGCCTCGAGCAGCTGGCCGGTGGAGGGACGCCGACCCGGGCCGCCCTCGACGACGAGCGCGCCCGCGTCGCTGAACAGCTCCACCAGGCCGGGTCCGGCGGCGACCGCGATGACTGCGCGGCCGGCCGGGGCGGGTGACGTCCGCGAGCCGCTCTCCCCCGCGGCCGCGGCGACCTGCTCGGCGAAGTGGGTGACCCGGATCCGGTGCGGCCGGCCGAGGCCGATGCCGGC
>NZ_JACEFC010000137.1 GCF_014180715.1 Nocardioides stalactiti | reverse complement strand
CAGCTCAGGCCGGGGGAGACGGTCGGGTTCAGGTTCGTGTGAAGCGGCGGGTCAGTGGTGCGCGTCGGCCGCCGGCTCGACCAGCTCCACCAGCACGCCGCCGGCGTCCTTTGGGTGGATGAAGTTGACCCGGCTGTTGGACGTGCCGCGCTTCGGGACGTCGTACAGCAGGCGCAGGCCGCGCTCGCGCAGCGTCGCGCAGACCGCGTCGATGTCCTCGACGCGGTAGGCGAGCTGCTGCAGGCCGGGGCCGCTCTTGGCGAGGAACTTGCCGATCGTGGTGTCGGCGGAGAGCGGCGCGAGCAGCTGGATGTGCGAGCCGGTGTCGCCGACGGCGATCATCGCCTCGCGGACTCCCTGCTCCTCGTTGGTCTCCTCGTGCGCGACCTTCATCCCGTAGTTCTCGGTGTAGAAGGCGATCGCCTCGTCGAGGTCGGGGACCGCGATGCCCACGTGGTCGATGGCGGTGAAGAGGTGCTGCACGTCACTCAGGCTCATGGGCCCATTGTGCCGAGTGGCCGCTGTGACATGTGCCTCGTCCCAGGACCGTTGAGACCCCTCGCCGGTCCTGGCTACCCGCGAGTAGAGTCTTGAAGGTTCACTGGCTCGTCTTCACGGAGGAAGAATGTCCGACAACCCCAGCGTCATCGTCGCCGGCGCCCGTACCCCGATCGGCCGCCTCCAGGGCGGCCTCGCGTCGCTGTCCGCGGCCGACCTCGGCGCCGTCGCCATCAAGGGTGCCCTCGAGAAGGCCGGCGTCTCGGGCGACCAGGTCGACTACGTGATCATGGGCCAGGTCATCCTGGCCGGTGCGGGCCAGAACCCCGCCCGCATGGCCAGCGTCAACGCCGGCATCCCGATGAACGTCCCGACGATCACGATCAACAAGGTCTGCCTCTCGGGCCTCAACGCGATCGCGCTGGCCGACCAGCTGGTCCGCGCCGGTGAGGTCGACATCGTCGTCGCCGGTGGCATGGAGTCGATGACCCAGGCCCCGCACCTGCTCCCGAACTCGCGCGCCGGCTTCAAGTACGGCGACACCACGCTGGTCGACTCGATGGCCTACGACGCCCTCTACGACCAGTTCACCAAGCAGGCGATGATCAACCTCACCGACGCCTGCAACGCCGCGGTCGACAACTTCACCCGTGAGGAGCAGGACGCGTTCGCCGCGGCCTCGCACCAGAAGGCCGCAGCCGCGCAGAAGAACGGCGTGTTCGACGACGAGATCGTCCCCGTCACCATCTCCTCGCGCCGTGGCGACGTCGTCGTCAGCGAGGACGAGGGTGTCCGCGGCGACACCACGGTCGAGTCCCTCGCGGGCCTCCGCGCGGTCGCCAAGGACGGCACCATCACCGCCGGCTCTGCCTCGCAGATCTCCGACGGCGCCGCCGCGGTGATCGTGATGAGCAAGAAGAAGGCCGAGGAGCTCGGCCTCTCCTACATCGCCGAGATCGGCGCGCACGGCATGGTCGCCGGCCCCGACTCCTCGCTCCAGCTCCAGCCCGCGGCCGCGACCGCGAAGGCGCTGGAGAAGGAGGGCATCACCGCCGCCGACCTCGACCTGGTCGAGTTCAACGAGGCGTTCGCCGCGGTCGGCATCGCCTCGGCGCGCGAGCTCGGTCTGTCCGACGACAAGGTCAACGTCAACGGCGGCGCGATCGCGCTCGGTCACCCGGTCGGCATGTCGGGCGCCCGCGTGGTCCTCCACCTGGCCCTCGAGCTCCAGCGTCGCGGTGGCGGCATCGGCGCGGCCGCCCTGTGCGGCGGCGGTGGCCAGGGTGACGCTCTGATCGTGCGTGTCCCGAAGAGCTGAAGCACCTGACGAGCTGGTCGCCCGGGCCCGCAACGGAGAGGCTCGGGCGATCGGCCGTCTCATCTCCCTGGTCGAGGACGGCTCGCCCGTCCTCCGGGAGGTCATGGCGGCGCTGACGCCGCATGCCGGGCACGCCCACGTCGTCGGGCTCACCGGCTCGCCCGGGGTCGGCAAGTCCACCTCGACCAGCGCGCTCGTCACCGAGCTGCGCCGACGTGACCTCCGGGTCGGCGTCCTCGCGATCGACCCGTCGTCGCCGTTCTCCGGCGGTGCCCTGCTCGGTGACCGGATCCGGATGTCGGAGCACGCCACCGACCCGGGTGTCTTCATCCGCTCGATGGCGGCCCGCGGCCACCTCGGCGGCGTGTCCCGGGCGACCCCGCAGGCCATGCGCGTCCTCGACGCGGCGGGCTTCGACGTCATCCTCGTCGAGACCGTCGGGGTGGGTCAGAGCGAGGTCGAGATCGCCCGGCTGGCCGACACCACCGTCGTCCTCCTGGCCCCCGGGATGGGCGACGGCATCCAGGCCTTCAAGGCCGGCATCCTCGAGATCGGCGACCTGTTCGTCATCAACAAGGCCGACCGCGACGGTGCCGACAGCGTGCGCCGCGACCTGCGCTCGATGATCGCGCTCGCCGAGCGTCCGGAGGGCGCCTGGCGGCCGCCGGTGCTGAAGACGGTGGCCCTCCAGGGGCAGGGTGCCGACGAGGTGGTGGACGGGATCGACCAGCACCGTGCGTGGGCCGAGGAGACCGGCGAGCTCGGGCGTCGGCGGGTACGCCGTGCCCGCGACGAGATCGAGGCGATCGCCCTGACGGCGCTGCGTGCCCGGTGGGGCGCGGTCGGTGACGGCGCGGACATCGACCGCCTCGCCGCGGCGGTCACGGCGGGGGAGAGCGACCCCTACGCCGCCGCCGACGAGCTGCTCGCCGACTGACAGGATGAGCGGGTGATAGACGTCGTCATCCTCGGCTCGACCGGGTCGATCGGGACGCAGGCGCTCGACCTGGTCCGCGCCAACCCCGACCGCTTCCGGGTGGTCGGGCTGACGGCGGGCGGCAGCAACCCCGAGCTGTTCGCGGCGCAGGTCGCCGAGGTCGCCGCGCGTTGCCCCGAGGTCTTCTCCGGACTGGGCGAGGAGGCCTCGGTCGAGGCCGCCGAGCTCCCGTGCGACGTCGTCCTCAACGGCATCACCGGAGCGGTGGGGCTCCGCCCGACCCTGGCCGCCCTCGCCGCCGGTCGCACGCTGGCACTGGCCAACAAGGAGTCCCTCATCATCGGGGGTCCGCTCGTCCACGAGCGAGCCGCGCCCGGCCAGATCGTCCCGGTCGACAGCGAGCACAGCGCGATCGCCCAGAGCCTGCGCGGCGGCTCCGCCGCTGAGGTACGCCGACTCGTGCTGACCGCGAGCGGCGGCCCGTTCCGCGGCCGGACCCGTGCCGACCTCGAGGACGTGACGCCCGCCCAGGCGCTGGCCCACCCCAACTTCGCGATGGGGCGGGTGATCACGACCAACTCCGCGACCCTCGTCAACAAGGGCCTCGAGGTCATCGAGGCCCACCTGCTGTTCGACGTGCCGTTCGACCGGATCGACGTGGTCGTCCACCCGCAGCAGATGATCCACTCGATGGTCGAGTTCACCGACGGCGCGGTCGTCGCCCAGATCGGCCTCCCCACGATGCTGGTCCCGATCGCGATGGGCCTGGCCTGGCCGGACCGGGTGCCCGACGCCGAGACCCCCGTCGACTGGACGAAGGCCTCCGACTGGCGCTTCGAGCCGCTCGACGACACCGCGTTCCCCGCGGTGGCGCTGGCCCGCGAGGCCGGCGCTCGCGGCGGCACCGCGCCTGCGGTCTACAACGCGGCCAACGAGGTCTGCGTCGACGCCTTCCACGAGGGCCGGCTCCGGTTCCCGGCGATCGTCGACGTCATCGGCGCCGTGCTCGCCGACCACGACGTACGCTCGGGGGAGCGACTCACGCTCGACGACGTCCTCGCAGCGGACGCCTGGGCGCGCGAGGCCGCCACCCGCACCATCCTGTCGGACTGAACCGCTCAGAACTGAGGACCTCGCACCCGCCATGACCGACGCCCTGCTGTACGCCCTCGGCGTGATCATCTTCGTGGTCGCGATCCTGGTCTCGATCGGTCTGCACGAGCTCGGTCACATGATCCCGGCCAAGCGGTTCGGCGGGAAGGTGACGCAGTACTTCATCGGCTTCGGCCCCACCGTGTGGAGCAAGCAGGTCGGGGAGACCGAGTACGGCCTCAAGGCGGTCCCGCTCGGCGGCTACGTCAAGATCGTCGGGATGCTCCCGCCGGGGGCCGAGGACCTCGCCGACGAGGTCACCCACGACGCCGAAGGCCGCCAGGTCACCCGGGTCCGCAAGTCCAACACCGGCATGTTCACCCAGCTCATCTCCGACGCGCGCGCGGCGGAGTGGGAGCTCGTGGGCCCCGACGACGCCGACCGGCTGTTCTACAAGATGCCGCCCTGGAAGAAGATCATCGTGATGGCCGGTGGGCCGACGGTGAACCTGCTCATCGCGTTCGGCATCTTCGCCGCGGTGTTCGCGACCTGGGGCAACGGCGCCGACCAGACGGCGACGACGACCGTCGACATCGTCCAGGCCTGCGTGGTGCCGGCCGAGGAGTCGGGCCGGGTCTGCACCGACGAGGAGATCGCGAACGACCCGACCCCGGCCTATGCGGCCGGGATCGAGCCCGGTGACCGGATCGTCTCGTTCAACGGGGTCGAGGCGGAGGACTGGGAGCAGGTCCAGCAGCTGATCCGCGACAACGGCAACGGCACGGCCGAGATCGTGGTCGAGCGCGACGGCGAGCTGATGACCATCGCGGCCAAGACCACGGTCACCCCACGGTTCCTCACCGTGGACGCGACGGAGAAGACCGAGGTGGGCTTCCTCGGCGTGAGCCCGGAGGTCCATCCCACCACCGGCGGCCCGATCTACACCCTCGAGCAGATGGGCGGCATGACCGTCGACGTCGTCAAGGCGCTCGGCACCCTGCCGGTCAAGGTGTTCGACGTCGCCCAGGCTGTCGTCGGGCTCGAGGACCGCGACCCCGAGGGGCCGGTCAGCATCGTCGGCGGCGGCCGGCTCGCGGGCGAGGTGGCCGCGCACGACGAGATCGAGGTCGGCGACAAGCTGGTCTCGCTGCTCATGCTCATCGCCGGGTTCAACTTCTTCATCGGCATGTTCAACTTCGTGCCGCTGCTGCCGCTCGACGGCGGGCACATCGCGAGCGCGACCTGGGAAGCCCTCCGCCGTGGTCTGGCCCGGCTGTTCGGCCGTCCCGACCCCGGCTACGTCGACGCGGCGAAGCTGCTGCCGGTCGCCTATGTCGTCGCGTCCCTGATGCTGGTCATGGGGGTCGTGCTCATCGTCGGTGACCTGGTCGTCCCGGTTCACCTCGAGTCGTAGTCCGGAAGTAACCTGAAGCCATGACGTCGATCAGCCTCGGCATGCCCGAAGCGCCCCCGCCGGTGCTCGCTCCCCGTCGTACGACGCGGCAGATCAACGTCGGCAAGGTCGGGGTCGGCAGCGACCACCCGATCTCGGTCCAGTCGATGACCACGACGCTGACGGCCGACGTCAACACCACGCTCCAGCAGATCGCCGAGCTGACCGCCGCGGGCTGCGACATCGTCCGGGTCGCCTGCCCGAGCCAGGACGACGCCGAGGCGCTCGCCGAGATCGCCCAGCACAGCCAGATCCCGGTCATCGCCGACATCCACTTCCAGCCGAAGTACGTCTTCGCCGCGATCGACGCCGGCTGCGCCGCGGTCCGGGTCAACCCGGGCAACATCAAGAAGTTCGACGACCAGATCAAGGAGATCGCGCGGGCCGCGCAGGATCGGGGCACGAGCATCCGGATCGGCGTCAACGCCGGCTCGCTCGACAAGCGACTGCTCGAGAAGTACGGCAAGGCCACGCCGGAGGCGCTGGTCGAGAGCGCCGTCTGGGAGGCGAGCCTCTTCGAGGAGCACGGCTTCCGCGACTTCAAGATCTCGGTCAAGCACAACGACCCCGTCGTGATGGTGCGGGCCTACGAGCTGCTCGCCGAGCAGGGCGACTGGCCGCTCCACCTCGGCGTCACCGAGGCCGGCCCCGCCTTCCAGGGCACGATCAAGTCGGCGACCGCGTTCGGTGCGCTGCTCAGCAAGGGCATCGGCGACACCATCCGGGTGTCGCTCTCCGCGCCTCCGGTCGAGGAGGTCAAGGTCGGCATCCAGATCCTCCAGTCCCTCAACCTGCGCCCCCGCAAGCTGGAGATCGTCTCCTGCCCGTCCTGCGGCCGTGCCCAGGTCGACGTCTACAAGCTCGCCGAGCAGGTGACCGCCGGCCTCGAGGGCATGGAGGTCCCGCTGCGCGTCGCCGTCATGGGCTGCGTCGTCAACGGCCCCGGTGAGGCCCGCGAGGCCGACCTCGGCGTCGCGTCCGGCAACGGCAAGGGTCAGATCTTCGTCAAGGGCGAGGTCATCAAGACCGTCCCCGAGTCCGAGATCGTCGAGACCCTCATCGAGGAGGCGCTGCGCCTCGCCGAGTCGATGGAACCGGTCGAGGGTGGCGCCGCGGAGGTCACCGTCTCCTGACCGCGACCCCCGCTGAGGTCTGCTACTTCCAGGCCTTGGCGTAGTCGACGAAGAACGTCGCCGGCAGCGGCGTCGACGCGGTGATCGCGTTCTGGCCGCCCTCGGTGCCGACCCCCATGTTGAGGATCATGCTGAACGGGTGGTCGAACGGCTGCGGTGCGACGAGCGGGGCGTCGGGATCCGGCGTCCGCGTGAAGCAGAGCGTGCCGTCGATGAAGAAGCTGATCGCGCTCGGCTGCCAGTCGACCGTGTAGGTGTGGAACTGGCTGACGTCGGCCACCCGGCAGTTCCAGCCGGAGTCGACGAGGTAGTCGCGACCCTTGTAGTGGAGTGACGGCAGCACGAGCGTCGGCTCGTGGGACCACCACTCGGCGACGTCGATCTCGCCGGACGCCGGCCACGGGCCGTACTTGAGGTTGAGCGGGAACATCCAGAACCCGCCGTGGACGCCCGACGTGCGCGCGGTCGGGAACTTCGCCCGGACCTCGAACTTGCCGTAGGTCTGGGAGAACTTGCCCCGGGTCCCGACCATGCCGCCGGTGTACTTCGTGGTGAAGTCTCCGGTCGGGCTCTTGCACGTGAACTTGCCGGGCAGCGCCAGGGCGATGAGCTCGAGCGCCCCCTTGCGGACCTTGATGTTCTTGTCCGAGGTGGTGAAGCAGGTCTGGCCGCTGCGGAACCCGGTCACCGCGGTCGACTGCGTGATCCACTTGGCCGGGTCGAGCGACCGGCCGTCGAAGTTGTCGACGTAGGAGCAGCTCCAGCTGGAACCGTCGGCCTTGGTCGTGACGACGCCGCACGCGTCGTAGGTGACCTCGGCGCCGGCGGGCGAGCCGCCGCCGGTCGCGAGCTGCAGCGGCGCCACCGCAGCGAGCCCCACGAGTGCGGCTGCGGCGAGCGCGCGTCGAAGATCGCGGACAGTTCCCATCAGATTCCCCCCATGATCCCGAGTTCGGTCAGGTGTATTTTCTAGCGCCAGGACTTGGCGTAGTCCACTTCGTACGCCGCCGGGAACGGCGTCGAGGCGGTGGTCTTGTTGGTGCCGGTGGGCATGCCGACCCCCATGTTGAGGATCATGCTGAACGGCTGGTCGAACGGCGCCGGCGCGACCAGGCCGAGCGGGGTCGTCGGGGTCCGGGTGAAGCACACCGTGCCGTCGATCGCGAAGCTGAAGCCGGTGGGTGCCCACTCCACGGTGTAGGTGTGGAAGCCGGTCAGGTCGGTGATCCGGCAGCCCCAGCCGGAGTCGGCGTTGAAGTCACGACCGCGGTAGTGCAGCGACGGCAGCACCAGCGACGGGTCCGCCGACCACCACTCGGCCACGTCGATCTCTCCGGAGTTCGGCCAGACGCCGTACTTGTTGGCGATCGGGAGCATCCAGAAGCCGCCGTGCAGGCCGGAGGTGGTCGCCGCCGGGAGCTTGGCCCGGACCTCGAAGCGGCCGAAGGTCTGGGAGAACTTGCCCTTGGTGCCGACCATGCCGCCCGTGTAGCGGGTCCAGAAGTCGCCCATGAAGTTCTTGCAGTTGATCGGGGCGCCCTCGTCCTGGGCGGTCAGCGCGAGCACGCCGTCGGCCACCTTGACGTTGCGCTCGGTCGCGGTGAAGCAGGTCTGCTGGCTGCGGAAGCCCGTCTTGACGGTGTCCTGCACGATCCACTTGGCCGGGTCGAGCGTGGTGCCGTCGAAGTCGTCGACGAACGAGCACGTCCACGGCGAGCCGTCGGCCTTGGTGGTCACGACGCCGCACGCGTCGAAGGTGACGTCGGCGGCGGCCGGCGCGGCGGCCGGGGAGCCCGGCAGCGGGACGAGGCCGGCGCTCACGATGAGTGCCAGGCCCATGAAGGCGCGACGAAGCGAACGAACTGAAACCCTCATGAACATCCCCCCAGGAGGCCGCGACGGCCTCGTCCCCTGCTGCTTAGCGCTCCTAAACGTAGGGGGACGGGGTCCCTGGGGTCGTCGGGAGTTCGACCTGTCCGGCCTAGTCCGGAAGGACTATCAGCGCCAGGCTTTCGCGTAGTCGACGACGTAGGTCGCGGGGAAGTCGGCCTTCCACGACACGTTGGGGCCGACGCCCATGTTGAGGATCATGCTGAACGGGTGGTCGAACGGCTTCGGGGCGACCAGGGGCGGCTCGGGGGTCCACGACCGGGCGAAGCACTCGGTGCCGTCGATGAAGAAGCGGATGACCGTCGGTCGCCACTCGACGGTGTAGGTGTGGAAGTCCGTGACGTCGGTCCAGCACTCCCAGCCGGAGTCGACGTCGGGGTCGCGGCCGTCGTAGTGGAGCGAGGGGATCACCCGGTCGGGCTCGTAGGACCACCACTCGGCGACGTCGATCTCGCCGGAGGAGGGCCAGCGGCCGTAGGTGTGCTCGACCGGATACATCCAGAATCCGCCGTGGATCCCGATGACCCGGTTGCTCGGGTACTTCGCGCGCACCTCGAACCGGCCGTAGGTCTGGGAGAACCTGCCCTTGGTGCCGACCATGCCGCCGGTGTAACGGGTGCTGAACCCGCGGAGCCGGGCGCTGCAGCGCTGCCACGGTCCCTTGCGGGCGGTCAGGTGCAGGGCGCCGTCGTGCACGCGGATGTTGTCGCGCGAGGAGGTGAAGCAGGTGCGGCCGGACCGGAAGCCGGTCTCGCCCGTCTCCTGGGTGATCCACCGGTCGGGGTCGAGGCCGCTGCCGTTGAACCGGTCGACGAAGGTGCACCGCCACGGCGTGCCGCCGGCCTTGCGGATCGTGGGCCCGCAGTCGTCGCCTGCCCCCGGCGCCGCGATCCGTACGACGGCGTCGGGCGCGGTGCCGACTGCCTGAGCCGGAGCCAGGGTCGCGCCGGCGACCAACGCCGCTGCCCCCAGCAGCCAGCGGCCACGTCGCACAGGAACCCGCATCCGAACCCTCCCCAGGTCACGCTCGCCGGGGAAACCTACCGCCGGTAGGTCATTCGTCCTGTTGTTGTCCGGCCGGTGGGCGGAGCTGTCTGGACAGGTCCGTGTCACGGCCCGTCGCTGGCCCAGCGCAGGTGTCAGCGCGGGCTGGCGACTCCCCACATCGCGGCGATGTGGCGGACGTCGGTGCCGCAGCAGCCACCGACGACCTCGAGCGCGGGGAAGGCCGCGAGGAGCGGCTGCTGGTCGGCCGCGAGCTGG
>NZ_JACEFC010000136.1:4416-9775 GCF_014180715.1 Nocardioides stalactiti | reverse complement strand
ACGAAGCCGCCGTCGGAGGCGCGCAGGCCCTGCACGACCGTCCCGCGGCGGCCGCTGCCGACCAGCAGCAGGATGGGCGGGCCGTCGGCCGTGAACGCCCCGGCGACCAGGGCGGCGGCGTCGACGAGCGGCACCGGCCGCGCGAGCGGTCCCTGCGTGAAGGCGTTGCGGGTCGAGGTGAGAAGAGCGAGTCCGGAGCGGCCGTCGTTGCGAGGCGGCCCACCGAGGGGCACCCGGACAGCCAGGTCCGCCGCCCCGTCACCCGTCAGGTCGGCGATCGCCACGGTCGTCCGGGCGAAGGTCGTCCGGGCCAGGACCGCCCACTCCTGGGGCGCCGCGAAGCCGGTGCCGGTGCCGCGCAGCACCCACACCGACACCTCCCGCGGCCCGGTCGCGCCCCAGCCGACGAGGTCGGGCCTGCCGTCGCCGTCGACGTCGCCCGCCTTGAGGGTGATCCACGGCTGCTCCTCGTCGAGCCGCACCGGCAGGTTGAGCTCGCTCCAGCCCAGGTCCTCCGAGGTGAGGGTCAGCGTCCCGCCGAGCTCGTAGCCCCACCCGACCTGGTCGAGCGTCCCGTCGCCGTCGAAGTCGGCCCAGGTGCTGTCGGCGTACGACGTCACCTGCTCGCGGACGACCGCGAACGCCGCGCCCGTGCTGGTGAGCCGGAGCTCCTCGACGCCGATCCGGGCACCGAACACCGCGGTCGCGTCACCGCGGCCGTCGCCGTCGAGGTCGGAGGTGACCGGGAGGCTGGGCGGCGTCGTCGGTCCCGTCGACGGGGCGTCGGGGGCGGTCTCGCTCGGGGTCCCCGTCGGGACATCGGTCGGGATCTCGGTCGGGGCCACGCTGAACGTCGGCACCGACGAGGAGCCCGACGGAGCCGACTCCCCTGTCTCCATCGAGCAGCCGGCGGCCAGGACGAGCAGGGCGACGAGCAGGGCGACGAGTCCCCCTGCCCCCCGGAGGCGGCGGTGCCCTCCCGGTCGCTGCACGTCGGTCACGGCCGCATCCTTCCACGCCGCCGTCGGCGCGCCCCTTGTGGCGACTGTCACAGCAGGGGAGGATCGGCGGCCAGACGAAAGGTGCTCCCTGTGCCCGCTATGCCCAAGCCTCGCCCGATCGACCCACCGTCGGCGGCGTTCCTCCTCTCGGAGAGCAAGAACCAGCCGATGCACGTCGGCGGGCTCCAGCTCTACGAGAAGCCGGAGGACGCGGGCCCCGACTTCGTCCGGGAGCTCTACGAGCAGGCCATCGCGAGCAGCGAGGAGGTCATGCCGCTGTTCCTCAAGCACCCCTACCGGTCGGTGCGCACGGCCGGGCAGCTCTTCTGGCGCCAGGACGAGAACTTCGACATCGAGCACCACGTCCGGCACAGCGCGCTGCCGAGCCCGGGCCGCATCCGCGAGCTGCTCGAGCTGTGCGGGCGGCTGCACAGCACCCGGCTCGACTGGGAGCGACCGCTCTGGGAGGCGCACCTCATCGAGGGTCTCGCCGACGGCCGGGTCGCGATGTACACGAAGATCCACCACGGCCTCGTCGACGGCATCTCCGCGATGCGGCTGATGCAGAGCACCATGTCGACCAACCCCGACGAGCGCGACATGGCCGCACCCTGGGCCAAGCGGGCGATCCGCAAGCCGAAGGCTGAGGTCGAGGCGCCGATGACGGAGGCCGCCAAGGGGCTGGCCCAGCTACCCGGCGACGCGTTGCGCACCGCTCTGGGCGTCACCGCCGAGGCAGCCGGCATGCCGGGCGCCCTCATCAAGACGCTCAACAAGGGCATGCGCAACGAGACCTCGACGTTGTCGCTCCACACGCCCCGCACCATGTTCAACCGCAACATCACCGGTGCCCGCCGGTTCGCCGCGCAGGACTGGCCCGTCGAACGGATCCGGGCAGTGGGCAAGGCGACCGGCTCGACGATCAACGACGTCGTGCTGGCGATGTGCGGCGGCGCCATCCGCACCTACCTGATCGAGCAGGACGCGCTCCCGGACACACCGCTGGTCGCGATGGTCCCCGTCGGGCTCAAGGCCAAGGAGTCGCACCTGCCCTCGGCCGAGGGCGGCAACGCGGTCGGTTCGGTGATGGCGCGGCTCGGCACCGACCAGGCCGACCCGGCCGACCGGCTCCGGGCGGTCCAGAAGTCGATGAAGGACGGCAAGGACGCTCTCAAGTCGCTGACGCCCGTCCAGATCCTCGCGATGAGCGCGATCGGCCAGGCCCCGGCGCTGCTCGGGCCCGCGCTGCGGATGCAGGGCATCATCCGGTCGCCCTACAACCTCATCATCAGCAACGTCCCGGGCCCGCGGACGACGCACTACTGGAACGGCGCCAAGCTGGTCGGCAACTACCCGTTGTCGATCCCCATCAACGGGATGGCGCTCAACATCACGTGCACGTCGTACGACGGCAGCATGGGGTTCGGCCTCACCGGCTGCCGCCGCACGGTCCCCCGCCTCCAGCGCCTGCTGACCTTCCTGGACGACGAGCTCGCCGCCCTCGAGAAGGCCGCGGGCATCTAGCGCTCGACGAGTGAGGGGTCGACGGCGCGCAGGCGGGCACGGGTGATGTCGGCGACCGTGCGGAAGCCGGCGAGGTCGGCGTTGGAGCCGGGGCGCACGGGCTCGGCGTGGTTGATCGAGAGGCAGGTACGACGACCTCCGTCGGCGGCGTTGGCGAGCACCACCGCGTGACCGGTGGTGCCGCTGCCGGCGAAGTAGTCGAGGACCCGGGCGTCGGGCGGCATCGTGTCGAGGATCCGGCGCACCAGTCCCGTCGGCTTGGGTGACTCGAAGAGGTGTCCGACCACCTCCTTGAGCTCGGCCACCGCGGTGTCGGTGGAGCCGATCTCCTCGGCGAGCCAGATGGTCCGCAGCTTCTTGCGGCGGGTGCCGGGATGGCGCCAGTCGCGCTGGAAGACGTCGACCCGCTCCCCCTGCGCCCCGCGCACGACCCGGCAGACGAGGTCGTCGGGGCGCTCGTCGATCCGCGGACGCGACCAGCGCCAGACCGCCGGCGAGCCGTCGCCGAAGACGGGCTTGATCTCGACGGCCCCGGCGAACGGGACGGTACGGACCGCGCCGGTCGTGGGGTCGCCCCAGATCGCGAAGTGCAGGGTCGGCGCCGTGAGCGGGTTGAACTTCTTGTTGGTGTTGCGCAGCGGCAGCCGGCGGTAGCGCCGCCCGTCGTCGGCGACGAGCGGGAAGTCCGCCTCGACGACCAGGTCAGGGCTGGACGCGTCGAGCACGCACCGCCGGGCGTCCTTGGCATAGACCAGGACGTACTCGTGGAAGGTCGCGAACCCGCCGCCGAGCTGGCGGCCCTTGGGGTTGAGGTTGACCACGACCTGGGCGAGGAAGTTCTGCTCGCCGTACACCTCGTCGAGGAGCAGCCGCAGGTGGGCGACCTCGTGGTCGTCGATGCTGACGAACAGCGCCCCGGTGTCGGCGAGCACCCGCCGACCCGCCTCGATCCGCGGCCGCATCATCGCCAGCCACGCCTGGTGCCGCCCGCGCAGCCCGGCGCCGCGGTCACCCTTGAAGTCGTCGGCGTAGGCGAAGTCGCTGCCGGTGTTGTAGGGCGGGTCGATGTAGATGAGGTCGTACGACGCCGCAGGCAGCCCGGCGAGCACGTCGAGGTTGTCGCCCTCGACGAAGGTGTTGACCGGGCGCGCCACCCGCTCATCATCGCCGGTCGGCTGACAGGGCTGCCCTGCCACGCCGATGGGCGCAGCCTCCCGGAGTCGGGGCCCTCGGTTTCTTAACCTGGCAACCATGCTGCGCCGCTTCCCCGAGATCCTGGTGCTGTCGTTGCTGGCGACCGCCGGCGCCCTGGTGTTCGTCAAGGACGAGGATCCCTCCAGGCCGCCCGCCGCCCAGCAGGCGACCGCGCCGACCCTCCCCCAGGTCGGCCCGACCCCGGACCCCGACGACCCGCACACCTGGCAGACCTCCGACCAGGTGCCCGGCGAGATCGCCGCACCGCTGGTGCCCGGTCAGCGCGCGGTCCTCGGACGGACGCAGCGGTTCACCTACCAGCCCGCGCCGGGCGTGACCATCACCGGCTGGGACGCCAAGACCGCCCGCGGCCCGGTCCGCTACTTCGTCACCCGCGTGAAGTGGACCGAGCCCGGCATCCACGTCGACTACGCCCACGGACCGCGGGTCCGTCAGACCCAGCCCGTCACGGACATGATCGCCGGGACGCCGGACCTCGTCGCCGGCATCAACGGCGACTTCTTCGACATCAGCGACACCGGGGCTCCGCTCGGCCTCGGCCACGAGCTCGACGGCACGCTCTGGAACGCGATCGACTTCGGGTGGAACAACGCGATCTCGATGAACACCGCCGGCAAGTGGCACGTCGGTGAGCTGCCGATGGTCGCCGAGGTCGTCGGTCACCCCGAGATCGACATCACCAACTACAACTCCCCGCGGGTGAAGGTCTACGGCACCGGGATCTACGACTACCGCTTCGGCCGGACGGCCGGCTACGGCTGGACCGACGGCCAGCGGCGTCAGGTCCGCTACGTCCAGGTCGTCGACGGCCGGGTCGTCTCCAACACGACGTCCCTGCCGAACAACACCCCGATCAAGGGGACCGTGCTGCTGGCCCGCGGCGACGAGGCCGAGGACCGGTTGCGCGCCCTGACCGTCGGCACCCGCGTCCGCGTCGGCTACCGGCTCGACGGCGACGTCGCGATGGCGCTCACCGGCAATGCCCTGCTGCTCAAGAAGCGTCAGGTCCTGGCCACCGACGACGGCGAGATGCACCCGCGGACGGCCGTCGGGGTCGACCGCGACACCAAGGAGCTCATCATCCTGGTGGTCGACGGCCGCCAGGACTTCAGCCGCGGCTACACGATGGTCGAGCTGGGGAAGATGCTCCTCAGGCTCGGCGCGGAGGACGGCCTCAACCTCGACGGCGGTGGCTCGACGACGCTCGCGGCGATCCGTGACGGCAAGCTCAAGGTCATCAACTCACCGTCGGACGGGGTGCTGCGCCCCGTGCCTAACGGCCTCGAGGTGACCTACACGCCACCCGCCGGGCGGGGCTAGTCGACCCGGGCTAGCGCACCGGCAGGTCGAGTACCGCGACGCTCGTCACCGGCGCGAAGCACTCCAGGTGCGGGTCGACGACCTTGGCCGGGAGCACGACGAACGTGTCGCCGTCCTCGGTGACGGTCGCGTCCGGAGGGACGTCGCAGCCGATCGCGATCACCGCGACGCCGACGACGCGTCCCTCGGCGAGCGGGACGGCCCGGACCGCACCCCGAAGGTCCTGCACCAGCGACGTCGAGCCGAACTGCCGGACGTAGTCCGCGAGGTCACCGGGCTCGTCCAGCACGGTGGCCTCC
>NZ_JACEFC010000136.1:0-4396 GCF_014180715.1 Nocardioides stalactiti | reverse complement strand
CCGCGGTGCCCGCCACGATCGTGACGACCTCGCCGTCGCCGACGACGTCCTTCGAGGAGGTGGGAGCGCCGTCGTCCGCCTCCGCGGGCACGTCGGTCTCCTCGCCGCACGCGGCGGCGCCGGCGAGCAGGGCGATCAGGAGCAGGGAACCCAGGGAGCGCCTCATGATGACTGGGACGGTACCCACGGAGGGCAGGTTCCTTACCCGTCAGAATGGCGGCGTGCGCCGTACGTTCTCCCGAGCCGAGCTGGAGTCCTTCCGCGACGCCGTCGTCCCCGACCTGCTGCCGACCCGGCCCGAGCACGACCTGCGCCTGCTGTTCGTGGGGATCAACCCGGGGTTGTGGACCGCCGCGACCCAGACCCACTTCGCCCACCCCGGCAACCGGTTCTATCCCGCGCTCCTCCAGGCAGGGGTGATCGTCGAGCCGGTCGACCCGGCCGACGGCCTCGACGACCCGCAGCGCGACGTCCTCCGTGCACGGGGCATCGGCATCACCAACCTGGTCCGGCGCGCGACCGCGAAGGCCTCCGAGCTCGGCAAGGACGAGCTCGAGGCGGGCGGCGCGGAGCTGGCGGCACTGGTCGAGCGGCTGCAGCCCCGGGTGGTGGCGGTCGCCGGGATCACCGCCTACCGGACCGCGTTCGGCCAGCGGAAGGCCGTCATGGGCCGCCAGCCCGAGCCGCTCGCCGGAGCCGAGCTCTGGGTGGTGCCCAACCCGAGCGGCCTCAACGCCCACGAGACGGTCGCCAGCCTGGCGACGGCGTACGGCGAGGTGGCTCGCGCCGCCGGGGTTGTGGACAGCTGATCCGACCCCTCGCGCGGTCGCGGGATCGCGCGCAGGGTGGCGGCATGACCGACGACGAATCGATCCTCAGCCAGGCCGACCTCGAGCGGCTCTGGCGCCGCCTGATGGAGCCGCTCGGCTTCAGCCGCACCAGCCTCTGGCTGGTCCTCCTCCACCCCGACGGCCGACCGGAGAAGACCCTCGTCGAGGTGCCGGTGCCGCCGAGCGACCTGCCCCCGGACCCGACTGCGCCCGCGCTCCACGAGTTCCTCCGCGCCTGGGCCGTCCGGCACGTGCCGGACGCCCGGGTGGCGTTCCTCCGCACCCGGCCGGGCGGGGGCGTGCTCGACGCCAACGACCGGCGGTGGGCGGCGGCGCTCTACGAGGCCGCGCGGCTCGCCCAGGTCCCGTGCGAGGTGGTCCACGTCGCCGACGACCACCGGCTCGCGCCGGCGCCGCTCGACGAGATCGGTGTGCTCAGCGCCTGACCGTGGTCAGGGCGTCTCCTCCGGGATCTCGACGCCTTCCTTGTCGTACTTCACGGTGACGCTCCGGCCGAAGTCGTCGGACGCGGAGGCCCGGAACCACCCCTCGTCCCCTTCGAAGGACGGCGGGGAGAGGAAGACGGAGCAGTCGTCGGGGGTGGCGCCGTCGGCCCGCTCCAGCACCGGGTCGCACATGCCCTCGATGACGTCCGGGTCGATCTCCTTCAGGTCGAACCGCGGGTCCGTGGTGGTGCCGCGGGTCCACTCCTCGAGGTCCCCACCCCGCCAGGTGAAGGCGATCTGGCGGTCGTCCTTCGGGTCGTCGGTGTAGGGCATGTAGACGATGATGTAGTCGGTGTAGAAGTTGACGTCGTGCACCACCGTGGTGCCCCGCTCCTCCTCGAGCGTGGCGATGAGCTCCTCGAAGTCGTCAGGGTCCTTGGCGTCGATGCCGCCGAGGCCACCGATACCGCTGTCGACAGCAGCGAAGATCGCGACCGCACCGGCCACCACCACGCCGAGCACGATCACCGCGATCATGATGAGCACCAGCTTGGGCCCGCCGCTCGACGAGCGGATCACGATGGGCTGCGAGGACGACGAGGCGTCGCCGTACGGCACCGGGGGGAACACGCTCGGCGGCGCGCTCGGCGGCGCCGGCTCGGGGTCCGGGGTCTTGTCCTGCTCGTAGACGCGCCACTCGTTCGGGGGGTCCGGCTCGTTCGCCATGCCCGAAACGTAAGGCACGCCAGGTCCTGCGGCCACCACCTGACCGAGGAGCGGCGCGATCGATTGAGACCACTCTGAGACGTCGATCCCCTCCCCCTCCCCCTCCGGACGGTCCTACGTTCGGCGACAGGGGCCGATCAACGGCCGGACAAGGCTGCGTCGCGCGGCCGGAAGGGGCACACCGTGGGATTCTTCTCGAAGGCCAAGGAAGCACTGACTGGCCAGGGACAGCAGCCGGGCATGGTCCACGTGCAGGGCGCCGGCCCCATCGACCCGGCGATCATGGGCGGCCCCTCGACCCGATCGGTCGCGGAGAACGACCCGATCTGGGAGCCGATCAACGGCGTCTCGCTCCAGGACTACGCCAACTGGGCCAAGGAGGCCCAGGCGCGCGGCGTCAACGACGAGGCGGGCCTCATCACGATCGCGAGCGAGAGCGGTGTCTCCGCGGGTGACGCCAAGGCCGCGCTCGACGGATGGGTCGCCCGGATGGGCCAGTCCATGGCCGTGGGGCAGCAGTTCCGCAAGTTCCTCGGCTACTGAGGTCGGGACCCGCCATGGGACTCTTCAGCGACTTCCAGCGGATGTACAAGGCGAACCAGAAGCACCTGGAGAGCGAGGGGCGGCCGTCGTCCTTCTTCGGGCAGATCGCCGACATCCCGAACCAGATGAAGGAAGCCGCCGACAACACCGACATCGGTCTGCGCATGACGCGTCACCTCCAGCTCACCAACGGCGAGGGCCTGCCCGCGGTCGCGATCGTCGAGGGGTCCTGGCAGGTGGGGACCTATGCGAACACCTCCCCCGTCGTCCGGATCACCGCGCGGGTGGAGCGCGAGGACGGCTACGAGCCGTACGTCGTCACCACCGACCACGTCGTCGCCGAGCTGAACATCCGGCACCTGTTGCCGGGGGCGCGCCTGGGCGTGATGGTCGACCCGCTCAACCCCGCCGACTACGGCATCGACTGGATCCGCACCAGCCAGCTCGGCCCGCCGCCGCCCGGCTCGATCCCCGGCCCCGGCGCCCCCGGCGCGAGCCGCGAGATCTGACGCCTGCCGAATCCGGACCTTCCTGGGCCGAATCCGGACCTTCCTAGGTCGAATCCGGACCTTCCTGGGCCGAATCCGGACCTTCCTAGGTCGAATCCCCGGGCGGTCGTGGATAAGTCCCCTTTCGACCCAGGAAGGTCCGGATTCGGCCGTAAAAGCGTTAGGCCCGACCCTCTCCGGGCCCTTACCCTTTTCCTACGTGTGCCGGGACAGACCCGGGCGCGCCATCAGCACAACACCTGACAGAGGACATGACGTGGGCACCTATCGCATCCACCTCGACGCGAACCGCAGTGCGGTCCGCGCGACGGGTGCTGCCCCCAAGTTCTCGTTGTTCGGATGCCCTGAGGGCGTTCTCGACCTCGGCCTGGCCTCGCGCCGGACCGAAGGTCAGGAGCTGCCGCTGCTGGAGCCGCCCGTGGAGTAGGTGCATCACCGCACCGGCCTCGGGCCGCTCCAGCGCAGTCGCGCGCGGAGCGGCCTTTCGCATTTTTCCAGAACCCCCACCCACCCACATCGCCCCGACATCAAGGAGGTGACAGGCGATGACTGCACGGAAGATCTCGGTCCACGAGGACCGGTTCGACACCAAGGGCGTGACCATCGCCTTCACCGCACCGACCCCGCACGACCCGAAGCTCGTGTGGGCGTGTGCGGACCACCCGGACCCCGACCTGTTCCACCCGACCGACGAGGTGGGCCTCGCCGCGGCACAGGCGTTCTGCGCCGACTGCCCCGTGCGGGACCTCTGCCTCGACCTCGGTGTGCGGCGGGACGAGTACGGCGTCTGGGGCGGCGTGCTGCTCGAGAACGGCAAGCCGCAGTCCGCCGTACCGCGGCGGGGCCGGCCGCCCAAGGTCGGCTCGGCCGCCTGAGGGCGACCCGACCGCACACCCGAGACACGGAGAGGAGGTGTCAGTGGTCATGAACGTCGCGCTGCTGAACGCCTCCTACGAGCCGCTGGGGACCGTGTCCGTGCAGCACGCTGTGCGGATGCTGTTCCGGCAGGTGGCGACCGTCGAGGAGGCGCACGAGGACCGGATGATCGGTCCGCACCCGTGGCCGAAGGTGATCCGGCTGGTGCGGTACGTCGCTGCGAAGTGGATGTACCGCCCGGCCGGCTACACCCGGCGCGGCGTGCTGGTCCGCGACCAGCACACCTGTGCCTACTGCGGTGGCCGGGCGACCACGGTCGACCACGTGCTGCCGCAGTCGCGCGGTGGTGGCTGGACGTGGCTCAACACCGTCGCCGCCTGCGGGCGGTGCAACCACCGCAAGGCCGACCGCCTCCCCCGGGAGGCGGGCATGCCGCTGCGGTTCGAGCCCTGGGTGCCGACGCGGG
>NZ_JACEFC010000135.1 GCF_014180715.1 Nocardioides stalactiti | reverse complement strand
CGACGCCGCCCGGACGCGGACGTCCGGGCGGCGTGCTGGTTGCCTGAGGGTCAGACGATGTCGACGGCGCGGATCGAGGTGGCCGAGATGGCGGACTCGATCTCGCCGAGGGTGTCGGCGGGGATGGCCGAGTCGACCGACAGGGCGACCAGCGCCTGACCGCCCTTGGTGTCGCGGGAGACCTGCATGCCGGCGATGTTGACCTGCGCGTCGCCGAGGATCTGGCCGACGGTGCCGACCATGCCCGGGCGGTCGTCGTAGGTGAAGAACGCCAGGTGGTCGGTGGGCTCGATGTCGATGTCGTAGCCGTTGACCTCGACCAGGCGCTCCTTCTGGTGGATGCCCACCAGGGTGCCGCTCACGGAGACCTGCGAACCGTCGGCGAGGGTGCCGCGGATCGTGATCAGGTTGCGGTGGTCGGCGCTCTCCGGGTCGGTCACGAGGCGTACGGCGACGCCCCGCTCGGCCGCGAGCAGCGGCGCGTTGACGTAGGACACCTGGTCCTCGACGACGGTGCTGAACACGCCCTTGAGGGCCGCGAGCTCGAGCACCTTGACGTCGTGGTCGGTGATCTCGCCGCGGACCTCGACGTCGAGCTGCTGGGCGACCTCGCCGGCGACGCCGGTGAAGATCTGGCCGAGCTTCTCGGTCAGCGGGATGCCGGGGCGCACGTCCTCGGCGATGACACCGCCCTGGACGTTGACCGCGTCAGGGACGAGCTCACCGGCGAGGGCGAGGCGGACGGACTTGGCGACGGCGATGCCGGCCTTCTCCTGGGCCTCCTCGGTCGAGGCCCCGAGGTGCGGGGTCGCGACGACGTTCTCGAGCTCGAAGAGCGGGCTGTCGGTGCACGGCTCCTTGGCGAACACGTCGAGACCCGCGGCGGCGATCCGGCCGGTCTTGAGCGCGTCGTAGAGGGCGGCCTCGTCGACGATGCCACCCCGGGCCGCGTTGACGAGCACGAGCGAGGACTTCGCCTTGGCGAGCTGCTCGGCGCCGATCAGACCGGCGGTCTCGGGGGTCTTGGGCAGGTGGACCGACATGAAGTCGGACTCCGCGAGCAGGGTGTCGAGGTCGACGAGGCGGACGCCCATCTGCGCGGCCTTGCCGGCCTGCACGTAGGGGTCGTAGGCGATGACGTCCATGCCGAACGCGGCGAGGCGCTGGGCGACGAGGACGCCGATCCGGCCGAGGCCGACGATGCCGACGGTCTTCTCGAACAGCTCGATGCCGCCGAACTTCGACCGCTTCCACTCGCCGTTCTTCAATGCCGCGTGGGCCGGCGAGACGTTGCGGGCGGCCGCGAGCATGAGGGCGACCGCGAGCTCGGCAGCCGAGGTGATGTTGGAGGTCGGCGCGTTGACGACCATGACGCCGGCCTGGGTAGCGGACTTCACGTCGACGTTGTCGAGGCCGACCCCGGCCCGGGCGACGACCTTGAGACGGTTGGCGGCGGCGAGCGCCTCGGCGTCGACCTTGGTCGCGGAACGCACCAGGATCGCGTCGACGTCGGCGATGGCGGCGAGCAGCTCGGCGCGGTCCGCACCGTTGCAGTGACGGATCTCGAAGTCCGGTCCCAGCGCCTCGACGGTGGCGGGGCTGAGCTCTTCGGCGATGAGAACGACGGGGCGGTCAGTCACAGCAATTGTCCTTCGTCAGGATCGTGCGGAGGTGAGGGTGCACGACGCTGTGCCGCCCTCACGGTACCGGACGGTCAGGTGTGTTACGAACTCGTGTCAGACCTCGAAAAGGTCGTTCGCCCGACCCTCAGCCGAGCGCGGCACCGAGGCGCGACAGCGGCTCCGACAGCGCCTGGACCGCTGTCGCCAGCGCCCGCACCTCGGCCCTGCTCAGCTCCTCGAACGGGACGAATCCGACCCCGTCACGGTGCCGGCCGAGCAGCCGCTGGACCGTGGCGAACCGTTCGGTGATCTCGGTGGCGAGCGCAGGGTCGGTGTCGGCGAACAGGGGGAGGACGCCCTCGAACCCGAACCGAGCGCCGTCGATGTTGGCCTGGAGCCCGTCGAGCGCGGTGCCCGACCAGTACTCCTCGTCGCCGGCGAGCTCGTCGGTCGCGGCCTCAGCGACCAGAGCGAGGGAAATGTCGGCGATCTCGTCGACGGAGAACGCGAGATCGCCCTGGATCCGGGCGTCGAGCTCCTCGGTGGTGGCGAGCAGGTCGTCGGCGTACGACGCCCGCTCCTGCGGCGTCAGCGCCCGGTACTTCCCGGCGCGCGCGGGCCACAGGTCCTTCTCGATCCGGTGCCAGCCGGTCCACTCCTCGCCGGCCTCGACGTCGACGTCGGCCTCGCGCGCGTCGAGCCGGGACGCGAGGTCGCCGAAGGACTCGGCAACGGTCTCGATCCGCCCCCAGTGGGAGCGCGCCTCGCGATAGAGCGCCCGCGCCTCGTCGTCCTTGCTGCCGTCCTTAAAGAGCTCGACGAAACGCGCCGTGGTCTCGAGGAGGTCGTCGGACTCGGTCGAGACGTACGACGCGTAGCCCGCTTTCGCGGTGTCGACGAGCTGCTGGTCCTCGGTGCCCAGGGTCGGCGTCCGGCTCGCGACGTCGCCGGCCTCGGGGCCGTCGAGACCGGGCTTGTCGTCGACGGCGCAGCCGGTGAGGGCCACGGCGGCGAGCGCGGTCCCGGCCAGGGAAAGGGAGAGGCGGTTCACCCCCGGGATGCTAGGCCGATGGCGGCGCCTTGCCGCAGACACGTCACCGGTTGGTCGCCACCGACTACCGTTCACCCATGGGGACCACTCCCCCCACGCCCCGAGGGCTGACTCCCGTCGCGCTGGGCGCCGCCGTCCTGGTGCTCTGCGCGCTCGTCGCTGCGACCTTCGACGGGCCGCGCTGGTCCGAGCGGGACCGCGTCACCGACCGGTCGTCGGCCTCCGAGGACGACGAGCGGGACCAGCCGGAGGACGAGGCCGCCGCACCGGAGGACGAGGCCGCTGCCCCGGAGGACGACGAGCCCTGGCTGCCGTGGGTCCCCCCGGCCGACCTGCTGCTCCTCCTCCCGGTCGCCGCCGTGTTCATCGTGGCGCTCGTGGTCGCCGCCCGGCTCCGGGTCGTACGACGACGCCGCACGCTGACCCGGCGGGCCGCGGTCCGCGCGTCCCCGCACCACGACGAGCCGGCACCGGACGAGACCGTCGAGGACGGGCTGCTCGGGGCGATCGACGCCGGCGCGACCGCGATCGGCGAGGGCAGCCCGCGCAACGCCATCGTCGCCGCGTGGGTGCGGCTGGAGCAGGCCGTCGTCGGCGACCACTTCCCGCACCGTCCCGAGGAGACGCCGAGCGAGCTGGTCGAGCGGGCGGTCGCGTCGTACCGGCTCGACGTCGAGGCGATCAGCCGGCTGGCCGCCCTCTATCGCGAGGCGCGATTCTCGGCGCACCCCGTCACCGAGGAGCACCGCGACGAGGCGGCCGACTGCCTGCGCCGGCTCCTTGCCACGATCACGACCACCCGGCTCGGTGGGACGCGCGCGCCGTGACGGCCTTCTGGATCGCCCTCGTCGTCGCCGCGGTCGCGGTGGCGGGCTACACCGCGCTCGTCAGCCAGAAGGTCGTCAGCGCCGCGTGGCCCGACGAAGCGCCCCTGCAGGTGCGCGAGAACCGCGCGCGCGACCAGCAGGTCAACCACCTCGAACGGCTGCTGACCGCCGACGACCCGACGGCGGCCCACCAGGTCGTGCGGGAGGTCACCCAGCACCTGCTGGCGATGCCCGTGCTCGCCGACGCGAGCCTGGACGCACGGACCGCCGCGTTCGTGATCGACGACCCCCCGAGCGGCGCCGACCGCTACCGACGAGACCTGGCCGAGGCCGTCAGGAGGATCGAGGAGCTGTGATCGACACCCTGGAGGCGTCCCGGAAGGCCAGAGCCGTGCTCGACGAGATCGAGCGCGCGGTGGTCGGGAAACGCGACGCGCTGACCCTGGTCCTCAGCGCGATCCTCGCCGGCGGTCACGTGCTGCTGGAGGACTTCCCCGGACTCGGCAAGACGCTGGCGGCACGGTCGTTCGCACAGACCCTGGGCCTGGACTTCCGGCGGGCGCAGTTCACGCCCGACCTGCTGCCGGCGGACCTCACCGGCTCCTTCATCTACGACCAGGGCCAAGGCTCCTTCGAGTTCCGCGCCGGCCCGCTCTTCACCGGCCTGCTGCTCGCCGACGAGATCAACCGGACCCCGCCCAAGACCCAGGCCGCACTCCTCGAGGCGATGCAGGAGCGGCAGGTGACGGTGGAGGGCGAGACGTTCCGGCTGGACCCGCCCTTCCACGTGCTCGCGACGGCCAACCCGGTCGAGTACGAGGGCACCTACCCGCTGCCGGAGGCCCAGCTCGACCGGTTCCTCCTCCGGGTCGGGTTCGGCTACCCGGACGCGGCCGAGGAGTGGGAGGTGCTGCGGCGACGGCTCGAGCGCCAGCAGGAGGAGCAGACCCTCTCCCCCGTCGTGACCCGCGACGAGCTGCTCGCGATCCAGGCGGCCGTCGAGCGGGTCACCGTCGACCCCGACATCGGGCGCTACTGCGTGGCGCTGGCCGCCGCCACCCGGAGCCACCACCACACCCTCGTCGGTTCCTCGCCCCGCGGCGGCCTCGCGCTGATGCTGGTGGCACGCGGGTACGCCGTGATCGCGGGCCGCGACTTCGTCGTACCGGAGGACGTGAAGGCGGTCGCCGTCCCCGCGCTCGCCCACCGGGTCACCATCCGGCCCGAGCTCTGGATGACGGAGATCTCCGGGCGGACCGTCGTCGAGACCGTGCTCGGCCAGGTGCCCGCGCCCACCGCGCGCGACCGGGTCTGAACGGGACCGACCGATGCCCGAGTGGCGCCCCACCTACGCCCACCTCCGCGCGGTGGTCGTCGGGCTGGCGACGCTCGTCGTCGGTCTCGCCGCGGGGCGCGCCGACGCCGTCGTCCTCGCCGCGCCCCTGGTGCTCGTCGCGCTCGCGTCGGCCCGGCGCCCCACGAGCGTCCCGACCGCGACCGCCGAGCAGCGCTCGCTCACCGTCAACGAGGGCGAGGAGGTCACCTGGGAGGCGACGGTCACCGGACTGCCGCCGGGCGGGTCCGCGACCTTCGTCCACCCGGGCCAGCGGCTGCTCGAGGTCGAGCCGGCCGAGGGCCTCCTGTGCGACGAGCGCGACGGCAGCGCGGTCGGACAGGTCGCGCTGCGCCCGCTGCGCTGGGGCCGACGCCGGCTGGGCGACCCGACGGTCGCGGCGTACGACGGCTGGTACTCCTGGCGCCACGGCCCCGTCCCGCTCGCCGGCCTGCGGTTGACCGTGCTGCCCGTGACCGCGCCCTACAACGCCGCGGCACCCGCGCCGCACCCCCGCGGCCTGGTCGGCATGGAGCGCGCGGCGCGGCCCGGGGAGGGCACCGAGTTCAACAAGGT
Organism: Nocardioides stalactiti; assembly: GCF_014180715.1. GTDB lineage: Bacteria > Actinomycetota > Actinomycetes > Propionibacteriales > Nocardioidaceae > Nocardioides > Nocardioides stalactiti. Next base: position 4,431 of record NZ_JACEFC010000135.1, on the reverse strand, counting down.
GCGGCCGTTCGGTCCCGGCGACCGGCTGCGCCGGATCCACTGGCCGGTCTCGGCCCGCACGGGCCGTCTGCACGTGACGGCGACGTACTCCGACGAGGACGCCCACGTCGCGGTCCTCATCGACGCGGTCAACGACGTCGGCGAGAGCACCGGTATCGACGGGACGAGGAGCAGCATGGACCTGGCGGTGCGGGCGGCCGCGGTGCTGTCTGAGCACTTCCTCCACCGCGGCGACCGGGTCGGCGTGCGGGTCTTCGGTGCGTGGGGCGTCAGCCTGGTGCCGGCCTCGTCGGGCCTGCTCCAGCTGCGACGGATCCTCGACACGCTCTGCCTGATCGAGCCCGGCACCGCGCGCGGCGAGGACGCCCTGGCCGCCCGTCAGGGCCTCGGTGCCGGGACCCTCGCCCTCATGCTGTCGCCGCTGATCGACCCGGCGGCGACGCAGCAGGTCGCGATCCTCAACCGGGCCGGCATCGACGTGGTCGTCATCGACACGCTGCCGCCGGGGATGGAGGACGAGACGGGGACGACCGCGGCCGCGCTGGCCTGGCGGATCCGGATGCTCCAGCGCCGGGTCGAGACGACCCGGCTCGCCTCGCTCGGGATCCCGGTCGTCCCGTGGTCGGGCGCCCACAGCCTCGACCAGGTGCTGCGCGACCTCGGTCGGCGGCGCGCCACCCCGCGGCTGGTCGTGCGATGAGCGCGCCCGTGACCGGTCTGGTCGTCACCGACCGCGACGGCAGCCGGCTCCTCACGCTGACGCTGCCGGGCCTCGTCACCCGGCTGTGCGTCGTGCTCCCGGTGTTCCTGGCCCTGGTGGTCGTCGACCGGCTGGCACCGGAGGCCCCGTGGTGGCCGCCGCTGGTGCTCGTCGTGCTGGCCGCCGCCGCCGCCGAGCTGCCCGACACCTCCGTCGGGCTGGTGACCCTCGGCGGCCTCGTCGCCTGGTGGCTGCACGCGGTCACAGGACCGAGCGAGTGGTGGGCCCTTCTCGTGGCCGGCTGCGGGCTCGCGTTCCACACCGCACTGGCGCACGCCGCCGCCGGGCCGCCGGGCTGCACCCCCACCTGGGCCGTCGTACGACGCCTCGCGGCGCGCTGCACCGGCGTCCTGCTGGTCACGGGTGCGCTGGCCCTCGTGGTCGAGATCGCCGAAGAGGGCGGCGAGCCGCCGCTACTGGTCGTGGGGCTCGCGCTCGCCCTCGTCGCCGCGCTCCCCTGGGCCGTCCGGCGCGGCTAGGCAGCACACCTGGTCGGCGCTAGATCGCGCACCCGTCGGGACCGCAGGCGTCCGCACCTGCCGCACCCGGGACCGTCTGGAGCACCGGCCGGCTCTCGCGCCACGCCTGGTCGAGCAGCTGGGCGAAGACCTCGCTCGGCTGCGCGCCGGAGACGCCGTACCGCTCGTCGACGACGAAGAAGGGCACCCCGGTGGCGCCGTACGCCCGCGCCTGGGCGATGTCCGCGGCGACCTCGCCGGCGAAGTCGTCGCTGGCGAGCACCCGGTCGACCCGGGCCGGGTCCAGCCCGACCCCGAGGGCCACCTCGCGGAGCACGGCGTGGTCGGCGACGTTGCGGGCCTCCCCGAAGTAGGCGTGGAGCAGCGCGTCCTTGAGCCTCGCCTGCACCCGCGGACCGCCCTCCGTGAGCGCGAGGTGCAGGAGCCGGTGGGCGTCGACCGTGCCGACGTGCGGCGAGTCGTGGTGCCGCTGCCAGTCCATGCCGAGCTCGGCGGCGACCGCGATGACCGCCGACTGCTTCTCGGCCGCCTCCTCGAGGCTCAAGCCGTACTTGCGGGACAACATCTGCTGCGCGGTCCCGGTCGGCTCGGTCGGGGCGGACGGGTCGAGGAGGAAGGAGTGGTAGACCACCTCGACCTCGTCACGGTGGGGGAAGTCGGCCAGGGCCCGCTCGAGACGCAGCTTGCCGATGGAGCACCACGGGCAGACGACGTCGGACCAGATGTCGATACGCACGAGTGCCTCAACCAGCGACGCCTCCGAGGTGTTCCCGGGAGGCGCCGCTCGTCAGCAGACGGGCTGACCGGGTCGGCCGAGATCAGCAGCGATCGATGCTGGCGGCCGAGAGCTCGCCGCCGGTGCCCGACTGGTCGCCGTACACCGACATCGTCAGCGCCCACCGTGCCCCGCGCGGGATCTTGAAGGAACCGACGTCGGAGACGTTGCCGTGACGGACCCAGTCGCTCGCCCAGCTGCGGTCGGCGACCGGCTCGCCGCTGCGGGTCGCGGTCAGGGTGGCCGCGACCCGTCCGTCGGAGAGTCGGCGCGCGTCGAGTCGGTTGAAGATCCGCCACGCGGTGCCGTCGTTGATCGCGACCTTGCACGCCTGCTGCTTGGCCCCTTCGAAGGTCTCGATGGTCGTCCAGTCCCTGCCGGGCGCGGGTCGTGCCTCGGCCGTGCCCGCGGCGCTGAGAGGGGCGATGACGGCGGCGACCGTGAGAGCGCCCACCGCCGTTCGGGTGAACCTGTTCACATGTCCCACTTCCGGGGTCAGCCGGCCGAGGTGGCCGGACCTCCCGAGCCTAGGTGGCGGACCCTGACGTGGTCCCAGGGGCGCTGCGCTACTTGAGCGCCAGGGTGACCGTCGGTTCGCCGCCGTCGCGGATGACGTTGTTGCCGTAGGACCTGACCGCTGCCCCGCCGGCGACGGTGATCGCCTCGGTGTTGCCCGAGAGCGACGAGCTGTCGAGGGTGACGATGGCGTTCGCGCCGTCGGAGACCACCCCGGTGGTGCAGCTGAACACAGAGGTGTCGCTCGCGGACAGGGTCGCCGCCTTGACCACCGCCGTCGTCGCCTGCAGGCCGGTCACGCACTTGCTGATCGTCGATCCCACGACGGCGACCTTGCCTCCGGCGTTGACCTGGACGCCGATCGCGGTGGTGGCGACGCTCGAGTCGGTGATGACGGCTGAGGAGTTGCCGCCGTTGGGGCGGACCCAGATGCCGATCGCGCCCGCGCCGTACGCCTCGGTGATCCGCACCCGGTCGACGACCAGGTGGCTGGTGAATCCCGTGGGGTTGAAGTCGATCCCCGCGCCGGTGACGTTGTTGATGGTGGTGTCCTCGACGTGGAGAGAGGCCCCTTGGATGAAGCGGATCCCGCTCGTCGTCGAGCCCAGCCCGTCGATGTCCAGCCCGCGGAGGACGACGTCGTCGTTCACGCCCGCGTTGACGATGATGGCAGCGCTTCCTCCGCCGGCGAGGACTCCGCCCTCGACCCCCACGGCGGAGATGGTGATCGCCTTGGTGATCGTCACGCCGCCGTAGCCGCCCGGGTCGAGCACGTTGATCTCGCCACCGGCCGCGGTCTTCGAGATCGCGCCGGCGAAGGTCTTGCACGGCGCGGTGCGGCTGCACGGATTCGCGTCGTCGCCGACGCCCGAGACCCAGGTACGGGTGGCGCCGCCGCCACCGACCGGATTGGCGGAGCTGTCGCCGGAGATGACGGACATGGCCGCAATGGCAACGGTCAGCCCGAAGGCCGAGACGACGGCGGCGCGCATACGGGGGCGCCGAACCCACGGGGTCGCGATGAGCATGATCTCAACCAAGCACCTCCGGCGGCGCGCCGTAGCAGATCAGCAGAAACCCTGACCCGGCTCGGGGTCGGACCAGGGGTGGAGCGGGGGGGTTGCCCGACGCGCGCGGGGCAGGGTGAGCGGAAGGCTGACCGCCATGATCACCATCGACTCCCTGACCAAGAGGTACGGCGGGTTCACCGCCGTCGACCACGTGTCGTTCACCGCGCAGCCCGGTCGGGTCACCGGCTTCCTGGGCCCGAACGGCGCCGGCAAGTCCACCACCATGCGGGTCATGGTCGGCCTCACCGAGCCGACCTCCGGCCACGTCCACGTCCTCGGCCGCCCCTTCGCGGCCCTGCCCGACCCGGGCCGGGAGGTCGGGGTGCTCCTCGACGCCTCCGCCCAGCACGCGGGCCGCACCGGCCGCGAGATCCTCACCATCGCCGCCCGCACCATGGGCCTGCCCAAGGGCCGGGTCGCGGAGATGCTCGACCGGGTCAGCCTCACCGAGGAGGAGTCGGGCCGTCGCGTCCGCAACTACTCCCTCGGCATGCGGCAGCGGCTCGGCATCGCGACCGCGTTGCTCGGCGACCCCGAGGTCCTCATCCTCGACGAGCCCGCCAACGGCCTCGACCCGGCGGGCATCCGCTGGATGCGCGACCTGCTCCGCGAGTTCGCCGACCAGGGTGGCACCGTGCTGCTCTCCAGCCACCTGCTGCACGAGATCGAGGTCATCGCCGACGACATCGTCGTCATCGGCAACGGCCGGATCGTCGCCGGCGGCACCAAGGAGGAGCTCCTCGCCTCGACCGGGACCCTGGCCCGGGCGGCGGACCCGGCCTTCCTCAGCCGCGCCCTCGAGGCCGCCGGCCTCGTGGCTTCCGTCGCCGC
>NZ_JACEFC010000134.1 GCF_014180715.1 Nocardioides stalactiti | reverse complement strand
GCTCGGCGAGGCCCAGCATCCGGCGGACGCCGTCGTCGCTGCCCGGCAGCGACGCACGGCCGGTGGCGACGACGCGGGCGAACGCGGCGGCGCGGAACAGGACGTCGGCGAAGTCTCCGGCCACGATGCCGCGCAGCACCGTGTCGATCATCGCGCGCAGCTCGTCGGGGCCGGGCGGGTCGGCGACACCTGCCACCACCCGGGCGAACTGTGCGGCCGAGCGGCCGGCCTCGAACTCGCGGGCGACCCCGGCGGGATCGGCATAGACCCAGGACCGCAGCAGGTAGAGCCGCCACAGGCACCCGGCCAGGGAGTCGGGCGCCGAGCCGGACCACACCTCGGCGATCGCCTCGATGCCCTCGGTGTCGGCCAGGTGGACGAGACGGTCGGCGACCGCGTCGTCACCGCTCTCGCGCGCGCCGCGGACGAGCAGGGTCGCGGCCCGGTCGGCCGCCTCCTGGAGAAGCTCGGGATCGCTCCCGGCAGCGAAAGCGTCGAAGAAGCTCGCCGTTCGCGCGATCGGCCGGTGGTGCGGCCGCTCTCCCTCTCCCATCGGCTCAGACTACGGGTCGGAGTCGAGGAGCTTGCGGATGCGGACGTCGCTCACCTTGCCGGCCGTGCCGAGCTGTGGCGCCCACAACGACACCCGGAACTCCTCGAGCTGCCACCGGACCTGCCGCAGCGCCGCGCCCGCCGGGCGACCGTCCGGCAGCGCCTCGACCCGGTGCAGGTACGCGTCCTGGAGCGGCTGGACCCGATCCAGCCACTCGCGGTCCCGGACCACCGCCATCCCGCTCTCGCCGAGCTGCTCACGTCGGCGCCGGACCGCCGCGAGATAGACCGGGTAGCGGCGCAGCTGGGCGGCGCCCGCGTCGCCGACGAACCCGAGCGGGACGAGTCGCCCCACCTGGGCCTGCATGTCCGAGAGGGCCGGTAGCAGCACCATCTCCGCGCGCCCGCTCAGCAACCGATCCGTCTCGCGGTGGGCGTCGAGCACGCGCAGCAGGTCGGGCACCAGCCCGCGGACCGCGCCCGCCGCACCGGCGCGCAGAGCCGTGAGTAGGGCGTCGTACTGCTGCTCGGTGCGGAGCATCTCCTTGTCCTGCGCGGCGTCGACGGCGTCGACCACCACGGCCCGCAGGCAGTCGGCGACGAGCGCCTGGACGGAGGGGTACGACGTCCCGGTGAGCCGCAGCTTCTCCTCGTTGGACAGGCCGTCCACCAGGCCCTTGACGGGAGCGTCGCCGAGCCCGAGCAGGAGCAGCCGCACCAGGCCGAGCCGGTGCCGGGCGTCGCGCTCGGCAGCGGAGCCGAAGACCTGGAGCCCCACCGACGCGCCCTCGTCGACCAGACCGGGGAACGCCTCGACCTCGTGCCCGGCCCGGGTCCACGTCGCCGTCGCCGCGACCTCACCGAACGCCCACGTCGTCTCGCCGGACCGCGCCACGCCGCTGTCCGCCGCGACCTCGGCCATCGCCCTCTCGAAGCGTGGCCGCAGCGGCGCCTTCAGTGCAGCCAGGTCCTTGCCGCGGGCCTGCTCGCGGCCCTTCTCGTCGACCACCCGGAAGGTCGGGCGCAGATGGGCCGGGAGCGCACCGAGACCCCAGGCGTCGCGCGGGACGTGGACGCCGGTGGTCGACCGCAGGTAGCGCTCGAGGGCGTCCAGGAGCGACTCGTCGCCGGCCGGGACGGCGGCCAGGAACGCGCGCGCCGTGTTGGGGGCGGGGACGAAGTTCACCCGCAGCTGCTTGGGGAGGCTGCGCAGGAGCTCGACCACGAGCTCCTCGCGCAGGCCCGGCACGTTCCACGAGAAGTCCTCGTCGCCCACCCGGTTGAGGACGGCGACCGGTACGTCGATGGTGATGCCGTCGTCCTTCGCCCCGGGCTCGAAGTGGTAGGCCAGGTCGAACGTCAGGCCGCCGTCCGCCACCCACCGCTCGGGGTAGTCCTGTGCCGTGACCTCGGCTGCCGCGTCGTGGGTCAGCATCGCCGGGTCGAACGTCAGCAGGTCCGGACGCTCGCGTCGAGCGCCCTTCCACCACTGGTCGAAGTGCGCGCCACTGACGACCTCTGCCCCGACCCGCGCGTCGTAGAAGTCGAACAGCGTGTGCTCGTCGACCACCAGGTCGCGGCGTCGGGCCCGGTGCTCGAGCTCCTCGGCCTGCTGGAGGAGCTTGCGGTTGTGGTGGAAGAACTGGTGCCGCGTCCCCCACTCGCCGTAGACGAGCGCGTGCCGGATGAAGAGCTCGCGGGACAGCTCGCGATCGACCTTGCCGTAGGCGATGAGCCGGTCTGCGGCGAGCGGGACGCCGTACAGGGTCACCCGCTCGCGGGCCATCACGGACTGCCGCTTCTGGGACCAGTGCGGCTCTGAGTAGGTGCGTTTGACCAGGTGGTCGCCGAGGCGCTCGGCCCACTCGGGCTGGATGGTGGCGTTCTGGCGGGCCCAGAGGCGACCGGTCTCGACGAGCTCGAAGGCCATGACGAACTGCGGGTTCTTGCGGGCCAGGCCGCTGCCGGGGAAGATCGCGAACCTCGCGCCGCGGGCGCCGAGGTACTCCCGCGGGCCTGGGCGACGCTGCTGCTTCTGGCCAGGCCGCGGCTTCTCGCGCTCCTCGAGGAGGCCGATGTGGCTGAGGAGCCCGGACAGCAGCGCCTGGTGGATGCCGTCCGCGTCCGGCTCGCCGCCCGCCGGCTCGACGCGGATCTTCATCTCCTTGACGACCTGGCGCAGCTGGCTCTCGAACTCCTGCCACTCGCGGACGCGCAGGTAGTGGAGGTACTCGCGCTTGCACATCCGGCGGAAGGCGCTGCCGGACAGCTCGCGCTGCTGCTCCTTGAGGTAGCGCCAGAGGTTCAGCGAGCCGAGGAAGTCCGAGCCCTCGGCCTTGAACCGCGCGTGCGCCTGGTCGGCCCGCGCCCGCTCGGCGGGCTGGTCGGCGCCGGGGCGCTCCCGCGGGTCCTGGAGGGAGAGCGCCGAGACGATGACGAGGACGTCGCGCACACAGCCGAGGCGCTCGGCCTCGATGAGCATCCGGCCCAGGCGCGGGTCGACCGGCAGCCGGGCGAGCCGCTGGCCGCCCGGGGTGAGCCGCTGTCCCCGGATCGCCCCGAGCTCCTCGAGCAGCTGTTGGCCAGCCTGGACGTTGCGCCGGTCGGGCGGCTCGACGAACGGGAACCGGGCGATGTCGCCGAGCCCCAGCGCGGTCATCTGGAGGATGACGGACGCGAGGTTGGTGCGAAGGATCTCGGGGTCGGTGAACTCCGGCCTGGCCTCGAAGTCGTCCTCGCTGTAGAGCCGGATCGCGACGCCGGCCGCGACCCGGCCGCAGCGGCCCGACCGCTGGTTGGCGGAGGCCTGGCTGATCGCCTCGATCGGCAGCCGCTGCACCTTGGTACGGGCGGAGTACCGCGAGATGCGAGCGACGCCGGTGTCGACGACGTACCGGATGCCAGGCACGGTGAGCGAGGTCTCCGCGACGTTGGTCGCGAGGACGACGCGGCGACGGCTGGAGCGCGCCGGCGCGAAGACCCGGTGCTGCTCGGCAGCAGAAAGCCGGCTGTAGAGCGGCAGCACGTCGACCCCCCGGACGCCCTCGCCGAGCGGGGCGAGCGCCTCGGCGGTGTCACGTATCTCACGCTCCCCGGGCAGGAACACGAGGACGTCGCCCGGACCCTCGCCGGATAGCTCCTTGACCGCGTCGACGATCGCCTCGGTCTGGTCCCGGACGATCGGCTCGCCCTCGTCGTCCTCCTCCGGCACCTCCATCAGCGGCCGGTAGCGGATCTCGACGGGATAGGTGCGACCCGACACCTCGACGATCGGCGCGGGCTTCCCGTCGCGATCTGCGAAGTGCGCGGCGAAACGCTCGGGGTCGATCGTCGCGCTGGTGATGATCAGCTTGAGGTCGGGGCGCCTCGGCAGCAGCTGGCGGAGGTAGCCGAGGAGGAAGTCGATGTTGAGGCTGCGCTCGTGGGCCTCGTCGATGATGATCGTGTCGTAGCGGCGCAGCATCCGGTCCCGCTGCAGCTCGGCGAGGAGGATGCCGTCGGTCATCAGCTTGATCCGGCTGGCCTTCGACGTGCGGTCGGTGAACCGGACCTGGTAGCCGACCAGGTCCCCCAGCTCGGTGCCGAGCTCCTCCGCGATCCGCTCGGACACCGCCCGCGCCGCGATCCGCCGTGGCTGCGTGTGCCCGATCATCCGCGGCCGCCCCCGCGGGTCGGCCGGGTCCACCGACCCCCGACCCAGCTCGAGGCAGATCTTCGGCAGCTGCGTGGTCTTCCCCGACCCGGTTTCCCCCGCGACGATCACGACCTGGTGGTCGCGGATCGCCTCCGCGATGTCCTCGCGACGGGCACTGACCGGCAGGTCCGGCGGATAGGTGATGTTCACAGCGTGGGCCATTGTCCCTGGTCGCTGCGAGCGACGCGAACCAGTCGGTCGGTCGCTATGAGCGCGGCGGGAGAAGCTTCCAGTAGCGGACCGCGAACCTGAACTCCTTGACGTCATAACGCTCGCCCTTGTCGAGCACCAGCGTCCAGAGGACGAAGTAGCGCTGGGCCTCGCTGTCCCAGTGCACGACGTTCGACCCGACCTGGAAGCCAGGGTTCCACCCCTGCTCGTTGTCGAACCTCTTGTATCCGGCCCACTTCTCGCTGCGCATCCAGTACAGGTGCAGCAGCGACGCCGGACGAGCGGCCCCGCCGTACGTCCACACCCGGATCAGGTCGAAGTTCTCGCGCTTCTGCACCGGGCTCCACGGGAGATAGAACCCGTGCACCGTCTGCACGAACTGGTCCCTCGGGTCCTTGCACCTCGAGCCGGTACGGGTCGAACGGAGGGCGATCGAGCCCGACCACGCGGCGCGCGCCGGCGACTCCACTGACGCGCATCGCCCGACATACTTGTGCGTCAGCGTGCGGCGAGGTGAGAGCGGGATCTCTTTCCGCACCTGCGCCAACCGTTCCAGCGAGACCCTGATCTGATGCGTGAAGGTCGCCTCGTTGCCCTGCTTGTCGACGACCGTCACCTCGAGGTCGTACCACCCCGCCGGCACGATGCGACCATCGCTTCCGCGGCCGTCCCACTGCCCGCCCGCGGTGGAGAAGGTCCGCGACACGACAAGCTCGCCCGCCTCGTCGGTCACGGTGACCACGGTCTCCTTCATGACCTCCGGCTCGTCCTTGAGCACCTGGAACCGCACGTCGTCTCGCCACTCAACCGTGGGATCGACGGCCGGGTAGAAGACCTCGGGGTCGTTGAACGTCTCACCGAGGACCTGGTCGCTGACGAGGAACCGTACGTTCCTCGTCGCGTTCTCCCCGTCCCACTCGAACTCGGTGGCGGCGGCCCCCTCGACCGAACCGATGTACTCGCCCTCGCTTCGGATCGTCATCAGGAGGCGGTAGCGCTGACCGTGGACCAAAGCACCGGACTGCCCGATCTCCGGCAGCGCCAGCTCGAACCGCCAGCCGGCCTCGGCATGCGCGCTCCCCGAGACGAGGGGCGTCGAGTCCGGCTGGCCGGCGGGGACGACCTCCCAGTCGATGTCGAACCCGTGGTCGCCAGCGGGCGCCGCCTCGACGAGGAACGGGTTCCCCGGGCCCCGGAGGGCGCGCCCCTGAACGGTCGCCACGACCTCGTCGTAGACGCCGAGGTAGTGGTACGAACCCACCCGTGTGCAGCGGTACGACCGCGGGTCGTCGACGGGACACCGCAGGACGCCGAGACCGACCTGTCCGTCGTAGTCGCCGTCGAACGTGATGGTGGTCGTGCCCTCCCGCGGCAACGGCCGCAACGATGCATCCGTGGCACCCGCCGGGGAGGCCTGGAGGAACAGGAAGTCCGGACCGTCGTACTGCGTCCCGATCTCGTAGGTCACGTTCGCGGGGTCGAACACCGTGACCTCCGGCCAGGTGATGACCGGGTCGCCCTCCGCCGCCTGCGACGGCGCGGCCGCAAGGCCGGCGCCGAGGACCGAAGCCGCCATCAGCACGAGCAGGCGTTCCGCCCGCGAACGGGCCGATCGCATCACTGGATCGCCCAGTAACGGACGGAGACCGAGTAGTACTTGATGTCGTACTGCGAGCCCTCGGCGAGGCCGGACGACCAGATCACGTACGGGCTCTCCTTGTCCTCGTCGCCGAGCACGGAGCCGGCGCCCATCCGCTGACCCTGGTGGAGCGTCAGGTTCCGGCCGAACTGGGACCGCCCGACCCACTTCTTGTCGCGCGACCAGAGCCACTGCACCAGGTAGTTCGAGCCGCGGCCCGCGCCGCCGCCGTACACCCCGACGCGCAGGTTGTCGTAGCGGTCGTATCGCCCGAGCGGGCTCTTCGGCAGGTAGATCCCGTGGACAGCCGTCACCGACTGGGACTCGAGGGTTCGGCAGCGAGGCCCGGCCGTGCTCGACCGAAGACCGATGGAGCCCCGCCAGGCGCGACGGGCTGGCACCTTGATGGCACCGCAGCGTCCGACGTACTTGTCGATCAAGGACTCCTTGGGGGACACCTTGGCCGTCCACGTCGTTCTGACGAGCTGGTCATGGGAGATCCAGATGTCCCGCTCGTCGCTGCCCACGTTGCCGTACTTGTCCGTCGCGCGCCTGCTGACCGTGTAGGCGCCTTCCGGAAGCACTCGACCGGTGGAGGGATCACGGCCGTCCCACTCACCCCCGGCGTCGTCGATCACCAGTGTGCCGTCTGCGGCGGCGATGGAGGTCTCCCAGGTCGCGAACTCCTCGTAGGGCACCGTGTCGCGGAAGAAGACCGTGTCCCGCCATCCGTCTGCATACCTGTCCTCGACCGGGTAGAAGACCTCGACGTCCCGGACAGCCTTGTTCAAGAACGCGTCCGACACGTCGAACTGCAGCCCGCTCGTCTCGACGACGCCGTCCCACGTGAACGCCATCTCGCCGACGCCTGAAAGAAGCCCGAACTCTCCGGAGTCCCCACTCATCGTGACGCGGTAGAGGTACCGCTCACCGTGCGACATTTCCTCGTTGGCGCCAAGGGCGGGCAGGACGTCGCCCGGCACGACGGACTCCGATCCCGTCGCCACTGGTGACGAACCTGGTTCGGCCGCCGGAACGACCTCCCAGGTGACATCGACCGGACGCGTCTCGGGTCGGATCGTGATCGGAAACACGGCGTTGGGGCCGCGCTCGTCAAGGCGTGTGACGAAGGACGCCACCAGCTCGTCGTACACCTGGACCCGGTGCGTCGATCCGACTGACCGACACGCCACGGCGTCGTACGACGCCGTCGGACACACGACGACCGTCAGGTTGTGAAGCCCGTCGAAGTCGGAGAACTGCACGTCGACGGTCCCGTTCGAAGGCAACACCTGTGTCGCGAAGACCGGTCCCGATGCCAGGGTCAGGAACAGGAACTCCGAACCGGCGTAGGTGATCGTCAGGGGATAGCTCGTGGTCGTCGGGTTGACGCGCGTGGCGGTCGGCCAGGTGACGACCGGGTCGCCCTCCGCCGCCTGGGACGGCGCCGCCGCCAGCCCGGCGCCGACGACAGCGCCCATCACCGTGAGTACCAGTGCGCGCGTGCGCGCTCGTACGCCGTCCATCCGAGATCCCCCCGTGTCGTGTCCGATCGGACGAACGGGATCGTACGACGCGACGAGCCTCTTGGGTCAAGAATCGCCTGACGCGGCGATCAGCTCTGGGTGTCGTCCTGGTTGCCGTCGCCCGGCACGCCGCCAGGGAAGCCCGGCCGGCCGCCCGGGGGCATCATCGGCGGGACGCCCCGCTGGAACGGCATCTCCATCCGGTGGTGCTCGCCGCGGTCACCCCGTCCGTCGTGCGCGAAGAGCGCCGTGGTCAGCGCACCGCCGGTGGCGCCGAGGATCACGCCGGCCAACGCCACTGCTGCAACCGCCCGCCAGCGGAAGGTGCGGTCGCACCAGCCCGGCTTGGTGTCGGCCGGGGCGGAGTCGAAAGCAGCGCGCTCAGCCGCGGGTGCGTCCATCGGCGCCGCGGCACCCGGAGTGACCGCCTCGTCAGCAGGAGCGTCGGGGGTGGCGGGCTCGACAGGTTCGTTCGGGTCTTGGTTCTCGTCCATGCCGCTCACCGTGACCGCCGTACCTGTGGCCCGCCTGTGCGCAGGCCACGCGGCTCCCATGACACCTCGGCCCCGCAAGGTGGGCAACTCGGCCCCGCAAGGTGGGCAACTCGGCCCCGCAAGGTGGGCAACTCGGCCCCGCAAGGTGGGCAACTCGGCCCCGCAAGGTGGGCAACTCGGCTGCACACAGGAAACACACAGGGAGGAGCACCAGACTGGGCGGCATGCCCCCTGGTGCGCTCACCCCTGAGGACCTCACCCGCCCGGACGGGACGCCGGTGCGCGTGCTGGTGGTCGACGACGAGGTCAACATCGCCGAGCTGATCGCAATGGCGCTGCGCTACGAGGGGTGGACGGTCGACGTGGCGCACACCGGGTCCAAGGCCGTGGCCGCGGCCAAGGCGGCGCGGCCCGACGTCGTCGTCCTCGACTGGATGCTGCCGGACCTCGACGGGCTCGCGGTGCTGCGCCGGATCCGGGCCGCCGAGCCCGCCGTACCGGTCCTCTTCCTCACCGCCCGCGACGCCGTCGAGGACCGCGTCGCCGGGCTGACCGCCGGCGGTGACGACTACGTCACGAAGCCGTTCTCCCTCGAGGAGCTGGTCGCGCGCCTGCGCGGGCTCGTACGACGAGCCGGCGTCGCCGTCGGGCAGTCGAGCTCGCTGCTGACCGTCGGCGACCTCACCCTCGACGAGGACTCCCACGAGGTGGTCCGGGCTGGCGAGGAGGTGCACCTGACGGCCACCGAGTTCGAGCTGTTGCGCTTCCTGATGCGCAACCCGAAGCGGGTGCTCAGCAAGGCCCAGATCCTCGACCGTGTCTGGAACTACGACTTCGGCGGCCAGGCCAACATCGTCGAGCTCTACATCTCCTACCTGCGCCGCAAGATCGACGCGGGGCGCGACCCGATGATCCACACGATGCGCGGCGCCGGCTACGTGCTCAAGCCGGCCACCTGAGACGGCTCCGAGGCCACGATGCGACTCCCCCGCACCCTCACCAGCCGCCTGGTCCTCACGTCGGTGGCGCTGGTCGCACTCGTTGCGGGCCTGATCGCGGTCGCGACGACGGTCGCGATGCGCGACTACCTCACCGACCAGCTCGACGCGAAGGTGCTCGGGTCGACCGACCGCGCCGGCCGCGGCCCGGTCGACGGCGGTCCCGTCGTGATGCCGTTCCCTCCGCCGGACGGCTTCGAGCGAGAGATCGGCAACCAGGAGCCCGGCACGATCGTCGTCCTCACCGAGCTCGACGAGGGCTGGGTGCTCGCCGACCGGTTCGGCGAGGAGGAGCCGCTCTCGGACCGGGCGGTCGAGCTGCTGGCCGACGTCCCGGACGACCGTCGCGTCCACGAGGTCGACGTCCCCGGCGAGGGCACCTACCGGGTCGCCGTCGACGAGACGGGCCTGGTCGTCACCGGGCTGCCGACCGACGAGGTGGACGACGCCGTCGGCTCCCTGGTGCGATGGGAGCTGAGCCTCGGCGCGCTCGCAGTGCTGCTGGCCGGGCTCGGCGGCAGCCTCGTCGTTCGACGTCAGCTCCAGCCGCTCCACGAGGTCGCGGCGACCGCGCACGCCGTGGCCGCGCGCCCGCTCGACTCCGGCGAGATCGGCGCCATCGAGCGGGTGCCGGACCACCTCACCGACCCGGCCACCGAGGTCGGCCAGGTCGGCCAGGCGCTCAACACGCTGCTCGCCCACGTCGAGTCCTCACTCGACGCGCGGCACCGCAGCGAGCAGCAGGTACGCCAGTTCGTCGCCGATGCCAGCCACGAGCTGCGCACCCCGCTGACGACGATCGCCGGCTACACCGAGCTGGCCCGCCGCCGTAGCGACGCCGAGGCGGCGGCGACCGCGCTCGCGAAGGTCGAGGAGGAGGCCGACCGGATGACGGCGCTGGTCGAGGACCTCCTGCTCCTCGCTCGCCTCGACGCCGGCCGGCC
>NZ_JACEFC010000133.1 GCF_014180715.1 Nocardioides stalactiti | reverse complement strand
GCGTGCGCCCCGGCCGGCAGCCCCGCCCGCAGCAGCACGTCGGAGCGCGCCAACCGCTGCAGCGCCACGATCCAGCGGCTGTCGGCGAGCACGGGTTGGATGCAGTCGAGGACCTCCAACGCCCGGCTCACGTCCCCGCCTGCGGCGAGGGCTTCGGCCATGATCACCGCCACGACGGCCGAGGAGACGTCCTGCCCCGCGAGCAGGTAGGTCTGGCGCGCCCGCCCGAGCTCGATCATCGCGTTGTGGGGCATCCCCGCATCGAGGGCGACCACGCCGCGGCGCAGGTTGACCAGCGCCCTGCCGCCCTGGTCCCCGAGCGCTCCGAACAGGTTCTCCGCGGTGTCGTAGTGACGCAACGCGCTCGCGACCTCGCCCCGGCCGGCGCGGGCGTCGCCCAGCTGCCGCTGGACGGTCGCGTCCAGCCAGGCGACCCGGTCGTCGTCGTGGAAGTCGCCGGACCCGAGCTCGCTCTGGACGCGCAGGACGGCCGACTCCGCCAGCGCGAACTCGCCGAGGAGGAGCTGGACGTCCGTGCCGCCCAACGCCGCCCGGGCAGCGTCGACCTGACTGCCGACCGCGAGCCATTGACGGCGCGCCTGCCGGAACGCCTGCGCCGCCGCACCGAGGTCTCCGTCGACACACGCCTGCTCACCGCGGATCTCGCTGAGGCGCGCGGCACGAGCGAGGTCGCGACTCCCGTTCATCGCGGCCTCGGCGCGATCCAGCATCTCGGCGCACCGCACTCCGTCGCGGAGCACCCAGCTCGCGGCGTGCTCCAGAAGACGATCGATCTCCGACCCGGCGAGTCTCGCCGGGCCCGGTACCGGGTCCATCGGAGGTCAGCGCGAGGTCAGGTCGAGGGCAGCACGCACGCGCGTGCCCCCCGAGCTGAGCCACAGCTCGTCGACGTCCACCGGCACCCCGCGAACGTCGAACCGACCGTCCGCCGTCGCCCGGGCCGCACGGCGCAGCGTCCCGCGCCCCAGGAACGATAGGTCGACCCCGTCGTCCCCGATGAGCTCGGTCCGGATCAGCCCCTGGATGTCGACCTCGCCCGGACCGGCCGGGGATGCCTCGAGCAGGAACCGACCGAGGTCGCTGTCGAACGCCAGGTGGACACCGTCGCCGTCGTACGAGCGGACGCCCGCGGCGGCCAGGCCGCTGCGCGTGTCGTAGAGCAGCGAGGCGTCCGACCAGCGGTCGCTGACCTCGGGGCCCTGGAGCCCGACGAACACGTCGCGCAGCCGGGCGCTCAGGTCGGCCGGAGGCTGCTCCAACCGCATCGACCCGGCCGCGTCGTGGAACTCACGGATCCACTCGACGGTCTCCATGGTGGCGTCGTCCGCGGTCGCGACGTACGCCGCGACCACGTCCGCCTGCTCGGGCGCGAGCCGACCCTCGACCCAGTCGAGCAGGTCGGTGAACGTCGGCCGTCCGATGGTCATGACTCGTCCTGGAGGATCACGCGCAGCTTGTCGAGGCAGCGACCGCGGAGCGGACCGATGCCACCGATCGAGCGCCCGAGGCGCCGGGCGATCTCAGCGTAGCTCGGCTCCTCCTTCTCGAAGTAGAGCGCGACCAGCAGATCACGGCACGGTCCGCCGAGGGTGGCGAGCGCGTCGTGGAGCGCAGCGACGCTGGCCCAGTCCGCGAACGGGTCGACGGACTCCTCCGGCGTCGTCTCCAGCGGCGTCGTCCGGCGGCTCAGGTTGCGGCTGCGCCAGGCCTGACGACGAGCGACCGTCATCAGCCAGGAGGCAAGCTTCTCGTCGTCGCGGATCCGGTCGAGGGAGTCGACCAGCGCGACGAAGGTGCTCTGGGTGACGTCGGCCGCGTCGTCGGCACTGAGGCCGTTGCGCAGCGCCACGGTGTAGACCAGCCGCTCGTAGCGGCGGACCAGCTCGTTCCAGGCCTCGGAGTCGCGCCGCCGGCAACGGCGGAGCAGGTCGTGGTCGGAGACGGTTGCGTCCGACCGCTCAGGTCGCGTCGGTGCGGTGGTGCGTGCCGGACTTCGCAGCGGTACGGCGCGAGTCGGGCGCTCGCTCATCGTCGTCATATGGGTCCCCATGTGTGGTTGTGGGAACGCCGACGACTCTCCCCGAGTTGAGAGCGGTCCCGAGATGGACAGGGAACCAGTCATCGGTGAGAAGCATGTCCGCCCGAGAGAGCTTTCGAGAGGACCCGAGGACTGGATCCCGGATCTGACACGACCCTAGTGCCGGTTTTTGCAAAGGGACAAGAAAAGAGTTGACAACAAAAACCGCGGCCCGTGCATCAAGCACCGGGCCGGCACGCACCTGTGGTGCGTGACCCGGCAGCACCACGACCCTCGTCGACCCGACGACCCGAGACGCGCACGTGGCGCGGCTCCGAGGAGCCGCGCCACCACGAGCGCGGGGGGCACCCGAGTGCTGAGAGGAGTGCGAGCGCGGCGCCCGATGCCACGGCTCTCCTCGCACTGAATCTCTCTGGCCGAGACCTTACACAAGCCTTGACTCTTGCGCACTATCGAATTTCCAAAAGTTGACAGATGATTGACAAACCCGCCTCGGAAGGATTCCCCATGATCATCAAGACCGTCGCCGCGACCCTCGCCGCACTCGCCGTCCTCGCGTTCGGCACCACCGCTCCGGCGGACGCCGCGGCCCCGACGCTGACGCGGCCGATCGGCTGCTGCTGACCCCACCTGGATCCGGGCAGGACTACGGCCGGCCGTACGGTGACGGCCTGGACTCAGGCCGACCGACTCAGACCGACCGGGGCGTCGCCGCGGTGGCCGCCCGGTGACGCGAGGTCCGCACCCGCAGACCGCTCGCGGCGGCGGCCCGCTTGTAGGCGTCCCGCGCTGCGGCGATCTCTCCGAACCGTTCGAACAGCTCGGCGACCTCGCACCAGGCCTGGGCCGCCCAGCGGTCCGCCTCCTCGAGGCTCACCAACAGCTCGGCGGCTCCTGCGAGGGTCGACCGCGCCTGCTCGAGATGACCCTGCTCGGCCAGCGCGTCGGCGAGCACGATGACCGCCTCGGCCTTGCCGAGCACGGCGTCGGCCGGGGTCGCGTCCCGCGCTCGCTCGGCCGCCTCGACGGCCTCCTCGGGACGCCCGTCGAGCAGCAGCGCACGGGCCATCACGATGTCGCCGTGCGCCAGCTCGACCGGGCTCGCGCTGGTGGCTCGCAGGTCCTCGGTACCGCGCCGCAGCTGCTCGAGCGCCGCGGTGATCTCGGGCGGGTCGAGGGTCAGCTGGAGTCGGCCCAGCTCCAGGCGCAGGCGCGCCAGGTTGCGGGCGTCCTGCCCCTCTCCGAGGAGCGCAAGCGCGCGGTTGGCGAGAGCCAGCGCCGCGCCCGTCTCACCCCGCTCGGAGTAGACGATGCTGGCGTTCCAGTACGCCGCGCTCCGCGCGGTCGGCGACGCGATCTCCTCCGCCACCTTGATGGCCTCGGTGCAGATCCTGGACGCCCGACTCAGGTCCCCGCGCTCGATGTAGGCCAGCGCCACGGTCATCGCCAGCTGGATGCCCTCGTCGGTGCGCTCGAGGCCACCGGCCAGCAGCGCCGGGCGCACCCGCTCCCCCACGTCGGTCGCCAGGTTGAGGTCGCCCACCTCGCGGTAGCACCGGCTCAGCGCGATGCCGCAGCGGATCGCGGCGACACCGGTGGCCGACTCGAGGATCGCCTCGTAGGCGGTGATCGCCTCGTCGAGCTGGCCGAGCGACTCCAGGGTCCGGGCGACCAGGAAACGCCCCTGGGCGACCAGGTCGGACAGCGACGCGCTCTCCGCGCGGTCGAGGTAGTGCCGGGCCTGGTGCTCGGCGTCGACCGTCTCGCCGTTCTGGAGGGCGAGCTCGGCGTAGGCGAGTCCCAGTCGGATCTCCTCGACCTGGTCGGACGACGCGCCGTCGAGGAGCTCCTCGAGGCTGACTCCCAACCGCTGGGCGAGCACGAGGAGCACGTTGAGGGTCGGGCGCCGGGACCCGGTCTCGATCCGGGACACGTAGGCCACCGAGATGTCCCCGGCCAGCTCGGCCTGGGTCCACCCGCGAGCGACCCGCGCCGAGCGCAGGCGCGACCCGAGGACGATCGGGTCGACGGCGCGCAACACCTCGGCGCTGCGCATCTCCACGGGGCTCATCGTGACGATGGTAGGCAATGTTGACAGCACGGGCGAGTCAAACAAGGAACATCTCCTGTCAACCACGCTCGGTGCAGCACTCCGGTCAGGTCCCGCCGCCCCGTGCCGATAGGCCTCCTGAACAGCAGGGCAATCCCTCGGCGCGGGCTGCCCGGCCTGGCTTCGGCGTACTCCACGACGACCGACCGGAACGAGGAACGGATGACCGCGAGCAGCGCCGCCCCTGCCGGCGAGGACGAACGCGCCCAGGCGCCCGGGCACCCGCCTGACGTGGTGGCGGCTGTGTTCCACGCCACGTCCGGGGAGCCCCATGTCGCTCTCCTCGTCGCTGCCCGGGGCGCCGACGGCGATCCGGTGATCCGCTGGAGCAACCCCGGCGCCTGCGAGTTGCTCGGTCTCGCCGCGTCCGACCTGGACGGTGCCCCACTGTCCGAGATCGTGCTCCCCCCGGACGGGGTACGGATCGACCACCTGTTCCGCCGGGAGCGGCCGACGACGAGCGCCGTGAACGTGCGGACCGCGGTCGGTGAGGAGGTGTCGTGCCGGATGCGGACCGCGCCGTCGCCCGACGGCGACCTCTGGACCCTGCAGATCCAACCCGCCCAGTCCGACCTCGAGCTGGTGCTGCGGGCCTCCGCCGAGGCTCACGAACAGCGGTTCAAGGTGCTGGCCGAGCGCTCCCCCGTGCCCACGATGATGTCGGAGCAGGGCATGCGGCTGGGCCACGTCAACGACGCTCTCTGCGCCCTGGTCGGCGTCACGGCCGACCGGCTGCTGGGCACCGGCTGGCTCAACCACATCCACCGCGACGACCTCGAGCGCGTGACGGAGACCGCGATCGCCGTCCTCGCCGGGCAGGAGCGGGAGATGGAGGCCCGGTTCGTCGACACCCAGCAGCGGGTGCGCCACACCGACGTGCGGTTCACCCCGCTGCACACGCCCGGCATCGGCGACGGCTTCGTCGCGACCCTGGAGGACATCACCGAGCGGCGGGCGTTCGAGGCGCAGCTCAGCTACCAGGCCAACCACGACTCGCTCACCGGGCTGCCGCGCCGCAACAAGCTGTGGGACCACATCGCCACCGTGATGGAGGACCCCGACGCCGGCCTGGCGTGCATGTTCCTCGACCTCGACAACTTCAAGGTGGTCAACGACAGCCTCGGGCACAAGGCCGGTGACGCGTTGCTCGTCGAGGTCGCCCGCCGGCTCTCCGGATCGGTCCGCCCCGGCGACCTGGTGGCCCGGTTCGGCGGCGACGAGTTCGTCATCGCGTGCGGCACCCGCTCGGTGGAGGCCGCGCTCGAGGTGGCCGACCGCGTCCTGCGGGTCCTCTCCGAGCCGTTCGTCCTCGACGGCGTCGAGGTGCATCCACGCGGGTCGATCGGCGTCGTGCTGCGTCGGCCGGACCACCAGTCTCCCGACGACCTGATCCGCGACTGTGACATCGCGATGTACCAGGCCAAGTCTCGCGGCAAGGGGCGGGTGATGGTCCTCGACGAGAGCGCGCGCGGCGCCGTCTACGACACCCTCACCCTGGTCTCCGACCTCCGGCAGGCGATCGAGGAGCGTCGGATCACGCTGTGCTACCAGCCCATCATGCGCTTCGACGAGGACGGGCGGCGACTGGCGTCGGTCGAGGCGCTCGCCCGGTGGCAGCACCCCGACCGCGGCGCTATCGCCGCCGACGTCTTCGTCAGGCTGGCCGAGGAGCACGGTCTGGTGCGGGACCTCGGCCTGGTGGTGCTCGACCAGGCGTGCGCGGCGATGGCGCGGTGGCAGGACGAGCTCGGGCCGCTGGCGCCGCCACGGATGAACGTCAACCTGTCGGCACTCCAGATGAGCGACTACCAGCTGGTACAGGCGGTGAAGGGCACCCTGCGGCGGCACGGGCTGGACCCGCATCACCTGTGCCTGGAGATCACGGAGTCCGCGCTCATGAACGACCCCGACACCGCCTCGACGATCCTCGCCCAGCTCCGGGACCACGGCGTCCAGGTCGCCATCGACGACTTCGGCACCGGCTACTCCTCGCTCGCCTACCTCCGCCGGCTCCCGGTCAACTACCTCAAGGTCGACCAGTCCTTCGTCGCGGAGCTGCAGGACGGGCACACCGCCGTGGCCCGAGCCGTGATCAGCCTGGCCCGCAACCTCGGCATCGACGTGGTCGCCGAGGGGGTCGAGACCCACGCTCAGATGGAGATCCTCGACATCCTGGGCTGCCCGCTGCGTCAGGGCTACGGCATCAGCACTCCCCTGGACGACGCCGGCTTCGTCGACTGGTGCCGCACCGGGCACCCCCTGGCGACGGTGGGCTCCCGATGACCGCCCTCGCCCTCGACATCGACACCGTCCTCGACGGACTGGACCGGATGGCGTCCCAGCGGCCGGTGGCTGCCCGGATCGTGGCCACCAGCAACAGCGACCGGACCAGCGCGGTCGGGCTCGCCAACGCACTCGGCGCCGACGTCGCCCTCGCGGCGAAGGTGATGAAGCTGGCCAACTCCGCCTACTTCGGGCTGTCGGGCAAGGTGACCAGCCTCCAGTTCGCGGTGACGGTCGTCGGGTTCAACTCCGTGCGCTCCATCGCCACGATCGCCCTTGCCAACCTCGACGACGAGCGGCTCCTTCCCCAGGGCTTCGGTGAGCTCTCCCTGCACCTGGCCGCTGCGGCCGGCTCGCTCGGTCCGCGGTTCGGAACCCGCACGGCCGACGGGATGGCCCTGGGCCTGCTGGCTCCGCTCGGGATGGCGCTGCTCCACCAGACCGACCGCCACGGATACGACCAGCTCGTCGCGGCCACCGAGCTCGGGTCCCAGCGCTTCGCCGCCGAGTCCATCCGCTACGGGATCTGCTCGCCCCAGCTGAGCGGCGAGGCGCTCAACCAGTGGCACTTCCCGGCCGACATGGTCGACGCGTTGCGCGCCGTGGCGAGCGGGCCCGAGGGCGCCCTGCTGCGGACCTCGTACGAGCTCACGGCCCGGCTCGTCGAACCGCACCACAAGAAGCGCGCCCTGGAGCGGCTCTCCGACCAGCGCATCACCGAGACCGAGGCATCGGCGCGGTTGACGGCGATCCGCACCGACGTCAGGGAGCTGCGCAGCGCGCTGGGCCTGTGAGGGTCAGCGGGCAGCCGCGGCGCGCTGCTCCCCCGCCTCGATCTCCTGCACCAGGTCCAGGCAGTAGCGGCCGAAGTCGATCTGGATGGTGTGCCGCGGCGAGGCGTAGTACTGCTCGAGGTGGCGCGCCTCGTCCTCGACCATGATCCGCTCCTGGTCCGCCACCGACGGCAGCGCGTAGTCGCCGAGGAGGAGCTTGACGAGCAGCTTGGACTGCTGCTCGGCGAGGTTGACGATCGTGGGCGAGGACTGGGCCAGCCCGAGGTAGTAGAGATGCTCGACGCCGGGCTTGATCATCCGCTTGAACAGCGGGTAGCGGTGCTCGTCGTCGGGGTGCAGGTCGGCCTCGGAGTCGTCGAAGAACGGGAACCGCATGTCGTAGCCGGTGGCGCAGATGATGACGTCGGCCTCGACGCTCGAGCCGTCGGCGAGGTGCACCGTGCGACCGTCGAGCCGCACGATCTCCGGGAGCATGTGGATGTCGCCGGAGCCGGCACGGGTGAGGAAGTCCGCACTCACCGACGGGTGCGCCGACAGCGGCTCGTGGTCGGGCTCGGGCAGGCCGTAGCCGCTCATGCTGCCGACGAGCTCACGGATGAGCTGGCGCGAGGCCGCGAGCGCGACGTCCTTGGGGATGTCCGGCGGTGCCATCACCTTGTCCGCCGCGACGCCGTTGCGGTACTTCGGGAGCACCCAGACGCCGCGCCGGGCGGAGACGTACAGCTTCTCGGCCATCCAGCGGTTCGACAGCTCGGAGGCGATGTCCATCGCGGAGTTGCCCATCCCGACCACGATGACCCGCTTGCCGCGGATCTCGATCGGGTCGAACGGGCTGACGTAGGCGTGGCTGTGGATGAGGTCGCCGTCGAAGTGGCCCGGGTAGTCCGGGAGGCGGGGCGACCAGTGGTGGCCGTTGGCGACCACGAGGTCGGTGTAGCCGCGGGTCTCACCGGTCGACAGCGTCAGGTCCCAGCCGCCGTCGTGGTTTCGGGCCGCCCGCACGACCTCGGTCTCGAACTCGATCGCGTCCCGCAGGCCGAAGTGGTCGACGTAGGCACGGAAGTAGTCGTGGATCTGGGTGTGGTGCGGGAAGTCCGGGTAGTCGTCGGGCGCCGGGAAGTCCTCGAACTGGAGGCGCTGGGTCGACGTGTCGATGTGGAGCGACTCGTAGACCGAGGACCGGCCGTTGGGGTTGCGGAAGTACCAGTTGCCGCCCACGTCGTCGCTCATCTCGAAGTGGTCGTAGGCGATGCCGTGCTCCTGGAGCCGCTTGGCGGTGGTGATGCCGGAGCAGCCGGCACCGATGATCGCGACCTTCACGGGTGTTCCCTCCTGGGTGGTGTCAGAGCCCGGCGACGCAGGCGAAGGCGGTGTCGAGGTAGCCGTCGGTCCGCGGTGAGGCGACCAGGTGCGAGGCCATCCGGTTCGGCGTGTAGGCGACGGTGGTACGGGAGTCGAGGCTGTTGACGACGATCGCGCCGCCCCAGCCGGTCCACCAACAGGTGCGACCGCCCGGGACCGACGGGGCCGAGGACATGGGGAGCCCGAACCCGGTTCCCCACGTGGCCGGCGTCATCAGCACGCGGTCGACGCCGGTGGCCTGCACCTCGAGGACCCGGTCGATCGTGGCCGGACCGAGCAGCCCCCGGCCGCCGTACGCGCCCCCGTGCGAGACGGCCGCCTGGATCTGCGCGACCCCCCGGGCGTTGCCGTGGCCGCCCACCGAGCCGACCGGGCCGCTGCGCCACTCCGGGCTGTTGCACGCCTCGGGCAGCAGCAGCGGGTTCGCCATCGTGCGCAGCAGGAAGCTGTCCGGCGGAAGCTGGGAGTAGTCGACGCCGGACGGCGGCGGTGCGATGAGGTCGGCGCATCGGTCCTGCTGGTCGAGCGGCACCCCGATCATGAAGTCCGCGGCGAACGGGCCGGCGATGTCGTCACGGAACACCTCGGCGAGGCTGCGACCGGCGGCACGTCGTACCAGTCCGTCGACAAGGTGGCCGTGGTCGACGATCTGATAGGCCGAGCCGTCGCCGGGCTCGTGCCAGAGCGGCTCCTCGGCCAGCCAGTCGCCGCTCCGTTCCACGTCCAGGAGGTCCTCGACGGTGACCTGTCGGCTCCACCCCGGCACCCCGGAGGTGTGCGAGATCAGGTGCCGGACGAGCACCCGCTCCTTGCCATGGGCGCCGAACTCGGGCCAGTACGTCGCCACCGGCGCGTCGAGGTCGACGACCCCGCGGTCCGCCAGGGCGAGCACGGTGAGCGACGACATCGCCTTGGTCACCGACCACGTCATCACGACGGTGTCCTCACGCCACGGCACCCCGGGCCGCGCGGCACCGCCCCACAGATCGACCACGAGGTCCCCGTCGTGCACCACCGCGACCGCGGCACCGACGTCGGTGCCGTCCTCGAGGTTGCGGACCAGCAGGTCACGCAGCGGGGCGAACTCCTCGGCACAGGTTCCGTCGACCACGGCCGTCACCCTAGCCGCGAACTAGAACATGTTCTAGAGGCGCGTCGACCCGGTGCTCCATGATCAATTATTTCAGTAGACTTTAGATACTATGGGCCGATGGTCATCGACCCCTCCGCCGGCGTCCGCCTGCTCCCCCTCGCCGCGGACGGCCCGGCGCCGGCCGAGCACCTCGGCTCCTGCTGTGCGCCCGCCGGCCGCGCCACGCCGACGGCCGCGCCTGCGGTCGTCGCAGCCGGGTGGCGCAGCACACGCGGCCAGGTCCGGGTCCCCGGCGGGGAATTCTGGATGGGCGACGCGCACGGGGACGGGTACGTCGCCGACGGGGAGCGGCCGGTCCACCGGGTCACGCTGTCGCC
>NZ_JACEFC010000132.1 GCF_014180715.1 Nocardioides stalactiti | reverse complement strand
TCGCTGCGGAGGCCGACATCAAGCTCCCGCCGCTGCCGCCGATCCCGCTGCAGCTCGAGCCGTCCAACGGCATCCCGCGCAAGGCACAGCGTCCGCCGGGCGAGTGGTGCCGGGTCAACGGCATCACTCCGCCGCCAGGGTCGTTCACCCCTCAAGCCGCAACCTCGATGGGCTGAGGCTGACCGGTGTCCGCTACCGCCGCTCGGGTTCTCGCGCCCGTCGGCACCGCAGGCAAGTTGTTCGCCTTCGGGCTCGACGTTGGGCGCGGCCTCTTCAGGCGACCCTTCCAGCTGCGTGAGTTCCTGCAGCAGGCTTGGTTCATCGCTTCGGTCACGATCATCCCCACCGCGCTCGTCGCGATCCCCTTCGGTGCTGTCATCGCCCTTCAGGTCGGTGGCCTGATCAAGCAGTTCGGTGCGCAGTCCTTCACGGGCTCCGCGTCGGTGCTCGCGGTCATCCAGCAGGCCGGTCCGATCGCGACGGCCCTGCTGATCGCCGGCGCCGGCGGCTCGGCCATCGCGGCCGACCTCGGTGCGCGCAAGATCCGTGAAGAGCTCGACGCGATGATGGTGCTCGGCATCGACCCGATCCAACGCCTCGTCGCCCCCCGCGTCCTCGCCTGCATGCTTGTCGCGGTGTTCCTCAACGGCATGGTGAGCGTCGTCGGTGTGGCCGGTGGCTACGTGTTCAACGTGATCCTCCAGGACGGCACCCCCGGCGCCTACCTGGCCTCGTTCACCGCGCTGGCCCAGCTGCCCGACGTGTGGATCGGCATGGTCAAGGCGCTGATCTTCGGTCTCATCGCTGCGATCGTCGCCTCCTACAAGGGCATGAACGCGGCCGGTGGCCCGAAGGGCGTCGGGGACGCCGTGAACGAGTCGGTGGTCATCACCTTCCTCATGCTGTTCGTCGTCAACTTCATCCTGAGCACGATCTATCTCCAGATCGTTCCTCCGAAGACCGGTTAGCGGAGGACGAGGACATGGCAAGCGTGAAGGCGATCTACGAGCGGCCGCTCAAGGGACTGGACACCCTCGGGCACGAGCTCGCGTTCTACATCCGCGTCATCCTGGCGGTGCCGCGGACCATCTCGCACTACCCGCGCGAGATCCTGCGCCTCCTGGCCGAGGTCACCCTCGGCTCGGGTGCGCTCGCCGTCATCGGCGGCACCATCGGCGTCATCCTGGGCATGACCTTCTTCACCGGTGCCCAGGTCGGCCTGTCCGGTTACGCCGCGCTCAACCAGCTCGGCACCGCCGCGTTCTCGGGCTTCGTGTCGGCGTACTTCAACACCCGCGAGATCGCGCCGCTGGTTGCTGGCATCGCGCTCGCCGCCACCGTCGGCTGCGGCTTCACCGCGCAGCTCGGCGCCATGCGGATCTCCGAGGAGGTCGACGCCCTCGAGGTGATGGCGATCCCCTCGATGCGCTTCCTGGTCGCGACCCGCGTGGTCGCCGGCCTGATCGCGATCGTCCCGCTGTACGTCGTCGGCCTGCTGTCGTCGTACGTCGCGAGCCGACTGGTGGTCACCCAGTACTACGGCCAGTCGTCAGGAACGTATGACCATTACTTCAACCAATTCCTCCCACCCGGTGACGTCCTGTGGTCGTTCGGGAAGGTCCTGGTCTTCTCCGTCGTCGTCATCCTCATCCACTGCTACCACGGCTACACCGCCTCCGGCGGCCCTGCCGGGGTGGGTGTGGCGGTGGGTCGCGCCGTCCGGACCAGCATCGTGGCCATCAACGTGATCGACCTTTTCCTGTCGATGGCGATCTGGGGCACGACCACCACTGTCCGGTTGGCGGGGTGATCTGACGATGCTGAACAAGGCTCTGACCCAGACCAAGACGCTGGGCGTCATCTTCATCGCGCTGCTGATGTTCGGTGTGTGGCTGACCTACGCGATCTTCACCAAGAAGTTCGCCGACTACGAGGAGGTCAAGCTCGAGGCGTCCTCCGTGGGCCTCCAGCTCCCCCTCCGGGCGGACGTCAAGATCCGCGGTGTCATCGTGGGCGAGGTGCTCGAGACCGAGGCCGACTCCGACGGCGCCACGATCACGCTCGGCATCTACCCCGACGAGATCGACTCGATCCCGGCCAACGTGACCGGTGCGATCGTGCCCAAGACGCTCTTCGGCGAGAAGTACGTCTCGCTCGTCATCCCGCCCTCGGGCGCCTCCGGCCAGCTCAGGGCCGACCAGGTCATCACCAAGACCGACATGGGCACCGAGGTGGAAGAGGTCCTCAACGACCTCTACCCGCTGCTTCGCACCGTGCAGCCGGCCGACCTCAACTCGACGCTGACCGCGCTGGCCACCGCCCTCGAGGGCCGTGGCTCCCAGCTCGGCGAGAACCTCGAGACGGTCGACTCCTACCTCAAGCGGATCAACCCGCAGATCCCCGCGCTGCTGGAGGACCTGCGGCTGACGGCCCAGGTCTCCGACCTGTACGCCGACATCCTCCCGGAGGTGGCCCAGATCCTGGACGACACCGTCGTCACGACCGGCACTCTCGAGGAGAAGGAGGCGACCCTGAACGCCGCCCTGCGCGACATCAGGTCCTTCTCCGACACCGCGCGGGTCTTCCTCGACCGCAACGGCGCCCTCCTCGAGGAAGCCGGCGAGCTCGGAACCACGCAGCTCCGGCTGCTGGCCCGCTACGCCTCCGAGATCCCGTGCATCGCTGGCGGTCTCAACAACATCGCTCCGCGCATCGCGTCGATGTTCCGCGGCTTCGAGCTCCACATCGTGCTCGAGACGCTGCCCAACCAGCCGCGGCCCTACAACGTCAACGACCTGCCGAAGTTCGGCGACAGCCGCGGTCCTCGGTGCTACAGCCTGCCCAACCCGCCGTGGTCGCAGGCCAACCCCTACCAGAACCCTCCGAACTTCAACGACGGTGTGGACGAGCCCACCGGCAAGGGGACCATCCGCGTGCCCACCGGCTACGACAACGAGCTCGGCTACCGCGGGACCCCCGACGACGTGGCCCTGCTCCGCTCGATGCTCGCCGCAACGTACGGCGAGGACATGGCCTCCGGCCTCGGCGTGATGCTCGCCGGCCCGGTCGTGGCCGAGGCGGGTGATCGCTGATGCCTCTGCTCGACAAGAAGACGAGCGGTGACCTCGTCCGGCTGCTGATCTTCATGCTGACCACCGGTCTGGCGACCGGTCTGTTGGTCCTCACGATCGGCAACCTGTCGTTCGGCGCGACGACCACCTACAAGGCGCAGTTCGCCGACGCCACCGGCGTCGTCAGCGGCGACGACATCCGGGTCGCGGGCGTCAAGGTCGGGACGGTCCAGGACATCGAGGTCGTCGAGGACAACCGGGCGCTGGTGACCTTCACGGTCGACGCCGACACCAAGCTCGACGACGCCACCCACGCGACCATCCGCTTCCGCAACCTGATCGGTCAGCGCTACATCGCGCTGACCCAGGAGGGCAACGGCGACGCGGAGCTGGAGGAAGGGGACACCATCCCGGTGTCCCGGACCCAGCCGGCGCTGGACCTGACGGTCCTCTTCAACGGCTTCAAGCCGCTGTTCGAGGCGCTGTCGCCCGACGACATCAACAAGCTCTCCTACGAGATCGTCCAGGTCTTCCAGGGCGAGGGCAGCACGGTCGAGAGCCTGCTCTCGAGCACGGCATCCCTCACCTCCACGCTGGCCTCGCGTGACCAGGTGATCGGCGAACTGCTCGACAACCTGTCCTACGTGCTCGACCGCGTCGCGGACCGCGACGACCAGCTGACCGACCTGATCGCCAGCTTCCGGAACCTCGTGGGTGGGCTCAAGGACGACCGCGAGGCGATCCTCTCCTCTTTGGACGGCATCTCCGAGCTCGCCGTCGCGACCGCTGGCCTCGTCGACGAGATCCACGAGCCGCTGGTCCGCGACATCAAGGAGGCTCGCCAGTTCGTCGAACTGCTCGACCGCAACAAGGGGGAGATCGACCGCGTGCTGCAGGTGGCGCCGCTCAAGATCAACAAGTTCGGTCGGACCGGCATCTACGGATCCTGGTTCAACTTCTACCTGTGCCACTTCAAGGCGAAGGTGCGGATCGGCAACAACGTGATCGCCGAACCTGCCTACAGCGTCGGAGCAGACAGGTGTTCGCTGCCATGAGCAAGCCGTTCCGTGAGCGCAACCCCGTGATGGTGGGTGCCGCCAGCATCGCGGTGCTGGTGCTGCTCTTCATCGCCGCGTTCCGCGCCCAGGACCTGCCGCTGATCGGCGGTGGCGACACCTACTACGCCGAGTTCGACGAGGCGGGCGGTCTCAAGGTCAAGGACGAGGTCCGTCTCGCCGGCGTCCGCGTCGGCCAGGTCTCCTCGATCGAGCTCGAGGAGGGCGTCGTCAGGGTCGGATTCAAGATCAAGACCGACGCCGACTTCGGCGACGAGACCAGGGCCGCGATCAAGGTCAAGACGATCCTCGGCTCGATGTTCCTCTCGATCGAGCCGGCCGGTGACGGCCAGCTCGAGGAGGGCGGGACCATCCCGGCCGAGCGCACGACCGCGCCGTTCGACATCGTCGACGCCTTCGAAGGCCTCGCCGAGACGTCGGCCGACATCGACACCGACCAGCTGGCGGCCTCGTTGACCACGCTGGCCGACCTGACCCGCAACACGCCCGAGGAGTTCCGCGCCGCCCTCCAGGGAGTCTCGGCCCTCTCCAAGGTCGTGGCATCGCGGGACGACGAGATCAACCGACTGCTGGTGAGCCTCGAACGAGTCTCGACCGTGCTCGACGCCCGTGACCAGGACATCGTCGCGCTGATGCGCGACTCCGACATCCTGTTCGAGGCCCTCCTGGAGCGGAAGACCGCGATCCACAACATCCTCGTCGCCACGTCCCAGCTCAGCCAGGAGCTCACCGCGCTCGTGCGCGAGTCTCGTGCCGACCTCAAGCCGGCCCTGCGTCACCTGGAGTCCGTGCTCGCCATCGTGAACAAGAACGAGGACAACCTGGACAAGACGCTCGGCCTGATGGCCCCGTTCTACCGGGTGTTCGCCAACGTCTTCGGCAACGGCCCGTGGTGGGACACCTACATCTCGAACCTCCCACCCATCCCGGCCCCGGGAGGTGGTGTCGGATGAACGCGACCGTGCAGAAGTACCTGCCGCTGGCCATCGTCCTGGCGATCGTGGCCGGGATGGCGTTCTGGTTCTTCGGTCTCGGCGGTGGCGGCACCAAGACGGTGACGGCCTACTTCCCGCGGACCGTCTCGGTCTACGAGGGCAGCGACGTGCGCGTGCTCGGTGTCCCGGTCGGCAAGGTCGAGAAGGTCGAGCCGGAGGGCACCCAGGTCAAGGTCACGATGACCTACGACGAGGAGGTGGAGGTCCCGATCGACGCCGAGGCCGTGATCGTCTCGCCGTCCGTGGTCGGCGACCGCTACATCCAGCTGACCCCGGCCTTCGAAGGCGGTGAGGAGCTGCCTGACAACTCGGTGCTCGACACCAAGCGGACGGCGATCCCGCTCGAGCTCGACGAGATCTACGGCAGCCTCGACGAGCTGACCGTCGCCCTCGGCCCGACTGGTGCCAACCAGAACGGCGCGCTCAGCGACCTGCTCGAGCAGACCGCGGCCAACTTCGGCGGTCAGGGCACCAAGTTCAAGCAGACGATCGAGGACTTCGGCCAGTTCAGCGCCACCCTCGACGACAACAAGGAGGAGCTCTTCTCCTCCACCGAACGGCTGCAGGCCTTCATCCAGACGCTGGCGGAGAACGACTCGACGGTCCGCGGCTTCAACGACTCGTTGGGCCGGGTGTCCGAGCTGCTCGCGAGCGAGAGCGACGAGCTCACCTCCGCGCTGTCCAACCTCGGTGTCGCGCTCGACGTGGTCGGGGACTTCGTGCAGGAGAACCGCGCCTCGCTGAGCCGTAACATCCGCGGCATCAACCGGGTCGCCAAGCTGCTGGCCAAGCACCGCGACGACCTCGACGTGATCCTGCGCGCCGGACCGCTGGCGCTCAACAACCTGGGACTCGGCTACAACCCCCAGGCGGGCACGCTCGACTCCAACGCCAACGTCGGCAACCTGCTCCACAACCTGGAGAGCGACCCGGCACTGCTCCTGTGCAGCCTGGTCGCCGCCGACGACCCCAACGGACAGATCTGTGACCTCATCGAGGGTCTGCCGCTGCCGCGCAAGGCGCCGTTCGGAGCCGGCACCGGCTCGCGCTCCGACGATTCCTACGACCCGACGCTTAACGGACTGGTGGAGGTGGATCGATGAACCGCCCCCTCAAGACCGCACGCTTGCGGACCGCGGCGGCGCTGGCCGCTGGCGCGGTGCTGCTCACCGGTTGTGAGTTCGACGTCTACCAGCTGCCGCTGCCCGGTGGCGCCGACGTCGGCGACGACCCGATCACCGTGACGGTGGAGTTCCAGGACGTCCTGGACCTGGTGCCGAAGTCCTCGGTCAAGGTCAGCGACGTGACCGTCGGCCAGGTGACCGACGTCGACCTGGACGGCTACACCGCTGTCGTCACCATCGAGCTGCGCAACGACACCAACCTGCCGGACAACGCCACGGCGTCGATCCGCCAGACCAGCCTCCTCGGAGAGAAGTTCGTCTCCCTCGCGCCGCCGGCCAACCCGTCGGACGACGAGCTCGGCGAGGGTGACGAGATCCCGCTCGCGTCCACCGGCCGCAACCCGGAGGTCGAGGAGGTGCTCGGTGCGCTGAGCCTCGTCCTCAACGGTGGTGGGGTCGCCCAGCTCAAGACCATCACCGAGGAGCTCAACCTGGCCCTCGAGGGCCGGGAGGACTCTGCACGCTCGGTGCTCACCCAGGTCGAGTCGCTGGTGTCGCAGCTCGACGAGCGCAAGGGCGACATCGTCGACGCGATCGAGGCGCTCAACCGGCTCGCCCTCGGCGCCCGCGAGCAGCAGGACAGCATCGACCAGGCACTCGAGGAGCTCCCGAGCGCGCTCGACTCGATCGACCGGCAGCGCGAGGACCTGGTGCGGATGCTCCAGGGCCTCAACGAGCTCGGTGACGTGGGTGTTCGCGTGATCCAGCAGACCCAGGAGTCGACGGTCAGCGTCCTGAAGAACCTCGAGCCGGTCCTCTTCCAGCTCAACAAGGCCGGCCAGGACTTCGTCGACGCGCTCCACATCTTCTACAGCTTCCCGTTCTCCGACGACGTGATCGGTCGTGACCCCGCGGTCGCGCGCAACCTGCACTTCGGCGACTACGTGAACCTGTCGGTGGAGCTCGACCTCGACCTCAACAACCTCTCGCAGGTCGCGTGCACGCCGTTCGGGCTGCTGCCCGACGACACTCCGCTGGAGGACCTGGTCGACCTGCCCAACCTGTGCGCCGGCGTCCTCGACGCCCTCCAGGGCTGCCTCAGGGTCCCGCCGGACGCCGACGGCTGCGCGCAGCTGCCGGACTTCCTGCTCGACGAGGTCTGCGACTCGGTCAACCTGCCGGCACTGTGCAACCTGCTGCCGACCAACAACGGGGCGGCGTCCGACCAGGGCACGATCATCGAGGACCTCCTCGACGGCGTGATCGGCAACCTGGGCGGGCTCCGGCCACGCTCGGCTCCGCTCACGGGTGTGGACCGTGACGACTGGGACGCCTACTACGGCGACTCCGACGCCGATCTCGCGCTCTTCCTGGCGGCTCCGGTCACCGGCGAGCAGGTGGCCCCGTGATCACCCGGCGTACCAAGGTCCAGCTGCTGGTCTTCGTGATCATCACGCTGCTCGGCGTCACCTTCGTGGGCGCACGGTACGCCAAGCTGGATCGACTCTTCGTCGACCAGAGCTACACGGTCGTCGCCCACTACCCGGAGTCCGGCGGCATCTTCGCCGGCGGCGAGGTGACCTACCGCGGCGTGGGCATCGGTCGGGTCGACAAGCTCGAGCTGACCGACGAGGGCGTCGACGTCTACCTCGAGATCGACAACGAGTGGGACGAGATCCCGGCCGACACGCTGGCGCTGGTCGGCAACCGGTCGGCCGTCGGTGAGCAGTACGTCGAGCTGCAGCCCAACACCGACAGCAAGCCCTTCCTCGAGGAGGGCTCGGAGATCACCGAGGTCGCCACCCCGATCCAGACCGAGGTGCTCCTCGGCGACCTGGCCCGGACCGTCTCCAGCGTCGACCAGGAGGCCCTGCGCGTCACGGTGCGCGAGCTCGGCCTCGCGTTCGACGGCACCGGCGAGGACCTCCAGCAGATCATCGACACCGGCAACTCGTTCATCGAGACCGCCAACGACAACTTCGACATCACCACGGCGCTGATCCGCGACGCCAACACGGTCCTCCAGACCCAGGTCGACTCCTCGAGCGCGCTCCGCACGTTCGCCTCGGAGCTGAGCGTGTTCTCCCGCGCGGTGGTCGGCGCCGACAAGGACCTGCGCAAGGTCATCGACAGCGGCTCGTTCACCGCCAACCAGCTGCGGACCTTCCTGGAGCAGAACCAGGCCGAGTTCTCCGACCTGCTGCGCAACCTGAACACGACCGGTCGCGTGGTGGTCAAGAACATCAAGGGTCTCGAGACCCTCCTGATCGCCTACCCGATCCTGCTCGAGGGCTCGTTCACCGTCGTCGACAAGAATGCGACGACCGGCCTGTACGAGACGCACGTCGGCCTCATCATCACGCAGACGCCGCCCTGCTACGAGGGCTACGAGGGCACCGACACCCGCTCCCCGAGCAACGTCGAGGACCGACCGCTCAACATGGGCGCCCGGTGCACCGAGCCCCCCACCAAGAGCAACCCCCGCGGGTACCAGAACCTGCCGCGCGTGCGCCCCGACCTCGACGGCGTGCCCGACGAGTCCGAGACCGTGCTCGCGTCCTACGACTCCGAGACCGGCGAGATCGTGTGGGGCGACCCGACGACCTCCCCGGAGGCTGCCTTGGCGCCGAGCGGTAACGTGGCGCCGCCGCCGCTCGGAGAGGACTCGTGGAAGTGGCTCTACCTCGAACCACTGCTGGACGCCCAGGAGTGACGCCTTCGCCTGCCCGCGGGCGAGCGATCCTCACCGTCCTGGTGCTCGTGATCGTCGCCTGCCTGGGGACCGTCGCGGCAGTCGTGCTCACCCGTGGGGCCGGCGACGGCCTCGGTGACAAGCTCCAGTCCCTCAAGGACGACGCGCCGCCCGCCGCCGACACCACCAAGAACCGCGAGGAGGTCCTCGCGCTGTCGCGTGAGTTCGCCACCCGCTTCAACACCTACGACGCGTCGATGCTCGACGAGCAGGGTCACCTGCCGGAGTACGCCGCGGTCGAGGACCTGATGACGCCGAAGTTCGGCGGTGTGTTCGCCGACAACGTGGGCTACGCCGAGCAGACCGTCTCCCAGCTCGACGCGGCCAGCGCCGCGACCGTCTATGCCGTGGGTGTCGCGTCGCAGGACGCCGACTCCGCCGAGGTCCTGGTCGCGGGCACCATCGAGCTGTCCTACCCCTATCCCGAGGACGAGCAGGGTGGCGGGCAGGGTGGCGACCAGGGCGGCGAGCCCTCGGACGACGCCACCGACGAGGGCACCGACGAGGGCGAAGAGGACCCCCGGGTCTCCACCGGACCGCAGCGGTTCCGCTACCAGCTGTCCCTCGTCAAGATCGACGGGGAGTGGCTCGTCGACGACCTCGACGACATCGACGACGGACTGCCGCCCTTCTCCCAGCCCGGCATCCCGGGCGACGACCAGACCCCCGGGGTCGACCCGTCGGCACCCTCGACCGAGTCCAGCGACCCGAGCACCGAGTCCAGCGACCCCGGCAACGAGCCGGACGACTCCGGCAACGAGCCGGACGACTCCGGCAACGAGCCGGACGACCCCGGCAACGCGACGCAGGAGGGCGGCCGATGAACGTCAGCCTCTACGACCTCCTCGACGTCGACGAGACCGCCAGCACCGACGAGATCCGCGCGGCCTGGAAGGCGGCGATCGCCGACCTCGACCCGACCGACCGCCGGTTCCGCGCGTTCAACGACGCCGCCGGCGTCCTGCTCGACGACGCCAAGCGGGCGGCGTACGACGCCGAGCTCGCGGCCGGACGCGACGAGGAGACGGCCCCCACGCCGGTCGTGGCTGCCGAGGAGCCGACCGCGGTGCCGGTGGAACCGACCGCGGTGCCGGTGGAATCCGTCGTCGACGATGCCGAGGCTGAGCCCGAGGCTGAGGTCGAGGAGGACCCCGAGCCCGCTCCGGTGCTCGAGGAGGGTGCGAAGGACCCCGCGCCGGCGGCCACGGGGCCGTCGACCTGGCTGCTCTACCTCGCCGCCGGGCTCGCGGTGCTGTCAGCCGCGCTGCTCGTCGTCGTCCTGACCTGGCCCGGCAGCCTCGGCGGTGACTCGCCGGCGAGCACCGCGGACCAGGCCGCAGACGCCG
>NZ_JACEFC010000131.1 GCF_014180715.1 Nocardioides stalactiti | reverse complement strand
CCGCCGGTGAGGGTGCCGATGCCGGCTCCGCCGATGAGGCGGACAGGATCCACGCCAGCAGCGGTGACCGTGTCGGCGCCGGCACCTCCGTTGATGAGGTCGGTCCCCGAGGACGTGTCGGCGATGTCGTCACCCGGCCCGAGGAAGACGGTGTCATTGCCGTCGGCGGTATTGGCGAGGAGTGTGTCGTCACCTCCGAGCGCGCAGATCGTGTCGTTACCACCGAGACCGTCGATGGTGTCGGGACCGATCGAGCCGACGATCACGTCGTCCCCGGGCGTGCCGGTGATGGTGCCCGAGCCGCTGACGGTGGCGGTCAGGCCGCGACAGGGCGGGGCGGCCGGCATCACGGAGTTCGAGTCCGCGGACGCCGCCCCGGTGCCGGCGCTGTTGGTCGCCGTGACGTTGAAGGTGTAGGCGACCCCGTTGGTCAGCCCGGCGACGGTGCAGGGCGAGGACGCACAGGTGCCGGTCAGGCCGCCCGGGCTCGAGGTCGCGGTGTAGAGCGTGATCAGCGCACCGCCGTTGCTCGGCGGCGCCGTGAACGCCACCGTGGCCCGCTGGTGACCCGCCGTCGCGGTCCCGATCGTCGGGGCTCCGGGCACGACCGCAGCGACAGCGAACGTGCGGGTGACCGTCGTCGCCGCGAGGTAGGCCCCGTTGCCTGCCTGGTCGGCGTTGATGGTGCAGGAGCCCGCGGAGACGAACGTGAGGGCGCCGAGGGAGGTGATGGTGCACACCCCCGTGGTCGAGGAGGTGAAGGTCGGCGACAGACCCGAGTCGGCGGTGGCCGTCAACGTCGGCGAGGTCCCGAAGTCCTGGGTGCCCGGGTTGCTGAAGGTGATCGTCTGCGACGCCAGCGGGGTGACCGAGTTGGACGCCGTCGAGGGCGGACCGACGCCCGCGTTGTTGGTCGCCGTCACCGTGAACGTGTAGGCCTGCCCGTTGGTCAGCCCGGTGACCAGACAGGGCGACCCCGGACAGCTGGTCGGGGCCACGTCGGCGGGGCTCGCCGCGACGGTGTAGTCGGTGATCGGAGCGCCACCGTTCGAGGCGGGCGGCGTGAAGGTCACCGTGGCGGTGGTGTCGCCCGCCGTCGCCGTCCCGATCGTCGGCGCTCCGGGCACCACGGCGATGACCGTGAAGGACTGGGTCACCGTCGGCGCCGGGTCGAACGTGGCGTCGCCGGGCTGGTCGGCGTCGATGCTGCAGGTGCCCGCCGACACGAAGGTCAGGGTCCCACCCGCGCTGATCGTGCAGACCCCCGTCGTCGACGACGAGAACGTGACCGGGAGCGTCGAGTCCGAGGTCGCCACCAGGGTCGGGCTGGTGCCGAAATTCTGCGCGCCCGGGTTGGCGAACGTGATCGTCTGTGGGTCGGCTGCCCTCGCCGGCGCCGCCGGCACCGTCGCGACGACTACCGCCGCCAGCCCGAGGCTGCCGAGCGCGCGCGCGGCCGCCTGTCGACCGAATCGCTTGCGCCCCATGGAAGCCCCTTAGCCTGACGAGAAGTCTCGAACCAAGGAGGTCTACCACGCTGAGCGCGGCTCCCGCAGGAGTCTGGAACTGTTCGTCGCTGCCGGGAGATCCCGGGGCGGAGCGTCTCAGGCGGCGTGGTGGAAGCGGTCGTACCAGTGGTGGTGACCACCGTCGTGGGCCTTCAGGTGCCGGCTGACCGGCACCTCGCTCTCCTCGCGCCTCAGGTGGGGCCTGCGGATGATCCCGGCCATCACGAGGGTGCCGGTCCCGAGGATCAGCAGGATCAACACCGCCATCGTGATGAACCACAGGACGTACTGGTCGGCGCTCATCTCGGACTCCTTCCGTCGCCTCACCTCGACGCTACGCCGGGGCGGACCCGCGCACACCTGTCCAGCGGCACCCTTCGGTCGGGACCTTGGACCCGCGCCGTTACCCGGCCTTGCGGCGCCGGACGCGGGCGGCGCGGACGCCGAGCGGTCCGACCAGGCGGGGGCCCGCCAGCCGGGCCTCGAACCTGCGCGCCTCGCGGCGGATCGGCTGCGCGACGTACTCGCCGAGGATGGCACCGGAGCTGAGGGCGATGGCGATCGCGGCAGCGGTGACCATGGCGAGCAGGCCCGCGGCGGCGTCGGACGCGAGCAGGGTGAGACCGCGGTAGATCGAGAGGCCCGGCAGCAGCGGCGCGATACCGGCGGCCACCACGACGAGCGCGGGGACGCGGGCCGCGCGCGCGGCCGGATAGCTGAGCAGGCCGAGCAGCAGCGCGGCCAGAGCCGAGGACCAGGCGATGCCGATCCCGCGGTCGATGGCCACGGCGTAGGCACCGATCGCGACCGCGGCCACGAGCCCGATCGGCAGCAGCGACCGCCACGGGGCGTAGCAGGCGCCGGCGAACGCGGCCGACGCGAGTGCACCGCCCGCGACCATGACCGCGGGATCGGCGATCGAGTAGGCGCCCGGGTCGAGGACGCCGAGGTCGACGCCGAGGAGCTGGGCGACCTCGAGCCCGCCGCTGACCCCGGCGACGATCCCGGCCGTGGCGAGGAACGCCTCGAGGATCCGGGCTCCCGCGGTGACCGGGAAGCCGGTGAGCGCGTCCTGGACCGCACCGAGGAAGTTCACGCCGGCGAGCAGCAGCACGATGCTCGACGACACGATGAGGCTCGGTGAGGCGTCCGACGGGGTCGCCGCCACGCCCACCGCGATGAGCGTCGCGAGCAGTCCGCCCGCCACCTGCTGGTAGAACGCCGGCAACCGCCGGCGCCCCATCTGCCGCTGCAGCTGTGCGACCGTGACCGATGCGCCTGAAGCGACGAGCACCACGGTCCAGTCGCCGCCGAGGACCATCCCGATCCCGGCGCCCATGAAGGCGAGCGCGAGGCTCACCGACCAGGGCGGGCGCGAGTGCCCCGTCGAGGTGATGGTGTTGAGCCGCGCCGCCGCCCCCTCGCGGTCGAGCACGCCTGACGCGAGATCGGCCAGCAGGTGGTCGACCGCCGTCAGGTCGCCGTAGTCGATGTCGCGGTAGCGGACGTGGCGCACCTGGATCAGGGCTGCCTGCTCCGGCGAGGACTGCTGACTCATCGTCAGCCGCGTGAACGTCACGTCCGGCGTGCACCCACGGACGCCGCACGCCCGGGCGACGTTGCCCATCGCGGCACTGACGTCCCCGGCGCCCGCCCCGGACGACAGCAACAGCTCACCCACCCGGAGCGCCAGGTCGAGCGTCGCCGCGATCTCGCGGGTGTCCTCGCCCTCACCACGCGGCGGAAGGTCGGAGCGCGCTGAGGACACCTCAGCAGTCTTCCCCTTCCGCCGATCTGCCGCCAACCCGGACGGTCCGGTCTCCCCGCGCTCGGGCGACCCTCCTCCGCTCGCGCCGCGCGGACGTCCGACGACCCCGGGTCAGGCTGACATCAGCGCGATCCGAGCCAGGCCTCGGCGGCGGACGTCAGCGCCTCGAGGCAGCGCAGGTCGGCGGAGGCGGGGACGAGGATGAACTCGTCGCAGCCGGCGTCGGCCGCGCCGCCGAGGACACGCTGCAGCGCGTCGACCGTGCTGGTCCGGGCGGTGGCGGAGATCAGGTCGGCGAGCTCGGGACCGAGGAAGCCCAGGTAGCGGCGGGTGAAGACGACCAGGGTCTCGGCCGGGTCGTCGACGCCGAGGGCGACGAAGCAGCCGCTGACCTTGTGCGGCCGCTCCTCGCGGCCTGCCTCGCCCCAGCAGGTGTCGGCGAGGGCATTGGCGTTGGCGATCTCGGTCGCGTCGCCCGCGATGCTGAAACCGCTGATCCCGTCAGCCCACCGGGCTGCCCGCGCCATCGCCTTCGGTCCCATCGCTCCGGCGAGGATCCGGGGGCCACCCGGCTGGACGCACGACGGCCCGACCGGGGCAGCGCCCTCGAAGGGCGGCTCGCCGGCGAGGAGCCGCTGGAGCTCGGCGACCTTGTCGTCGAGCGCCTGGTGCCGACCGCGGAACGGGGCGTCGAGCGCGCGGTAGTCGTCCTNGGGCGTCGAGCGCGCGGTAGTCGTCCTCGCGACCCCCGACGCCCACCGCCACCTCCAGCCGACCACCGGCGATCTGGTCGAGGGTGCCGATCTGCTGGGCGACCATCGGCATCGGGTGCTGCGGCAGCACCCACAGGTTGGCGAACACCCGGACCCGCTCGGTCACGGC
This sequence comes from Nocardioides stalactiti, assembly GCF_014180715.1. Classification (GTDB taxonomy): domain Bacteria; phylum Actinomycetota; class Actinomycetes; order Propionibacteriales; family Nocardioidaceae; genus Nocardioides; species Nocardioides stalactiti. The sequence continues at coordinate 6,284 of NZ_JACEFC010000131.1, read as the reverse complement.
CGCCGCCGCACCGAGCGCCGCGACCATCTCGGGGTTGCCGAAGGTCACCCGCTCCCCCGCGGACACGCTCGAGAACGGTCCCGCCTCGATCCCCCGCGACCAGTCGACGGTCGACGTCGGCTGGTAGTCAGGGGCCATCTGCGGCAGCGCCACTCCGATCTCCATGACGACATACTAGAACGCGTTCTAGTTGATGGTCGCGAGAAGCCCACGCGCGGCCCGGTCACCTCGTCGTACACCCTAAGGTGCTCACGAGAGCGCGGGCGGACGCAGCGGCCCGACCGACGAAGGGACTGCGTCACCATGACCCGAGCGGACAAGATCCTCTGCACGGCGTACCTCGTCCTCGCCGCGGCCGCGCTCGTCGGGACCCAGTGGGTCCTCGTCGACTACCTGCGCGAAGGCGCGTCGTGGGACGACATCGTCGACTCGAGCACCGGGAACCACACGGCCGCGTTCCTCACGATCGACCTGATGGTGGTCGCCGTGGTGGCGACGATCTTCATGGTGGCCGACGGCCTCCGGACCGGCGTCCGCTTCCTGTGGGTCTACGTCCTGCTCGTGTTCACGGTGGCGATCAGCGTCGCCTTCCCGCTCTACCTCGTCGCGCGGACCCGCACGGTCGCGCGGTCGCGCACGGCCGCCTGACCAGCCCGACCAGCCTGCTCAGAAGGTCGTCTCGCAACCGGTGCTCTCGCTGAGGTCGACGTTGCCGCAGGTGTCGTCGCCGCCCTGCCCGTGGGCGTGGTCGCCGTCGCCGGCGCCGGCCGGGGCGCCACCGTCGATGTAGTCGTCGCCGGCCGGCGTGGGCGGGTCGTCCGGGCCGTTGTCACCGAAGAGCGAGTCGCGGTTGCCGAGCCCGAAGACGAGGTCGTTGCCGCCGCGGCCGTGGACCAGGTCCGTGCGATCGCCGCCGATCAGCACGTTCGGCCCGTCGTTGCCGATGAGGATGTTGGTCCTGTCCTTGACGCCGCGCACGCTCTCGATCCCCGCGAGGGTGTCGTCGCCCACCCCCTGCGCGAACGGCGGGTTCCCGGTGAACGGGTGGGTCCGCAGCTCGGCGGAGAAGCCGGTCTCCCCCGGATCCACGGTGTCGCCCTGGTAGGACACCAGGTCCCCGTGCTCGCCCGTGCTCGTCACCGCGTCGTTGTCGCCGCCGTCGACGAAGTCGTCACCCTTGCTGGGGAAGAACGTGTCGTCGCCGTCGCCGCCCGCGAGCACGTCGTCGCCGTTCTTGCCCTTGATCATGTCGTCGCCACCCCCACCGATCAGGTGGTTGTCCCGGGCGTCCCCGACGAGACGGTCGTCGAACCGGGAGCCCTCGACCTCCTCGAAGTCGCGGAAGTCGTCGCGGACCGAGCCCGCGAACGCCTCGCCGTCGGCGAGGTCGATCCTCACCCGCGCGGAAGCCTTGGCATAGACGATGCGGTCCGTGCCCTTCCCGCCGTACAGGAAGTCGTGGTCGCCGCGCCCGTCAACGACGTCGTTCCCCCGACCGCCGTAGAGGATCTGCTCGCCGGACCTGCCGGTGAGGGTGTCGTCGTGGTTCGAGCCGGCGACGACCTCGACGCCCAGGATGCCGCCCGCCGGGCCACCGCCCACCGCCTGGACCAGCCCCGTCGTGAGGTCCACCCGGACGCCGGTGACGGCGTCGCGATAGACCGCCGTGTCGGAGTCCTTGCTGCCTCCGGTGACGAGGTCCTGGGCGAGGTCGGCACCGCTGAACTCGTCGCTGTCGTCCTGGCCGAACAGCTCGTCGCGCCCCGGCCCGCCGTCGATGAGGTCGAAGCCGGCGCCGGCGCACACGTAGTCGTCGCCGCCGCGCGCGTTGATCACCTCGCTGGCCGGACCACCCTGGATGACGTCGGGCCCGCTCGTCCCGTTGATCTCCGTGACCCCGCGCGGGAGGTCCTGGAAGGAGATGGTGACCGCGCGGCCGGCGCAGGTGGCGCCCCGCTCCGCGACGGCGGCGGGGACGACCAGCATGCTGCCGAGCAGCACCAGCACGACACCGCGCTCCGACCGCCTCATGCGACCAGAGTCCCACCTGCGGCGGCGGGCGACAATCGTGGAGCGAGCGCGGACCGCGCACCTGGGTTCAGCCGGCGGAGACGTTCCGCTCGGGGCTCGACGCGCAGGGGTCGTCGGCGTCAGCGATCCGGGAGGCCGGCCGCGTCGAGGACCCACTCCCACATCGCGCGGCGCTCCTCGTCGCTCGGCGCGGTCGCAGCGCGATAGCTGGTCGGCCGAGCCACCCGGTCGTGCCAGAACAGGCCGCTCGGAGGCGGGGGCTGGGTGGCTGCGAGCCAGACCGTGGTGTCTGCACCCTGCTCGCTGCTGCGCAGCAGCGGCCGGGTCAAGGCGCGGAAGAGCGGGAGCGAGGAGGCCACGCCCGGGGTGTCCGCCCACCCGGGGTGCATCGCGTGGACGGCGACCCGGGCGTCGGCGAGGCGTCCGGCGAGCAGCGGCGCGAGCTCGACCTGGACCCGCTTCGACCGGGCGTACGCGACCGGGCCGCGGTAGTCGCCCCGGAGGTACTCCGGGTCGTCCACCGGGAGGGGCTGGGTGTACATCCCACCCGAGGAGACGAGCACGACCCGTCCGCCCTCGGCGCTCTCGGCCAGCGACGGAGCGAGGAGCTCGGTCAGGAGGAACGGCCCGAGGACGTGCGTGGCGAGGGTGAGCTCGTGGCCGTCGACGGAGGTCTGACGGGTCGCAGGAAGGGTGCCGGCGTTGTGCACCAGCACGTCGAGCGCGCCGTACTCCTCCGCGCGACGGGCGTTGAACCCCTTCGCGAACCGACGCACTGCCTTGAGGTCGGACACGTCGCAGACCTCGACGTGGAGGTCGGGGACGTGACCTTCCTGCTCGAGGCGCTCCGCCACCCGACGTACGGCGGGCTCGACCCGCTCCGCCGCCCTGCCCAGCAGGTGCACGGTGGCGCCGAGCCTCGCCAGCCCGAGCACCGTCGCCTCGCCGAGGCCCGAGCCGGCGCCGGTGACGAGCGCCCGCTTGCCGACCAGGCTCCCCGGTGCGGGGTCGTCGGCCCAGCGGCCTCGGCGCAGCAGCGGGCCGAGGTTGGTGTAGCCCCCGACGATGCTGCGGTCCAGCACCTTGTCCTTCAACGACTCCTTCATCACGACCTCACAGCGTCAGCATCCAGGCGACCGGCGACAGCGGCTGGGAGCGGTGGTCGGCGGCGCGCCGCCAAGCGTCGAGGTAGCGACGGCGGGTCGCCTCGGCGGCGACAGCCGTCGGCTCGGCACGCTGCAGGACCCGGGCGCGGCAGACCTCCCAGGCGTACACCTTCCTGACCGTGGCGTCGTAGAAGCGGGAGAAGGCGGTCCGGTCGCCTCGAGCCGCCCGGTCCAGGAGCGTGGCGAGGAGGTCGGTGGGGTCGACCTCCTCGCCCGCTCGCGCGGTCGGCGCGCCCTCGGGCGCACTGACAGGTTCGTGGCGCGGCCGTGCGACCGCGTGGGCGCCCGGTTCGGCCACCCGCCCACGGGGACTCATGACGCGCCCGTCCGGGCGGTGGAGAAGGGCCCGAGCGCTCGGATGCCCGGAGGGACCGCGCGACCGGCGACCTCGGCCAGCGCGGCGCGCACGCTGACCACCCGGAGGTGGGGTGAGCGCGTGATCGGCCGCTGCCACCAGGGTGCCTCGGTGCGACCGATCTCCAGGAGGACCACGTCGCCGACGACGACCACCACCGTGAGGCCCCAGGCAGCGATCGCCGACGCCATCCGCCGCAGCTCGCCCGCACCGCCACTGCCGGGGGTCATCGCGACCTCGTCGACGCGGACCTCGAGCCGCGACCCGTGGCCGGTCAACCGTCCCGTCATCGCGCGCTCACCCGGCAGCTCGACGCTGAAGCTCACGTCGGCCGACACCTGCACGGCGTCAGGGGCGAGCGGAACCATCGTGTCCACGACGCTCAGCTCGCCACCGGCCGAGGGCCGCTGGAGACCCGGATCGTGCCGTCGACCTTCCAGACGACGCGCGCCGCACCGGGCGTCTCGTCCCGCGGGATCTCGAAGGTCATGTCGTCGAATTCGTAGCTGAGCTCGGCCGAGGGTCGGGCCAGGAACGCGACCAGCTCACGGCCCAGCTCCGACCATGCCATCGCGCCGTCGTCCACCGAAGCGCTCCGCATCTCTCCTCCTCCGCTTCCCGAGTACAAACCTCAACACTGTTCTTCAACACCTTGTTTAGGTTACGGTAGGATCATGAAGGAAAGCCCCGGCCCCGCGCAACCCCCCGGTTCGGCTGGCCCGACCCAGATCGCCGACCTGACGATCGGTGACCTGAGCGAGCGCACCGGGATCAGCACTGCCGTGCTGCGCATGTGGGAGACGAGGCACGGGTTCCCGGAACCGCATCGCCTGGCATCCGGCCACCGGCGCTACACGGCAGGCGACGCGGACCTCGTCCAGCAGGTGCTGCGACGCAAGGAAGCAGGCATCCGGCTCGAGGTCGCGATCGCCGAGGCCGCAGCAACCAAGGCGCCGGCCGCGCCGTCGGTCTTCGCGGAGCTCCGCCGCAAGCACCCGACGCTGGTCACCCACCGGCTGCGCAAGTCGACCCTCACCGCGCTCTCCTGGGCCATCGAGGACGAGTGCTGCGCAGTCGCCGACCGCCCCGTCCTCTTCGGCGCGTTCCAGCGCGGGGACTTCTACGCCCCCTCGGCCGCCCGGTGGACCGAGCTCTCACGCGTCGCGCGGTCGGCCATCGTCTTCGCGGACGCGTGGGACGGCAACGCCGACGACGCCGCGGGGCCGATCCGAGCCACGCTCGCCGACGACGCCCCGCTGCGCCGCGAGTGGGCGGTCGTCTGCGACGCCCACGACTCCACCGCGTGCCTCTCGGCCTGGGAGCTGCCCGGCCAGACCACGGTCCCCGACCGGCAACGGATCTTCGAAGCCGTCTGGACAGTCGACCCCGTCGCCGTCCGCGACGCCGCCCGGGTCGCTGCGCGGGTCGCCAGCGACGCCGGCGTCCTCGCCGCCCAGCCGCTCCTCTACGAGCTCGCCGACGCGCCCGCTCCGCGCACCTTGACCCCGACCGGTGTGACGGCTCTGTTCAACCGCGTCGTCGCCTACGTCGACCGGCTGAGCTGACCGAGGCCACCGACGCCGTCCACAAGTTTTTCAACAGTCTGTTGAAGAACCGGCTAGAAACCTCAACAGCCGCCGGGACGAAAAGTCCCGCCGGAGGAGAGCGGGCAAGGCCACGGTCCTAGGGTCGTCGTGTGGGCAGGCAGCGCGGTGGGTCGGGGGCACTGGTGCCGACCCTGGCGTTGCTCACGACGATCACGGCCGTCGTCAGCAGCCTGGGTGCGCCGCTCGTGCCGTCCATCGCGCACCAGTACGACGTCGCGCTGACGACCGCACAGTGGTCGCTGACCGCACCGCTGCTGGTCGCGGCAGTGGCGACACCGATCCTCGGGCGGGTGGCGGCGGGTCGCCGGCGTCGGCCGGCGATCCTCGGCGGACTGGTGGTCGTGGCGATCGGCACGACGCTGTCGGCGGGGTCGGCGTTGTCGATGGCGTCGGCCGGGGATCGGGACCTCCTCGGGTTCGAGGTGCTGGTCGCCGGACGCGCGCTCCAGGGCGTCGGCATGGCCCTGGTCCCGCTCGCCATCGCGGTGGCTCGCGACGAGCTCGCGGGGACCCGGATGGTCCGGGCGGTCGCCCTGCTCTCCGTCACGACCGTCGCCGGGGCCGGCCTCGGCTACCCGTTGACGGGGCTCGTGGCCCTGGTCGGCGGCCTCGCCGGCGCCTACCTGCTCGGCGTGCTCCTCACCCTCCTCACCCTGGCGATGGCCTGGCGCGGGGTCCCGGCGAGCGTGCTCGCCGTACCCGCTCGGGTCGACTGGGTGGGCGCGCTCCTCCTCAGCGGCGGCGTCCTGTGCCTGCTCCTCGGCATCAGCCAGGGCGAGGCCTGGGGGTGGCGATCGGCCGCGGTCGTCGGTCTCGGCGCGACGAGCGGTGTCGCGCTCGCTGCCTGGATCGCCGCGGCCCTGTGGTCGCGCCATCCGCTGGTCGACCTGCGCCTGGCCACCCGCCCGGGCCTGGCCGCGCCGAACCTGGTCGCCTTCGTGGCCGGCATCGGGATGTACTCCCTGCTCACGCTGACCGTGGTGCTGGTCCGCGCCGACGACCCCGGCTTCGGCCTCGACCACTCGGTCGCCGTCGCCGGCCTCATCCTGGTGCCCTACGCGACCGCGAGCGTCGTCGGCAGCCGGTGGGCCCGGCGAGCCGAGTCGCGGCTCGGCTCGCGTGTCG
>NZ_JACEFC010000130.1 GCF_014180715.1 Nocardioides stalactiti | reverse complement strand
GCGACTCGTCCATGGATCCGTCGGGACGGTCGGTGACCGCGGTCGCGTCGTTCGACCCCATGTCCCACGACGACGTGCCGGACCCTGCGGTCGCATCGGTGGTCGTCTGGGCGGCCGGCTCCTCCGGAGCGGCCACAGGGTTCGTCGACTGCACCCCGGCGTCGGAGACGTGCTCGGTCCACTGGGTGCCGTCCCAGTAGCGGAGCTCGTGTCGTCCAGTCGGGTCCGGGTGCCAGGCTGCGGCGGTCATCGATCGGTTCCTCTCGGTCAGGTCCGGGCGGGGGTCGTCCCCTCGGTCGGGGTCCCTCACAGGCACATCGTGTCAGTCCCCCCAACTGCCGTGGAAGAACTACCCGCATCCCTGCCGTCCCGAACATCGGGGATGGTTACGATCGGGGCGTGGTCGACTGGAAGCGGGGCGTGCGCCGGGTGCTCTACCCCGCCTACGAGAACCGCGTCCTGCGCAAGATGCCCGACAGCCTCCCCAAGCACGTCGGGGTCATGCTCGACGGCAACCGGCGGTGGGCCAAGGCCGTCGGCCGCGACACCGCCCACGGACATCGTGCCGGCGCCGCCAACATCGAGCCGTTGCTGACCTGGTGCGAGGAGATCGGCATCGAGGTAGTCACCTTGTGGCTGCTCTCGACCGACAACCTCAACCGGCCGGCCGCCGAGCTCACCCAGCTCCTGGAGATCATCGAGGACGCCGTCGACAGCCTCGCCGACCAGCGCCGGTGGCGGCTCAACCCGGTCGGCGCGCTCGACCTGCTGCCCGACCACACGGCCGCGCGGCTCAAGTCGGCTGCCGAGCGGACCTCCGACATCGACGGCCTCATCGTCAACGTCGCCGTCGGCTACGGCGGCCGCCGCGAGATCGCCGACGCCGTCCGCTCGCTGCTCCAGGAGCACGCCGCCAAGGGCACCTCGTTGGAGGAGCTCGCCGGCATCATCGACGTCGAGCACATCGCCGACCACCTCTACACCAAGGGCCAGCCCGACCCCGACCTTGTGATCCGGACGTCAGGGGAGCAGCGGCTCGGCGGCTTCCTGCTGTGGCAGAGCGCGAAGTCGGAGTTCTACTTCTGCGAGGCCTACTGGCCGGACTTCCGGCGCGTCGACTTCCTCCGCGCGATCCGTGCCTATGCGTTGCGAGAGCGCCGGTTCGGGGCCTGAAGCAGGACCAGTAGCCTCGCGGGGTGAGCACCAAGCCCGCGAAGCCGACCACCCTCGTGACCGTGACCGACACCGACCGGTTGGGGCCGGCGATGCTGCGGGTGTGGTTCGAGGGCGACCTCGCGGCCTTCGAGGGCTTCGACGACACCGACCGCTACGTGAAGCTGCTCTTCACCCCCGACGGCTCGCCGAACCTGGCGACGATGGCGGAGGGGGAGCGGGCCGCGGTCCGCAGCTACACCGTCCTCGAGCTGGACGTCGCCGCCGGCCGGTTCGCGATCGACTTCGCGCTCCACGGCAGCGGGTTCGCGATGCTCTGGGCACGCGACGTCGCGCCCGGTGCCACCATCACCGTCCAGGGCCCCGGCTCGGGCTACGCGCCGGACCCCGAAGCCGACTGGTACCTCTTCGCCGGCGACGACGCCGCCCTTCCCGCGATCCGCCAGGCGCTCGCGGCGCTGCCGGACGACGCGGTGGGCCACGCCGTCGTCCAGGTCGGTACGGCGGCCGAGCAGCTGCCGCTGCCGGCGCCGCGCGGGATCGACGTCCGGTGGCTCTTCCGGAACGAGGCCGACTCGGGCCTCAGCGCCGCGGTCCAGGCTCTCGCCTGGCGCCCGGGCCGCGTCGACATCTTCATCCACGGCGAGGCCCAGGCCGTCATGCAGGAGATCCGTCCCTACCTGGCCGGCCAGGGCGTCGACGTCCGCGCCGGCTCGATCTCCGGGTACTGGAAGCGCGGCCTCGTCGACGAGGAGTTCCGGGCCTGGAAGCGGGAGCTCGCGGCCGCCGAAGCGGGCTGACCGCGATCTCCCGCTGTCCCGTCGATCAGCGGGCGGCGCTGCTGGTCAGTCGGTCACCGCGTTGTAGGAGGCGTTGGTGATCAGGTACGACGTCCGCACGGTCGCGCCACTGTCGAGGGAGTCGGCGCGGATCCGCATCGCGCCGCACCCGACGGCGGTGCGCTTGATGCTCACGGTGATGTCCTTGTACTTGGTCGCGCCGAGCGAGGGCGTCAGGTAGGTCCCGGCGAGGGCGGCGGTCGTGATGACGGCGGTGCCGGCCTTGACCGTGACGGTGAAGGACCCGGCGCAGCCTGGGGTCGGGGTCAGCCTGAGACCGATCTGGCGTGCGGTCGTGCTGTTGTTCTTCAGCCGGACCTTGAACGACGTCGACTGGCCGACGTTGAGCGCCGGTGAGGTCGCCGTCTGGCCGTTCACGGGTCCGCCGACGAGCGGCTGGGAGCCCTGCCCGGCGAACAGCTCGAACCCGCTGGTGCCGTTGAGGGGTGCGGCGGTGTTGGTCTCCGTCGAGATGCCCTCGACGTGGAAGCCGTCCGGCGTCAGCAGGTCGACGTCCACGACGGTCGTGACCTGGCCGGGAGCGGTCGGCGTGACCCGCAGCTCGAAGGTGCCGGTCTTGCCCGGCTGCACCACCGGGGTGATGAAATTGCCGACGCCGTCGATGGTGAGCTCCTTGGCCCCGACCCCGGTCGACCAGACCGTCCGGGCGCCGACGGCGCCGCTGCGGGTGAGCCGGATCTTGTAGGTCTGCGGTGCACCGGACTCGTTGACCACGCCCAGCTTGTACTTCATCAGGGTGCCGCTGGTCTTCACCGTGCGGGTGACCGTGCGGTCGTGGCCGGTGTAGAGCGAGCCGATGCCGAGCACCTTCAGGTCGGAGGTCGCCAGGCTGACGCCGGTCATCGGGATCAGCGTCGGAGAGCTCTCGGCGTTGTGGACGATCTCCAGGGTGGCGTTCGCCGTACCGCTGTCGCCGGCGGCGAACGTCACGGAGAACGTGCACGCGTTGCCGGGAGCGACGGAGGCGCCCGTGCAGTCGTCGTCGCCGACGCTGAACGACGCCGCGTCGGCGCCGAGCACGTCGAAGCCGTCGACGAGGAGCGGTGCGGTCCCGGTGTTGGCCAGCGAGAGGGTGCGGGGTTCGCTGTCGTCGCCCTGGTCGACCTCGCCGAAGTCGACGGCGGAGCTGGACGGCGTCGCGACGGGTGCGAGACCAGTGCCGGAGAGCGTGATCACGGTGGGCGCCGTCGCCCCGTTGTGCCCGAGCCGGAAGGTCGCCGACTTCGAGCCCGCGGACGAGGGGTTGAACCGGACCGAGACCGTGCACGTGGCGTTGAACGCGAGGGTGGCGCCGTGGCAGGTACTGCCGGTGAGGTCGAAGGCGCCGGGGTCGGCGCCGGCGAACGCCACGTCGGTGAGCCGGAGCGGGTCCTGGCCGGTGTTGGTCACCGTGAAGGGGAACGTCGCGGTCGGGGTGCCGACGGCCTGCGAGCCGAAGCTGCGCGACGTCGGGTTGACCGACGAGATCGCCTCGGTCCCGGTGCCGGACAGACTGACGGTCAGTGCTGCACCGGCGTCGTTCGGCAGGTTGAGGGTCGCCGTCTTCGCGCCTCGAGTGGTGGGGTCGAACGCGAGCGTGATCCGGCAGTCGTCACCCGGTGCGACCACGGTGCCGGCGCACTCGTTCTCCGTGACCTGGAATTGGCTGGCGCCGGTGCCGGTCAGCGTCGGGGCGTCGAGGGACAGGCTCGCGTCGCCGGTGTTGGTGACCGTGGCCGTCAACGGCGCCGACGGGTCGCCCACGGGTTCGGAGCCGAAGGCCAGGGCGCCGGTGTCGACGTTCGCGACCGCCGCTCGGCCGGTGCCGAGGAGGGAGACGGTCGACTGGATGCCCGCGGCCGTCGTGAAGCGGAGCGTCGCGGACTTCGCGCCGCGGGTGGACGGGCTGAACGCCACGGACGCGTTGCAGGAACCGTTCTTGGCGACGGTCGCGCCGGTGCAGGTGCTGCCGGTGATCGTGAAGTGACCGGCGTCGGACCCGGTGATCGTCGGTGCGCTCATGTCCATCGAACCGTTGCCGTTGTTGACCACGGTGATGGTCTGGCCGGCGGTGGAGACGCCCACCGGGGAGGAGCCGTAGTCGATCGGAGCGATGGGCCCGGGGAACGGATAGCCCTGGGTCGCGATGCCGGTGAGCGCGAACGTGACGGGCGGACCCGCCACCGAGGACGGGATCGTGAGGGTGCCCGCCTTGAGGCCCATCGAGGTCGGGGCGAAGCGGACCCCGATGGTGCACGCTGACGAGGTCAGCATCGGGGTTCCGGGGGTGCAGGTGGTTCCCGTGATCTGGAACTGCGAGGCCGACGGGCCGGTCACCGTGGGCGAGGAGATCGTGATTGGAGCACCGGTGTTGTTGGTGATCGTCTGGCTGAAGGTGCCGGTCGTCGCGCCGACGGCGATCGACCCGAACTGCCGGAGCCCCGACGCCGGGCTGAGCGTGAAGTTGGGCGCCGCGGCGGTCCCAGTGCCGTTGAGCGGTACGACGGTCGTGGTCCCGAGGCCGATGACGGTCAGGTTCGCCGACCGTGCACCGGTCACGGTCGGTCGGAACAGGACGCGGGCAGAGCACTCGTCTCCTGGGGCCAGGGCGACCGGGCAGCTGTAATCGACGGTGAAGTCCGTCGACGGGGCGATCCCGAAGGTCTCCTGGGACACGAACTGGGGCACGTTCCCGGTGTTGGTGATGGTCAGCAGCTGCGACCCGCTCGTCGTCTGGGTCGGGACCGAGCCGAAGCCCAGGCTCGAGGGCGTCGCCTCGAGCGACCGGACGACGGCAGCGCCGAGCCCGGCCAACGAGATCGTCCGGTCCGGCTGGCCGACCGCCGACAGCGTGAGGGTGGCTGTCTTCGAGCCGGACGAGGTCGGGCGGAAGAAGACCTTCACCGCGCACGGGGTCGCAGCGATCCGGTCCGAGAGCAGGCAGGAGTCGTCGACGGCGTACTGGTTGGCATGGGTGCCGGAGAGCGCCGCGCTGGTGTAGTCGATGGCGCCGGGACCGGTGTTGGACACGGTGACCGTGCCGGACAGATAGCCCCCGACGGGGGTGCCCGGGAAGACGAAGCCTCCGGGGGAGGGGGAGAGGAACGGATCCCCGGTCGGGCCGCTGAGCGGGACCGTCGCCGCGGCGCCCGCGTTGCTCGGGACGCTCAGGGTCGCCGACTTGGTGCCGGCGCTGGTCGGCCGGAAGCGCACGGTGACGGTGCAGGTGTCGCCGTCGGGTACCGGGGACGCGAGCGTGCAGTCGTCCGAGATGACCGCGAACTGGTTGGCGTTGGCGCCGGACACGGTCGCGTGCCCGACCTCGAGCGGGAGGTCGCCGGTGCTGGAGACGGTGACGACCTTGACCGACGTGTCGCCGACCGCCGTGGCCGCGAAGGCGCTGGGTGCCGTGATGTCGATGTCGGGCATCAGCGTGGTCGCCGACAAGGCCACGGTGAGCGCGTCGCCGGCGGTGTTCGGGATGGACAGCGTGCCGGTCCGCGCACCGACCACCGGTGCGGTGAAGGTGACGCCGATCGCGCAGGCCTGACCCGGGGCGAGGGTCTTGGTGCCGCTGACCCCGCCGCCGCACGTCTGGTTGGCCCAGAAGTACGCCTTGTCGGCACCGCTGATCGCCGGCGAGCCGACGACGACGGACTCGGTGCCGGTGTTGGTGACCGTGACGTTCTTGGTCTCCGAGGTCGGCCCGGGCGTCGCGGGGCCGAACGTCAGCGCGGAGGTCGACAACGAGACCTCCGCTGCCGCGTCCGCCCGCGGCGGCGCGAGCGCTTGCGCGCCGGCGACGAGCAGGAGCAAGGAGACCAGTCGGGCTACCGCGGGAGCGGGGCGAGCACGCATGGGTCCGAACCTAGGCCACAGACGGGTTCCGTGGGGGCGATCGGATGATCGGCGGTCGGCGGTGCCCGGTAGCCTCTCCCCACGTGAACCTCGCCGGACTCGCTGACCTCGTCCTCACCGATCCGGCCCTCGCCGATGCTCTCTCCGACGCGGCGGACGGGCGGCTCCGCGCTCACGAGCTGACCGGTCCGGAGACGCTGCGTCCGTTCCTCGTCGCGGGGCTCGCCCGCGCCGGCCGGCCGGTGCTCGCGGTCACCGCCACCACCCGTGAGGCCGAGCAGCTGGTCGCCGAGCTCGGCGACCTCCTCGACCCCGAGACGATCGGCTACTACCCGTGCTGGGAGACGCTCCCGCACGAGCGCCTGAGCCCGCGCAGCGACACCGTCGGCCGCCGGCTCGCGGTCCTCCGCCGCCTGTGCCACCCGGGCGCCAGCGCGGGCACGGGCCCGCTCCGGGTCGTCGTCACGCCGGTCCGCTCGGTGCTCCAGCCGCAGGTCAAGGGCCTCGGCGACCTCGCCCCGGTCGAGCTCGTGGTGGGGGAGTCGGCGGTCCTCGACGAGGTGGTGGCGGGCCTGGTCGGGGCGGCGTACTCCCGGGTCGACCTGGTCGAGAAGCGCGGCGAGTTCGCCGTCCGCGGCGGCATCGTCGACGTCTTCCCGCCGACCGAGGAGCACCCGCTGCGGGTGGAGTTCTGGGGCGACGACATCGAGGAGATCCGCTCCTTCGCCGTCGCCGACCAGCGCACCATTGCGACCCAGGAGCGGCTCTGGGCCCCACCGTGCCGCGAGCTGCTGCTCACCGACGACGTGCGGGCACGCGCCGAGGAGCTCGGCAAGGCCCATCCGGAGCTGCGCGAGATCACCGACAAGCTCGCCCAGGGCATCGCCGTGGAGGGCATGGAGGCGCTGATCCCCGCGCTCGTCGACGAGCTGGAGCTGCTCGTCGACCTGATGCCCGAGGCGACCCAGGTCCTCGTCCTCGATCCCGAGCGCGCCCGCTCCCGCGCCCACGACCTGGTGGCGACGAGCGAGGAGTTCCTCGGCGCGTCCTGGGCGGCCGCGGCCGGCGGCGGCCAGGCACCCGTCGACCTGCAGGCAGCCTCCTACCGCGAGCTCGGCGACGTACGCCAGCACGCCCTGGGCCTCGACCAGTCCTGGTGGACGTTCTCCCCGTTCGGCATCGACGAGGAGGGCGGCGACGGACACGGCATCGCGGCGCGTGCGGCCGACCCCTACCGCGGCGACGTGGAGAAGGCGTTCACCGACATCGCGCGCTGGCGGGCCGAGGGCCACACGGTCGTCGTCGTGCACGCCGGCCACGGTCCGGCGCAGCGCATGGTCGAGGCGCTGGGCGAGCGCGACGTCCCGGCCCGGCTCGTCGACGACCTGCCGGCGGGGACCCGCCCCGACCCCGCGGTGGTCACCCTCACCTGTGGCAACCTCGCGCACGGCCTCGCCATGGACGCGGTCGACGGGTGCCGCTTGATCCTGCTGACCGGCGAGGACATCGTCGGCCAGAAGGCCTCGACCCGTGACATGCGGGCGATGCCGGTGCGCCGCAAGCGTCAGATCGACCCGCTCGAGCTCAAGCCCGGCGACTACGTGGTCCACGAGCAGCACGGCGTCGGCCGCTTCCGCGAGATGCGGCAGCGCGAGATCAAGGGCGTCACCCGCGAGTACCTCATCCTCGAGTACGGCGCCAGCAAGCGCGGTGGTCCCCCGGACCAGCTGATGGTGCCGGCGGACACTCTCGACCAGGTGACCCGCTACGTCGGCGGTGAGCAGCCGAGCCTGGACCGGCTCGGCGGCGGCGACTGGACCAAGCGCAAGAACCGGGCCCGCAAGGCGGTCCGTGAGATCGCCGCCGAGCTGATCAAGCTCTACGCCGCCCGCCAGGCGACCAAGGGCCACGCGTTCGGCCCCGACAGCCCCTGGCAGCGCGAGCTCGAGGACGCCTTCCCGTTCCACGAGACCCCCGACCAGCTGAGCACGGTCGACGAGGTCAAGGCTGACATGGAGCGGACCGTGCCGATGGACCGGCTGGTCTGCGGCGACGTCGGCTACGGCAAGACCGAGATCGCGGTCCGGGCGGCGTTCAAGGCGGTCCAGGACGGCAAGCAGGTCGCCGTCCTGGTGCCGACCACGCTGCTGGTCACCCAGCACCTGTCGACGTTCTCGGAGCGGATGAGCGGCTTCCCCGTCCTGCTCAAGGGCCTGAGCCGCTTCCAGACCGACAAGGAAGCGGCCGAGGTGCTCGCCGGTCTGGCCGACGGCACCGTCGACGTCGTCGTCGGCACGCACCGGCTGCTCAGCCCCGACACCCGCTTCAAGGACCTCGGCCTCATCATCGTCGACGAGGAGCAGCGCTTCGGTGTCGAGCACAAGGAGCAGATGAAGCGGCTCCGGACCAGCGTCGACGTCCTGTCGATGAGCGCGACGCCGATCCCGCGCACGCTCGAGATGGCGATCACCGGCATCCGCGAGATGTCGACGATCACCACGCCCCCGGAGGAGCGGCACCCGGTCCTCACCTACGTGGGCGGCTACGAGGACCGCCAGGTGGTCGCCGCCGTACGACGTGAGCTGCTGCGTGACGGTCAGGTCTTCTACATCCACAACCGGGTGCAGTCGATCGAGAAGGCCGCGGCCCGGATCCGCGAGCTCGTCCCCGAGGCGCGGGTGGCGACGGCGCACGGCCAGATGGGGGAGCACCAGCTCGAGCAGGTGATGCTCGACTTCTGGGAGAAGCGCTTCGACGTGCTCGTCTGCACCACGATCGTCGAGTCGGGACTCGACGTCTCCAACGCCAACACGATGATCATCGAGCGGTCCGACACCCTCGGTCTCAGCCAGCTCCACCAGCTCCGTGGCCGGGTCGGCCGCAGCCGGGAGCGGGCCTACGCCTACTTCCTCTACCCGACCGAGAAGCCGCTGACCGAGACCGCCCACGAGCGGCTCGCGACCCTGGCCCAGCACTCCGACCTCGGCGGCGGCATGGCGATCGCGATGAAGGACCTCGAGATCCGCGGCGCCGGCAACCTGCTCGGCGGCGAGCAGTCCGGCCACATCGCCGACGTCGGCTTCGACCTCTACGTCCGCCTGGTCGGCGAGGCGGTCCGCGACTTCCGCGACGACGGAGGCGGGTCCGACCAGCTCGACGAGGTCCGGATCGAGCTGCCCGTCGACGCCCACCTGCCGCACGACTACATCCCGAGCGAGCGGCTCCGGCTCGAGATGTACAAGCGGCTCTCCGAGGTGCGCACCGACGCCGACGTCGACGAGATCAGCGAGGAGCTCGACGACCGCTACGGCGAGCCGCCGATGCCGGTGGTCGCGCTGATGCTGGTCGCCCGGTTCCGGGCGCGGGCGCGTCAGGCGGGGCTGAAGGAGATCACCGTCCTCGGCAAGAACATGCGGTTCGCCCCGGTCGCGCTGCCCGACTCCAAGCAGGTGCGGCTGCTCCGGATGTATCCGAAGTCGATCATCAAGACGCAGCTCGAATCGATCCTCGTCCCGCGGCCGGGGACCCCGGGGGCGACCGGTACGCCGCTCGAGGGAATCGCCCTGCTTGAATGGGCACGCGTCGTGATCGACGCAGTGATCGACCCGACGGATTGAGCCCGTGTGAGCGAGCCCGTGTGAACGAGGGAGTGAGCGTGAAGAAGGTCGGACGGACCCTGACGACCGTGGCGGTGACGACAGGCCTCGCCCTTGCCGTCACCGGCTGCTCGGACAACGTCATCGGCGCCGACGGACCGCGCCCGGGTGTCGCCGCCCAGGTCGAGGACGTCGAGATCTCGCTCGACGACCTCACCTCCGTCACCGACGGGCTCTGCACCCTGCAGGCCGCCGACTCCCAGGCAGCACCGACGAGCCGTGAGTTCGCCCAGGCACAGATCCTGCAGGCGTGGGTCGGGGCACTGGTCACCGCCGAGTTCGCTGCGGACAACGACCTCGAGGTCTCCGCGCCCGACGCCGGTCTCGAGCTGGCGGCCGGGTGGGACGACGTCGACGAGGACGACCAGGATCCCCTGCGCGCCTACGTCGACGCGTTCGTCTACTCCTCCGCCGTCGAGCAGGAGCTCGCCGGCGAGAGCGCGCCGGACCCCGCCGACTACGACATCGCGATCAACCCGCGCTTCGACATCGAGCTGGGGGACGTCACGCTGACGCAGAGCCAGCTCTCGGTGCCGGTCAGCGACGAGGCGGCGTCCGACGCCGAGGCTCCCTCGCCCGAGGTGGTCGCGGCGCTGCCCGACGACCAGGTGTGCGGCAAGAAGGCCGACCCGGCGGTCCAGCCGCCGATCCCGATGGGCTGAGCCGACCGGCTCTGACCACGATGGCGACACCTGCGGACGTCCCCGACGAGGCCGTCGCGGAGTTCGTCGCCGTCATGCGCCGGCTGCGCGCCGAGTGCCCCTGGAAACAGGAGCAGACCCACCGGTCCCTGGCGCGCTACCTGCTCGAGGAGACGCACGAGACCCTCGAGGCGATCGACGACGGCGATGCCACCGGCGACTGGGCGCACCTGCGCGAGGAGCTCGGTGACCTGCTGCTCCAGGTGGTGTTCCACGCGGTCATCGCCGAGCAGCGCGGCGAGTTCGACCTCGACGACGTCGCGCGCGACATCACCGCCAAGATGGTGCGGCGCAACCCCCACGTCTACGGCCCCGAGGCCGGTCGCGCGCCCGTCGACGCGGCGTCGGTGACCGAGGCATGGGAGGCGGTCAAGGCCCAGGAGAAGGGCCGGACCTCGCTCACCGACGGACTGCCGCCCGGGCTGCCGGCCCTCCTCTACGCCGACAAGGTGCTCGGCCGCCTGGAGAGCGACGGCCGGCCGGCCTCACCGACGGCGAGCGACGACGTCGGCGACCGCC
>NZ_JACEFC010000013.1 GCF_014180715.1 Nocardioides stalactiti | reverse complement strand
CCGCGGCGCCCGCCGCGCCCGCCACGGCGAACCGGCGGGACCACGGCCAGGGTGTCCGCAGGCGCGACACCTTCGGCAGGCTCGCTGTGCGCGTCGCTGGCGGAGCCACCGGGGCGGGGAACGCCGGTTGTCCGGCCCCGCCCAGTGCGCCGAGCCGTGCCGCCGCCTCGGCCGCAGCGGGGCGCTCGGCCGGGTCGGTCGCCGTCATCGCGTCGAGGAGTCGGACCCAGCCGCTGCCCAGCGAGACGGGGATGAGCGGGCGCCGGTGGAGCCGGGCCATCGCGGCCTCGACGGGCGTCCCGTCGTACGCGCGCCGACCGGTCAGGGCCTCGAGCAGCACCAGCCCGAGCGCATAGACGTCACTGGCTCCGGTGACGGTGCCGCCGGAGACCTGCTCGGGGGAGAGGTACAGCGCGGTGCCGATGGTGTGCCCGGTGCCCGTGAGCCCCGCGGCGTCACCGATGGCACGCGCGATGCCGAAGTCGGCCAGCTTCGGCTGACCGGTGCTCGTGAGCAGGATGTTGGCCGGCTTGACGTCGCGGTGGACGATGCCGCTCGCATGGACATGGGCGAGCGCCCCCGCGATGCCGGCCCCGATCAGGGCCACCTCGCCGGGCGCCATCGGGCCCCCGTCGAGTCGACCGGAGAGCGACGGCCCGTCCACCAGCTCCATCACGAGCCAGCGGACGCGCGCCGGGCTGCCCTCGCCGGTGCCGTCCGCCGGGGAGCGGTCGAGCCCCGCGTCGAGGAGGGTCACGAGGCCGGGGTGGTTGAGACCGGCGAGCAGCCGCATCTCCGAGGCGAAGCGCTGGTGGTCCACGTCGCTGCCGAGCGCGGGGTGCATGATCTTGATCGCGACGTCCCGGTCCAGCTGGCGGTCGTAGCCGCGGTGGACCTCAGCCATCCCGCCCCGGCCGATGAGACCGCGCAGCTCGTAGCGGCCGCCCAGGATCTGCGTGCTGATGGTGGTGCTCCTCGGTCCGGACCGGATCGTCCGGTCGCCCACGGGACGGTACCCCGTCGTCCGGGTCGCTAACCTGCCGCCATGAGTGACGACGCCCACGTGGCCGACCTGTTGGCCGACTACCCGGTGGTGGTGGAGATCCCGGTGGCCTGGGGTGACATGGACGCCATGGGTCACGTCAACAACACCGTGTACTTCCGGTACTTCGAGACCGCGCGGATCCGGTGCTTCGAGGCACTTTCGGACGGCGCGGCGGGAGACCCCTCCGCCGAGGGCTCCGGCGTCGGCCCGATCGTCCACACGGCGAGCTGTCGTTTCCGGATCCCGCTCACCTATCCCGACACCGTCACCGTCGGCGTCCGCATCGGCGAGATCTCCGAGGACCGCTACGTGATGCACTCCCGCGCCGTCAGCCACCGCCACGGCGCCGTCGCCGCCGAGGGCGAGACGCTCGTCGTCGCGTTCGACTACGCCACCGGCACCAAGACGCCCATCCCCGACGGGCTCCGCACGCAGCTCCTGGGGCTGCGCGGCGGTGTGTGAGGACGGGTCGCATGGGAGGGACCTCGCGACCGCTGACGCTGGTGACGGGCGGTACCCGCGGCATCGGTCGGGCGACGGCGATGCGGCTCGCGGCAGACGGTCACGACCTGGTGCTCGGCTACGCGCGTGACGCGGCGGCTGCAGCGGAGACCAGTGCGGCCGTCGCTGAGCGGGGTGTGCGGTGAGTGACGGTCCGGGCTGACGTCACCGATCCCGCCGAGGTCGAGTGAGCCCGGTCGGACGGAACGGGTCGGCCCGCTGGTGCCGATGGGTCGGGTCGGCGAGCCGGAGGAGGTCGCCGAGGCGATCGCCTGGGCGCTCAGCGAACAGGCGTCCTACGTCACCGGAACCACGATCCGGGTCGCCGGTGGCCGATGATCGGCGAACGCCGACTCAGAGGTCGAGGAGCGCCCGCTGCTGGTGGGGTGCGCCGAAGAGCCGGCCGAGCGCGTGGGCGCGCTTGAAGAGCAGGTGGGCGTCGTGCTCCCAGGTGATGGCGATGCCGCCGTGGAGCTGGATGCACTCGCCGGCGAGGTGGGCGGCCGCCTCCAGGCAGTACGACGACGCGGTGCGGACGAGCTGCTCGGCGTCGGCGCCGTCGGTGGCGAGCGCGTAGGACGCCGCCCAGGAGGCGGAGCGACCGATCTCGAGCTGCGCCAGCATGTCGGCCATGCGGTGCTTGAGGGCCTGGAACGAGCCGATCGGGCGGCCGAACTGGACCCGTTCCTTGCTGTAGTCGACGGTCATCTGCAGCGCGCGGGCGGAGAGCCCCACGGCGAGGGCAGCCACTGCGGCCGGCCCGACGAGCGCGACCCGCGCGCGGGCGGCGGCACCGTCACCGATCACGGTGGTCGAGGCGGACGTGCGGTCGAGGACGGCCAGCCGGATCGTCTGGTCCATCGACTCGGTCCAGGTCGCGCTCGCTCCGGTGACCTCCACGAGGGAGTCGCCGTCGATGGCGATCACGATCGCCGCGTGGTCGGCATCGAGCACCGGGCCGTCACCGTCGACGAGGGTCGCGACCTCACCGGCGGCGATCCGGGGGAGCAGGCGGGCCTTCGCGTCGTCGGTCCCGCCGGCCATCAGCGCCTCGGCGGCGAGGACCGAGGCGAGGAGGGGAGCAGGCGCCAGCGCGCGGCCGAGCTCCTCGAGGACGACGGCAGTCTCGAAGAAGGTTGCGCCGAAGCCGTCGTGCTCCTCGGGGATCGCGAGGGCGGCGACGCCGACCTGCTCGCAGAGGGTCGACCACAGGGCGGCGTCGTACCCGGTCTCGGACGAGCTGGCCGCGCGTACCGCCGCGGAGTCGGCCTGCTTGGCCAGCACTGCCCGGACGGTCGTGGCGAGCTCGGTCTGCTCCTCGCTGAGCGCGAACTCCATGTCAGGCCCCGACCAGCGACTGGAGGATCCGGGCCCGGTGGAAGGCAGGCGTGCCCCACGCGGTGACGAGCGCTCGGATCTTGGTGATCCAGATGCTGAGGTCGAACTCCTGGGTGTAGCCGATCGCGCCGTGGACCTGCAGCGCCGTGCGCGACGCGAGGTACGCCGCGTCGCCGGCCATGACCTTGGCTGCCGACACCGCGCGCGGGGTGGGCTCGACGGCTGCCCCCAGCACGAGGGGTCGCGCGAAGTCGAGGGCGATCCGGACGTCGGCCAGCTGGTGCTTGATCGCCTGGTAGGAGCCGATCTCGCGTCCGAACTGACGACGCTGCTTCGCATAGGTGACAGCCTCGGCGAGAACCCGCTCGCCTGCGCCGAGCAGCTGCGCGGCCGTCGCGAGCGCCGCGAGGTCGAACGCCTCCGCGGCCCGGTCGGCGGTGTCGTGGACGCCGCCGGCCTCGACGCGGAACAGGTGGCGTGCCAGGTCGACGGAGCCGACCTGCTCGCCGACCGTGGCGGTCCGGACCCCGTCGGACGCCGCGACGTACACCTGCGCGGCCACGTCGGCGTCGAGGGCGTACGGCGTGTGCGGCGGCACAGCGACCGTCGCGACCGCGCCCTCGGCGATCGCCTCACGAGCAGCGCCGGCGAGCTCGGTGGCGAGGTAGGCGGCGGTCTCGACCCACGGGCCCGGGACGGCGTGCCGGCCGAGGGCCTCGAACGCCACGACCAGCTCGACCGGGGTGGCGTCCATGCCGCCGGCCTCCTCGGGCACGAGCAGCGCGGTGACGCCCTGCTCGGCGAGGCGGCTCCAGAGCGCGAGACCGGGGCCGGTGTCGCCCTCGGCCCAGGCGCGGGCCACGGCGACCGTGTCGGCGGAGACGAGCAGCTTGTCGAGGGCGTCCCCGAACGCGCGCTGCTCGTCGGTGAGCTCGAAGTTCATCGCTGGGCTCCCTTGGGCTCGCGAGGCAGGCCGAGGATGCGCTCGGCGATGATGTTGCGCTGGATCTCGTTGGTGCCGGCGTAGATCGGGCCCGACAGGGCGAACGTGTAGCCGTCGAGCCAGCGCGACTCGACCTCGGCCTCGGGGCCGAGCAGGTCGAGGGCGGTCTCGTGGAGCGCGATGTCGAGCTCGCTCCACCAGACCTTGTTGACGGAGCCGGCCGCACCCATCTCGCCACCGTCGGCGAGCCGGGTCACGGTCCCCCAGGTGTAGAGGCGGTAGGCCTCGGCCTTGATCCACGCGTCGACGACGGCGTCGCCCATCCGGACGTCGGGGCGCTCGCGGTAGAGGTCGACGAGGCGGTCGGCGGCGGCGCAGAAGCGGCCGGGGGAGCGCAGCGAGAGTCCTCGCTCGTTGCCCGCGGTGCTCATCGCGACCCGCCAGCCGTCGCCGGGCGCACCGAGCACGTCGGAGTCGGGCACGAAGACGTCGTCGTAGAAGACCTCGGCGAATCCGGCCTCGCCGTCGAGCTGGGCGATCGGGCGGACCGTGATGCCCTCGGCGTCCATCGGGAACAGGAAGTAGGTCAGCCCGGCGTGCTTCTGGGCGCTGGGGTCGCTCCGGAAGAGCCCGAAGCCCCAGTGGGCGTAGGAGGCGCGGGAGCACCAGATCTTCTGGCCGTTGAGCACCCAGCCGCCGCGCTCGTCGTCGCGGCGCGCGGTGGACTTCAGCGACGCCAGGTCGGAGCCCGCCTCGGGCTCGGACCAGCACTGCGCCCAGATCTTCTCCCCGGAGGCCATCGTCGGCAGGAACCGGTCCTGCTGCTCCTGGGTGCCGTGGTCGAAGATGATCGGCGCGAGCAGGAAGATCCCGTTCTGGGAGACCCGGCCGGGGGCGCCGGCGCGGTAGTACTCCTCCTCGAAGATCACCCACTCGACGAGGGAGGCCTCGCGGCCGTGGTAGCTCTTCGGCCACGACACGACCGACCAGCGGTCGGCGGTGAGCCTGGCCTCCCACTCCTGGTGGAGGCGCCAGCCCTCCTCGGTGTCCATCGAGGGCAGCGGCTCGTTCGGGACGTTGGCGGCCAGCCAGGCGCGGGCCTCGGCCTGGAAGGCGAGCTCGCTCTCGGTCAGTTGCAGATCCACGGTTGACTCAGTTCCTCAGCTCGTTCTTCAGGACCTTGCCGGAGAGGTTCCGGGGGAGGACGTCGATGCGCTCGACCAGGCGCGGGGCCTTGAAGTTGGCCAGCCGCTCCTTGGCGAACGCGATGACGTCCTCGGCGGTGAGGTCGACGCCCTCGGCCAGGACCACGTAGGCCTTGCCGATCTCGCCCATCCGCTCGTCGGGCACGCCGACCACGGCGACGTCGTTGATGCCGTCCATCCGGAGCAGGGCCTGCTCGACCTCGGCGGGATAGACGTTGAAGCCGCCGGAGATGTACATGTCCTTGAGGCGGTCGGTGATCCGGAGGTTGCCGTGCTCGTCGAGGGTGCCGACGTCGCCAGTGTGCAGCCAGCCGTCCTCGTCGATCGCCTCGGCCGTGGCGGCCGGGTCGTCGAGGTAGCCCAGCATCACGTTGTCGCCCCTGACGAGCAGCTCGCCCTCCTCGCCGGCGGGTGCGTCGATCCGCGTCTCCATGCCGGGGACGGCGCGGCCGCAGGTGGTGGCGACGGTCTCGGCCGAGTCGTCCTCGCGGCACATCGTCACGACGACGGCCTCGGTCATGCCGAACGCGGTGACGACGTGCTCGATCGCCAGGCCCTCGGGGGCGGCGGCCCGCATCCGCTCGATGAGCACCACGGGTACGACGGCGGCCCCCGTCACGGCCAGCCGGACCGAGGAGAGGTCGTGGTCGCTGCGTCCGGGGGCGGCGAGCAGCGACTGGAAGATCGTGGGTGCACCGGGGAGCAGCGTGATCCGCTCGTTCTCGATGATCCGCATGGTCTCGTCGAGGTCGAACGTCGCGACGGGGTACAGGGTGGCGCCGGTGAGCAGGCCGACGATGATCCCGATCTTGTAGCCGAAGGAGTGGAAGAACGGGTTGATCACCAGGTAGCGGTCGTCCGCGGTGACGCCACCGAGGTCGGCCCAGGCCCGGGCGACGCCGATGCTCTGCCGATGGGCGCTCATCGCGCCCTTGGGCCGGCCGGTGGTGCCGGAGGTGAAGAGGATGTCGGCGACGTCGTCGGGGGAGACCGCGTCGGCGCGTGCCTCGACCTCCTCCGCCGTCGCCTCGCGGACGTGGCGCTCCTCGCCGCGGTGGTCCAGCGTGAGGTCCGCGAGGTTGCCGAGCACCCGGACCGACACGATCTCGCTGGCGGCGCGGAGCTCCTCGAACTGCTGCCGCCCGAGGAACCCGTCGGCGACCATCACGGTCGTGGCGCCGGTGCGGTCGACGAGCTCGGCGACCTCGTGGCCGGTGTAGCGGGAGTTGGCGGGGATCAGGGTCGCTCCGGCGTACGTCGTCGCGAGGGCGGCGAGCACCCACTCGATGCTGTTGGGGCCCCACACGACGACCCGCTCGCCAGCGGCCAGGCCGTGGCCGACGTAGCGGCGCGCCAGCTCGCGGACCTCGGTGAGCAGGCCGGCGTAGCTGAGGGTGCGCCCGTCCTGGACGTAGGCGGGGTGGTCGCCGTACCGCTCCGCGGCAGCGCGCAGGATCGCCGGAATCGTGTCCACGAGAACACCCTACCAAGCATTTGCTTGGTATGGTGACGTCATGGACCTGACCGAGAGCCCCGAGGACCTCGCCTTCCGCGAGGAGGTGCGCACCTGGCTGGGCGAGCACCTGGTCGGCGAGTGGCGCGACCTGCAGGGCCTGGGCGGCCCCGGCCGCGACCACGAGGCCTTCGAGGAGCGGCGCGCCTGGAACCAGCTGCTCGCCGAGCATCGCTGGACCTGCGTCGGCTGGCCCGAGGAGCACGGCGGCCGCGGCCTGTCGCTGTGGCAGCAGGTGATCTTCCACGAGGAGTACGCGCGCGCCGACGCGCCCCACGACATCAACCACCTCGGCGAGACGCTGCTCGGGCCCACCCTGATCGCGTTCGGCAGCGACGAGCAGAAGCAGCGCTTCCTGCCGCCGATCCGCGAGGTGACCGAGCTGTGGGCGCAGGGCTACTCCGAGCCCAACGCCGGCTCCGACCTGGCCAACGTCCAGACCAAGGCCCGCCTCGACGACTCGACCGGCGAGTGGGTCATCGACGGGCAGAAGGTGTGGACGTCCAACGCCCACCTGTCCGACTGGTGCTTCGTGATCGCGCGCACGGAGGCCGGATCGCAGCGCCACCACGGGCTCTCCTTCCTCCTCGTCCCGCTGGACCAGGAGGGAGTCGAGATCCGGCCCATCGAGCAGCTCACCAGCGGCTCGGAGTTCAACGAGGTCTTCTTCACCGGCGCCCGGACCGCCGGCGACCTGGTCGTCGGCGAGCCCGGCAAGGGCTGGGGGGTCGCGATGGGCCTCCTCGGCTTCGAGCGCGGCGTCTCCACGCTCGGCCAGACCGTCGGCTTCGCCCGCGAGCTCGACACGGTGATCGCCCGGGCCAAGGCCAACGGCTCGATCGACGACCCGGTGGTCCGCGACCGGCTCGCGCAGCTCAAGGTCGAGCTCAGCGCGACCCGCAGCTTCGCGCTGCGCGCGCTCGCGCTCGTCGAGGGCGGCCAGGACTCCGCCGCAGGAGGCGGAGCAGGCTCGATCTTCAAGCTGGCCTGGGCCAACTGGCACCGCAAGCTCGGCGAGGTGGCGATGGACGTCGCCGGTGCCGAGGGCCTGCTCACCCGAGGGACCAGCACCCCCTACGAGCTCGACGAGCACCAGCGACTCTTCCTCTTCTCCCGCTCCGACACGATCTACGGCGGCAGCGACGAGGTCCAGAAGAACATCCTCGCCGAGCGCGTGCTCGGCTTGCCGCGTGAACCCAAGGGAGCCTGAATGACCACGATGCGCGCTGAGCAGCCGACCCCCGACTACGTGCCGGGCCACGGCCTGCTCAAGGACAAGGTCGTCGTCGTGACCGCCGCGGCGGGCGCCGGCATCGGCGCCTCCGTCGTACGACGTGTGCTCGAGGAGGGCGCCAAGGCGGTCGTGTTCAGCGACACCCACGCACGCCGGCTCGCCGAGGCCGAGGAGGCGCTGGGTGCGGAGTTCGGCGCGGACCGGGTGCGGCAGCTGGTCTGTGACGTGACCGACGAAGCGCAGGTCGGCGCGCTGCTCGACGCCGCGGAGGAGTTCGGAGGCGTCGACGTCATGATCAACAACGCCGGTCTGGGTGGCACCGCCAGCATCCTCGACATGACCGACGAGGAGTGGTCCAAGGTCCTCGACATCAGCCTGACCGGCACGTTCCGCTGCGTGCGTGCCGCCGGCCAGCGGATGGTGGCCGCGGGGAAGAAGGGCGTCATCATCAACAACGCGTCGGTGCTCGGCTGGCGTGCCCAGGAGGGCCAGGCGCACTACGCCGCGGCCAAGGCCGGTGTGATGGCATTGACCCGCTGCTCCGCGATCGACCTCGCGCCCCACGGGATCCGGGTCAACGCCGTGGCCCCGAGCTTCGCGACCCACCCGTTCCTGGAGAAGGTGACCTCCCCCGAGCTCCTCGACGAGCTCAAGCAGCGAGAGGCGTTCGGTCGCGGAGCCGCGCCGTGGGAGGTTGCGAACGTGATGGTGTTCCTCGCGAGCGGCTACTCGTCGTACCTGACCGGTGAGGTGATCAGTGTCAGCAGCCAGCACGCCTGAGCCCAGCCGTCGCGACGAGCTGCTCGCGATCGCGGCCCGGCTGTTCGCCGAGAAGGGCTTCAAGAACACGACCGTCCGCGACATCGCGGACGCGGCCGGCATCCTGTCCGGCAGCCTCTATCACCACTTCGACTCCAAGGAGTCGATGGTCGACGAGATCCTCATCCCGTTCCAGGACCGTCTCTTCGGTCAGTACGACGAGATCCTGGCGAGCGACGACGACGCCCGGACGAAGCTCGAGCGGGCGGTCCGGGTGTCGTTCGAGGCGATCGAGCAGCACGGCCCCGAGGTCGCGATCTTCCAGAACGACGCCGACTACCTCGGCACGTTCGAGCGGTTCGGCTACCTCGCCGACCGCAACACCCAGTCCCGGCAGGTGTGGGTCACCCTGATCGAGGAGGGTGTGCGCACCGGCGTGCTCCGCCCGGACCTCGACGTGACCCTGACCTACCGCTTCATCCGCGACACCGTGTGGGTGGCCGTCCGCTGGTACCAGCCCGGCAAGGGCCACACGCACACCGAGGTCGCCGACCAGTACGTCCGCATTCTCCTCGATGGGATCTCCTCATGACCGAAGCATTCATCGTCGACGCCGTCCGCACCCCGGTCGGCAAGCGCCGCGGCTCGCTGGCCTCGATGCACTCCGCCGACCTCGGCGCGCACGTCCTCTCCGCGCTGATGGACCGCACGGGCGTCGACCCGGGCGCCGTCGACGACGTGATCATGGGCTGCTGCGACACCATCGGCTCGCAGGCCGGCGACGTCGCGCGCACCGCGTGGCTGGTGGCGGGTCTGCCCGACCACGTCCCCGGGGTCACCATCGACCGTCAGTGCGGCTCCTCGCAGCAGGCGGTGCACTTCGCCGCCCAGGGCGTCATGTCCGGCACCCAGGACCTCGTCGTCGCCGGCGGTCTGCAGAACATGTCGGCCATCCCGATCTCGGCGGCCATGCTCGTGGCCGACCAGTACGGCTTCACCACGCCGTTCGCCGAGTCGCCCGGATGGGTGAAGCGGTACGGCGACGTGGAGGTCTCGCAGTTCAACTCTGCGGAGATGATCGCGGAGAAGTGGGACATCAGCCGGGAGCGGATGGAGGAGTTCGCGCTGGCGTCCCACACCCGTGCCAAGGCGGCCATCGCCGAGGGTCGGTTCGACAACGAGATCGCCCCGGTGACCCTGGCCGACGGCACCGTCTTCACCACCGACGAGTGCCCGCGCGAGACCTCGCTGGAGAAGATGGCCGAGCTGCAGACGCTCGCTCCGGGTGGCCGGATCACCGCCGGTGTCGCCTCGCAGATCTGCGACGGCTCCTCGGCGATGCTGATCGCCTCGGAGGCGGCTGTGAAGACCCACGGGCTCACCCCACGTGCTCGGATCCACCACCTCTCGGTGCGCGGCGACGACCCGATCTGGATGCTGACGGGCCCGATCCGGGCCACCCGCCACGCGCTGGAGAAGACCGGAATGTCGGTCGACGACATCGACCTGTTCGAGTGCAACGAGGCGTTCGCGTCGGTCGTCCTCGCCTGGTCCGACGAGCTCGGCATCCCGCTGGACAAGGTGAACGTCAACGGCGGCGGTATCGCACTGGGCCACCCCATCGGTGCGACCGGCACCCGGATCATGGCGACGATGCTCAACGAGCTCGAGCGCACCGGTGGCCGTTACGCCCTGCAGACCATGTGCGAAGGCGGCGGCCAGGCCAACGTGACGATCATCGAGCGCCTCTGAGCCGCAGAATCACCGCGCCGACAGGCCGACGACGGAGATGTCGACGGACGCGGTGACCTTGCCGTAGGTGCCGTCCAACGATCGTCCGGGGGCGTTCAGCTTGCACTGCACGCCGACCACCTGGCGGCCGGCCGGGTAGACGTCGGACACCGCCGTCAACGTCGCGTTCTGCCCGGCGCCCTCGACGGCGTCGAAGAGCGGGGTGACCTCGCCCTCGTCGTCGTACTTGAAGACGGTCGTGGACGCGTCGATCGCCGCGCCGTTGACCTGCAGGCGGCACGACCCCTCGACGTACTGGACGAAGTAGGAGGTGTACGTGTTCACGGCAGCGATGATCAGCAGTCGCCCGGGCTTGACGAGGTCGATCGTCGTGGAGCCGCAGCCGAGGTAGAGGGGAGATTCCCCGCACGAGCTGGGACGGCCCGCCCGGCCGGTGCCGGCCTGGCCGGCCTCGGGGACGACGTCGAGGCTCGACTCGCTGACCTGGCCGGTGCCCAGGGCGTCCCTCGCCAGGTCGGCGGCCGCGACGGAGCGGACGTCCCGCCCGGTGAGGGAGCCGTCGGCCACGTCGGCGGAGCTGACCTGGCCGTCGACGATGTCGTCGCTGAAGACCGTGTCGACGCCGTCCAGGGCGTAGGCGCTGCCCGCGCTCAGGAGCAGGAAGAGGGTCAGGAAGGCCGCCCACTGGGTGCCGAGCAGGCGGCCGAGCCGCCGGAGGGTCGCTCTCATGTCACTGCCCCGAGAGGGTGACGGTGGAGATGCGGGCCAACGGATAGGTGGTCGCACCGGTCTGGTCGAAGCAGTCGATGGCGACCGCGCGGGTGCCGGCGGGCAGGACGTTGGTCACCGCGGTCATCGTGATGTGGTTCCGGCCCTCCTCGACGTCCTCCTCGTCCCAGTTCACGTAGGTGACGGAGGCGTCGATCACCGCAGTGCCGTCGTGCAGCCGGCAGCCGCCGTCACCCCACTCGTTCGCCGACTCCACCATCGCCGTCACCTGGCCGATGATCAGGACGCGTCCCGGCCGGTCCAGGGTCAGGACGACGGTCGAGCACCGCAGCCAGGTGGTCGACTCGGGGTTGCAGGCACCGTCATAGCCGTACCGGCCGGTGCCGCCCTGCGCCGCGAGCGGCACGGTGGACAGCGACGACTCGTTGACCCGGATGCCGGTGACCGAGTCGCTGGCGAAGTCCGCGCCGCTGAGGGAGCCGTTGAGGACGTCGATCCCGCGCAGGGCGCGGAAGGTGTCGTCGTCGGCGACGTCCGCGCTGCTGACCTGGCCGTCGACGATGTCGTCGCTGAAGACGGTGTTGGACTCGGCCAGCGCGTAGGCCGTGCCGCTGGTGAGGACGAGGAACAGGGCCAGGAGGCCCGCCCATTGCTGTGCCAAGGACCTGCCGAGATTCGTGAGCATCGTTTCCTCCGAGAGTGCTGGGGTCTTCGATCTGAGCCTCGGCCGGTCCGCAGCGCCCGGCCAGTCCACGATCGTGACCTCGCTGGTCCTGGTTCTGGACCGACGCCGAGGGCGTGGTGGCGATCATCGAAGGACTCTGACCCCATCGGACTACGCCGGATTGTCTGACAACAGGTTCTTTTCGCGCCCTCGCGTGCCGATAGTGGAAGGCACAGCCATCGTCGATCTCTCGACGACCGGAGAGGGGGCAGCCATGAGCAACCACGCCAACATCCACAAGGTCCACCGCGACCTTCCGATCGTGCTCGTCGGCAGCTTCGCCGTCGGTTACGTCGCCGGGAAGTCGTTCGCGGTCGTCTACCTCACCGGGCAGACGACCAAGAAGGGCGTCGAGCGGGTCGCGGACGGCGCCGCCGCCCTGGTCGCGCGCCGGATCCACTGGAGCCAGCCGGTCAAGCACGCGGCCTGACAGGATCGGGGCGTGCCCTGGTCCGTCACCGCCGATGTCGCTGAGCTGCTCGGTGCCGCGGGTGAGTTCCTGGGGTCCGAGCCGGTCCTGCACTCGCCCTTGCTGACCGAGGCCGACCACCTGTCGCGGCGGCCAGACCCGCCCGCGGACCAGGCCCACGGGTGGTGGACCGACGACGCCGGGGTCGTGCGGGGCGCGTTCGTGCGCGCACCTCGGCACCCGACGCTGCTGGCACCGATGCCGCCCGAGGCGGTCGAAACCCTCGTCGAGCTCCTCGGTCCCCTCGGGCCGGAGGTCGGGATCGGCTGCGACATCACCACCGCGGACGACGTGATCGGCGCCTTCGAGCGGACCGGCGTACTGCTGCGGCCGCGAGGTCGGTTCGTCCTCCACCGGCTCGACGCCGTACGACCCTCGGCGGTGCTGCCCGGCGTGGCCCGGGCCGCCGGACCGGACGACCACGCGCTGGTCGACGGGTGGTTCGACCTGCTCCTGGAAGCGCACCCGGGCGACCCGAGTGACCGGTCCTACGTCGTCGACGACCCGCTCGCCGACGGCCGGATCACGCTGTGGGAGGTCGACGGCGAACCGGTGGCGATGGCGGGCCGGACCCCGACGCTCGCGGGGATGACCCGGATCAGCGCGGTCTTCGCACCGTCCGGCGACGAGCGAGCCGAGGCCGCCGTCCTCGCCGCGGCGACCAACGCCGCTGCGGAGGTCGCCGACGACGTGGTCGTGCTGGCGGCGACGGGGGACCGCGACGGGATCGCCCGGTTGGCCGCGCTGGGCTACCGAGCGGTGCGCGAACGGGTGCTGCTCGCGCGCGCCACTAGCGGAGGATGACCCACCAGACGCCGAGCGCGACGGGGACCAGCCCGGTCAGCATCCACCAGGTGGGGATCGGCTTGCGGTTGATACCGCGGACGGCCGCGACGCCGACGACGTGGAACGCCGAGCCGAGCAGGATCAGCCCGAGCTGGGCACCGCGCTTGTCGTCGCTGATGGCGTCGGCCGCGAGGATCAGGCCGATGGTCAGGTGGATGAGCGTGGTGATGATGAGGACCGACACCACGCGGCGCTGCACGCGGTGGAGCCGCTCGAGGTCCTTCGGGTCGGCGACCTTGCGCGGCGCGTCGGGGTCCATCAGGTGCCGTCGACGGGGCGCGGAGGACTGCTGGCTCACGCTCGCCAGGCTAGTCCGCCGATAATCCGGTGGCGTCATCGTCGCGCGCCGTCGATGCTTGATCGTCATGGAGATCACACGCTTCGGCCCCGACGACGTGGCCGCGCTCAAGGAGTGGGTCGCGCTGACGGAGGCGGTCCAGTCCGAGGACTCGCCGTGGGAGTCCAGCCCGACGCTGGTCCGCACGGAGGCCCGCTTCCGGCACGGTTGGGACGGCGAGCCGTCCGTGCCCTACCTGGCCACGATCGACGGCGTCGTCGTCGGCGGCGGCACGATCGCCACCAGCGACTACGACAACCTCCACCTCGCGTGGATCTCCGTCGTCGTCCACCCCGACCACCGCCGGCAGGGCTACGGGTCCGCGATCCTGGCCTTCGTCGAGGACGAGGTACGGCGGATCGGGCGCACCAGCGTCGGGATCGATGCCTGGGAGGCCGACGCCGCCACCGCCTTCGCCGCCAAGCACGGCTTCGAGAAGAAGCACCAGGCGATCAACCGCCGGCAGTACCTCGCCGACGTCGACCGGACTGCACTCGACGAGCAGTTCGCCGCAGCGCTCGCGGCGGCCCCGGACTACGCCTTGGAGCGGCGGCTGCTGCCGACCCCGGACGAGGAGCTCGCCGACATCGCCGACATGGCCTCGGCCATCAACGACGCCCCCACCGACGACCTCGACATCGAGGACGAGGTGTTCAGCGCCGAGCGGATGAAGGCCTACGAGGACGCCTGTGCAGCCCGCCAGGAGCGGGCCTACCGCGTGGTCGCCCGGCACCTTCCGTCCGGTCGGCTCGCCGGCCAGACGGTGGTCGTGGTGGAGGGGGAGCGGCCGACGCTCGGCCACCAGCACGACACCTCCGTCGTCGGCGCGCACCGCGGGCACCGGCTCGGGCTGCTGCTCAAGACCGAGATGCTGCACTGGCTGGCCGAGGAGGAGCCCCAGCTCGAGCAGGTCGACACGTTCAACGCCGAGTCCAACGACCACATGATCGGCGTCAACGAGCTGATGGGCTACCGGATCATGGGCCGGGAGCTGGCGTACCAGAAGACGCTCTAAGGAGCCGTCGGCCCCGCCGGTTCCTCCGGTTCAGGCGCGGGCTGGTGGAACGGTCCGCGGACGTTGTCGCGCAGCTCGTTCTCGCCCAACGTGTTGGTGCGGGCCCCGGTCCCCGAGAAGGAGACGCCCCGGATCCCGCTGTGGGCGATGAGGTTCGCGTCGGCGGGGTCGTCGCTCCCGACGTGGTTGTCCTTGCTGTGCCGGACGAACACCCCGTGCCGGCCGTTGCCCGCAGGCCGGCCGGACTTCGTCACCCCGATCCGGTTGCGGACGATCCGGTTGCCGGAGGAGACCACGTCCGGGTTGGAGTCGTCCTCCGGCCCGAGCACCAGGATGCCGTCCTGGCCGTTGCCGGCGATCAGGTTCTCGGTGACCAGGTTGTTCTGGGTGTGGTTGACGAGCACGCCGCGCAGCTCGTTGCCGAGGGGACGCTCGCCGGTCGCGTCGAGGCCGATGATGTTGCCCTGGACCAGGTTGCTGTGGGCCTCGCCCACGCCGGTCCACGGGTAGCCCTCGCGGACCGAGCCGTCCAGGTTGATCCCGGCGCGGGAGCCCCCGGAGATGACGTTGCCGTCACCCGAGCCCGGTCCGCCGATGCGGGCGAAGGCCGCGTTGTAGATGAGGATCCCCGACCGACCGTTGGGGAGCGGGCTGTCACCGGCGGCGCTCACGCCGACGTAGTTGCCGACGATGACGGCACCGCGCGCGTCCGGCGCGATGATCTCCAGCCCGTAGAGGTTGTTCCCCGAGATCACGTTGCGCTCGGAGGAGGTGGGGCCGCCGATCCGCACGTTGGGCGAGCTGTGCACGACCAGGCCGTCGCGGTTGTTCGGCAACGGGTTGCTTCCGGTCACGTCGCAGCCGATCAAGTTGCCGATGATCACGGCGTCGGCTGACCCGATGCCGCCGATCTCGACCCCGTACCGGAGGTTGCCCGACACCAGGTTGCCGCTGCCGGGCCGGTCGCCGCCGATCACGGCCGCGTGCGACTCGTAGAGCTTGATGCCGCTACCGCGATTGGGCAAGGCCGCCAGGCCGTCAGGCGTCGTACCAAGACGACAGGCCTCGAGCCGGAGGTCGGCGCTCGTCTGGACGAGGATCCCGTGCTCGCCGTTGCCGGAGACGACGAGACCGATCAGTCGGGTGCGGTCGCTCTGGCGGACGAGGACCCCGTTCTCGGACCACCCGGTGACCACGAGATCGCGGATCGTCAGGTCGCCGCCGTGGACGTCGAGCCCGTGGCCCGATCCGGCGAGGACGCCGCTGAGCTCGGCTCCCCGTCCGTCGAGGATCCCGGCGAAGGTGAGCGGGGGAAGCGGTGACGTCGGTCGCAGCAGGACCTGATCGGTCGGCAGGTCGATCGAGATCGTGACCGGACCGTCATCGAGGTTGGCGCTGAGGATGGCCGCCCGCAGCGATCCGGGACCGTCGTCCTCCGGGTGGGTGACCGTGATGAGGTCGCCCGGGAGGAGCGGCTGGCCGTCGTCCGCGGCGGTCATCGGTTCGTCCTCTCCCGCTCGTCCCTCAAGCGCGTGGTTGGTGGAAGTCGCCGAGATCGTTGGCGCCCAGGTCATTGTCCGGACCCAGCACGTTGTCCCGCGCACCGGTCCCGGAGAACATCACGCCGCGGCCGCGGTTGTGGCGCACCACGTTGGCGTCCGCACCCGGACCGCCGACGATGTTGTCGCGGCCGTGACGGACGAAGACGCCGTGCCGGCCGTTGCCGCAGGCAGCGCCCGAGGTGGTGACGCCGATGAGGTTGCCGACGACGCGGTTGCCGGACGGCACGAGATGCCGGTCGGAGTCGTCCTCCGGGCCCAGGACGAGGACGCCGTCCTCGCCGTTGCCGCTGATGACGTTGCCGACGACGGTGTTGTCCTGCGCGTAGTTGATGAGGACGCCGCGCTGCCGGTTGCCCAGAGGCCGTTCCCCCGACGCGTCGACTCCGATGAGGTTGCCCTGCACGAGGTTGCCGCGCGCGTGTCCCTTGCCGGTGTAGTCGTAGCCATCGAGCACCGTCACCGAGCCATCGAGGTTGATGCCGCCGCGGGCGCCACCGGAGATCAGGTTGCCCTCGCCGGCGAGCGGGCCGCCGATCCGGGTGTCGGGTGCGTTGTAGACGACGATGCCGGACCGTCCGTTAGCCACGGAGACGGCGCCGGCGACGTCGGTGCCGACACGGTTGCCGACGACCACGGCCCCACGGGAGTCCGGGCCGCCGATCTCGATTCCGTACAGCCCGTTGCCGGAGATGACGTTGCCTTCGCCGACCCGTCCGATGTGCACCTGGCCGGCCTGCTCGACCTTGATCCCGCTCCTGGCGTTGGGGCGGGCGGTGGTCCCGTCGAGGTCGACACCGACGAAGCACTGGAGCGCCCGGAAGCCGGTGCACCCGTGCACGTGGATCCCGGCGCCGTCCCAGCCCACGATCGCGAGGCCACGAACGGTCAGGGCGTCCCCGACGATCTCGAGGCCCGCGGCGGTCCCGGCTGATGCGCCGCTCAGGACGACGGTGGGGAAACCTCCTGCGGAGAGCGGACCCTCGATCGAGCCCGAGAACGTGACCGGTGGCAGCGCGGTGGTGGGCTCGATCGACGCGGGTCCGCCGTCCAGCATGATCCGGACCGTGACGGGTCCGGTCGCGTCGTTCGCCCGCTCGATCGCGTCGCGGAGGGAGCCGGGACCGCTGTCAGCCGTCGTGGTGACCGTGATCTCCTGCACCGCTGTCCTTCATTTCCGCCGGCTGGTGGAACCTCCCCAGCGAGTTGTCGACGATCTCGTTGTGGGGGCTGAGCCTATTGGTGCGGGCGCCGAGACCGGTGAACATCACGCCGACGGATCCGTTGTGGGCGATCAGGTTCGCGTCGTCGGGATCATGGCTGCCGACAACGTTGTCGCGCCCGTTGAGGACCAAGATCCCCGCACGTGCGTTGCCCGCAGCCGCGCCCTTGCGGGTGATGCCGATCCGGTTGCGGACTATCCGGTTGCCGCGGGGGACCTCGTGAGGATTGGTGTCGTCGTCGGGACCGAGGACCCAGATGCCGTCCTGCCGGTTCCCGCTGATGACGTTGTCGGCGACCGTGGCGGCCTGCGCATAGTTGATGGTCACTCCTCGCATCCCGTTGCCGAGGGGACGCTCTCCGGACCGGTCGAGTCCGATCAGGTTCCCTCGGAGCTGCGTGCCCTGACAGTGGCCCTGGCCGACGTACGGGTACTCGCCCCGCTCGATGTCCATGCCGTCGACGGTGACTCCGGACCGACCGTTGCCCGAGATCACATTGCCGTCGCCGGGACCGGTGCCGCCCACGGTCGTCGACGGGACGTTGAACACCAGCACCCCGGTCCGTTGGTTGCCGACGGCCGACGTCCCCGCGGCATCGAGGCCGACATAGTTGCCGCGGACGACCGCGCCGCTCGCGAGCGGGCCGACGATCTCGACTCCGTAGAGCACGTTTCCCGACAGCACGTTGCGCTCGCCCGGAGAGTTCCCACCGATCACAGCGTCCTTGGCCTGGATCACCCGGATCCCGCTCTTCTGGTTGGGCGCGGCTGACGTGCCAGTCGGGTCGGTGCCGAGCCGACAGCCCTCGATCCGCGCATGGTCGGCCCCCTCGTCGATGAGGATCCCGTAGTCACCGTTGCCCGACGCCACGACACCGCGGATGGTGCAGTGCCGACCCGTCACCCGGATCCCCGACCCGGCCCAGCCCGTCACCTCGAGCCCACGAAGAGTGAGGTCGTCCGCTGCCGCCTCCAGGCCGCAGCCCGGTGCCGACCTCGTCCCGTCGAGGCGTCCAGGACCTTCGAGATGACCGGAGAACTGCAAGGCGGGGAGCGGCGTCGATGGACAGATGGTCATCGGTCCCGCCGGCGCGATCCTGATCCGGACCGGCCCCGCGGCCCTGTTGGCGCGTTCGATCGCGTCGCGGAGGGATCCGGGACCACGATCAGCGGCGACCGTGACGATGAGCTCCAGCACGTCCGCGCTCATCCACCGCTCTGGTGGAAGCGGCCCAGGGTGTTGTCGTCGATCTGCTCATGGGGGCTCAGCCGGTTGGTGCGAGCACCGAGTCCGTGGAACAGGACGCCCACCGATGCGTTGTGGGCGATCACGTTGGCCTCGGAGGGGTCGTCGCCCCCGACCCGATTGTCCCTGCCGTGGTAGATCAGGACTCCGCAGCGGCCATTGCCGGCGGCGGAACCGGTGGCGCTCACCCCGATCCTGTTGCGGACGATGACGTTGCCGGTCGGGACCAGGTGTGCGTCGTCGGCGTAGCCCGGCCCCAGCACCAGCACCCCGTCCTCTCCGTTTCCGCCGATGAGGTTGTCGCACACCGTGTTGCCCTGCGCGTAGTTGATGAGGACGCCGCGTTGGGCGTTCGCGAGAGGTCGCTCCCCGGTCCGGTCGAGACCGATCGTGTTGCCCTGCACCAGGTTGGAGTGGGCGTGCCCCTTGCCCTCGTAGTCCAACCCGTGCATGACGGACCCGTCGAGGTTGACCCCTGCGCGCGCTCCGCCGGAGATCAAGTTGCCCTCGGTCGGGTCGGCGCCGCCGATGACCGTCTCCATAGCGTTGAAGACCAAGATGCCCGAGCGGATGTTGGGGATCGACGTCGTGCCGGTGAGGTCGGTCCCGATGTGATTTCCAACGATGGCCGCGCCCCGTGATAGCGGCCCGGCGACCTGGATGCCGTAGAGACCGTTGCCCGCGATCACGTTGCGCTGGTTGGCAGTGGCGCCTCCGATCCGTGCTCGCGGTGCTTGGTAGACGGAAACTCCGGCGCCGCCGTTCGGTACCGCGCGGGCGCCCCCGTGGTCGGTGCCGATCCGATTGCCGGCCACCCTGACGTCAGCAGCCTCTTCCCCGATGACGGCGATGCCGGAGGTGAGGTTGCCCGAGATCAGGTTGCCTGCAGCCAGGTCGCCCGACCCGACCGGGGCTCCCGCCGCGTGGGCACCGTGGTCGCGGTTGTCCGTGCTTCCGACGAGCACCCGCGGTGCGGTGACGGTGACCCCCGTCGTGTTGGGGATCGAGCGGAGCCCGTCAGCATCCGTGCCGATGTGGCTGCCCGTCAGGACAGCGGCCTCGGAGCCGTCGTGGAGGACCACCCCGGGGCCGTTGTTGCCGGAGATGACGTTCAGGCCGCCAGGGTGCCCGATCATCACCCGCGGAGATCGTTCGACTCTCACCCCACCTCGACCGTTGCCGATTGCTCGGCGTCCGTCGGCGTCCGTCCCGATCCTCAGACCGTCGAGGCGCGCACCCGGAGAGTCCTGGATCCGGATCCCCCAGGCGCCGTTCCCGGAGCAGGCGACGAGTGGCTCGGCGGGACCACCGATGTGGATGCCCACGGAGCGGAGGACGTGGATGCCAGTGCCGCCGTTTCCCATTGCGCGGCCACACTGACGGACGCCGACGTGGGCCCCGAGGACGGTGACGTCCTCGGCGTCATGGATGAGGATCCCGTCGTCGGGCCAGTCGGTCACGGTGATGCCCCGGAGCTCGAGCGGGCCACCGACGATCTCCAACCCGATGCCGGCTTCGGCGGCCGTGCCGCAGACCTCGACTCCGGGGCTCTGGACCGCGTCCGGAGCCGTCCCGCCGTCGATCACGCCGACAAACCTCAGCGCGGGCAGCGGGGCCGACGGGCGAATCACCCGATCGAGACCGAGGTCGAACTCGATCAGCACCTCGCCGACGGTGGCGTTCGCCCGGTCGATGACGTCTCGGAAGGTTCCTGGTCCGCTGCTCCCGGTGGAGGTCACGGTGAGGACCGTCGTCGAGGTGCTCGGCACAGGCGACATCGTGATGGATCGGATTCTCGCCCGTGGGTGATTTCCTCGAATTGTCCCGACGCGGGTGGCGACGATTCGCCCGGTCTCTCAGAGGACGTACGACGACGCCCGACGCAGCTCGGCTGCCGCCTGGGTCACCACCCGGTCGATGAGCTCCTCGCAGGTGGGCAGGTCGTCGATGACGCCGACGACCTGTCCGCTCGCGAGCACGCCGGCCGACGGGTCGCCCTCGACCAGGCCGGCCTTGAGCATCATCGGGGTGTTCGCCGCGAGGATCATCTGGGTCCAGGTGCGGTCCTGGCCGTGCTTCATGGCCTGGCCGTCCTTGACGAGCTCGCGCCAGGACATGCCGCTCATCTTCTTGAAGGCGAGGGTGCGCTTCGTGGTCGGTCCGAGACGCTTGACGAAGCTCGACTCCTCGACGGACTCCACCAGGTCGGTGCGCAGCATCCGGTGCGGCATGCCGTCGACCTTCGCGCTGACGACGGTGCCGTTGAGGTCGGCCTCGAGGTAACGCTGCTTGACCGCGTCGGGGACCCGGCTGTCCTGCGTGAGCAGGAAGCGCGTGCCCATGCCGACACCGGCGGCGCCGTAGGACAGCGCGGCCGCCAGGCCGCGGCCGTCGAAGAAACCACCGGCCGCGATGACCGGGATGTCGACGGCGTCGAGGACCGTCGGCAGCAGCAGCGTCGTGGGGACGTTGCCGGTGTGGCCACCGCCCTCGCCGCCCTGGATCATCACCGCGTCGGCGCCCCAGGAAGCGACCTTCTTGGCGTGCTTGGGTGCCCCGATGCTCGGGATCACGACGATGTCGTGCTCCTTGAGCTTCGCGATCAGCTCCGGCTTGGGCGCCAGGGCGAAGGACGCGACCTTCACGCCGTGGTCGATGAGCAGCTGACAGCGGTCGGGTGCGTCGCCGGCGTCGGCGCGCAGGTTGACGCCGAACGGCTTGTCGGTGCGTCCCTTGGTCTCGACGATCGCCTCCTCCAGTTCGGCCAGCGTCATCGTCGCGGAGGCCAGGATCCCGAGGCCACCGGCGTTCGCCGTACCGGAGACCAGGCGGGGGCCGGCGACCCAGCCCATGCCGGTCTGGACGACCGGGTGCTGGACCCCGGTGAGCTCGGTCAGCGGGGTCTTGAGGAGCTGCGCGATCACTTGCTGGCTCCTGCGTCGGTGCTGGCCACGGGCGGGACCTCGCGGTCGCGGAGGTTCTTGGGGTCGAGCACGTTGCGGATGATCATCAGCTCCGACTCGGTGGGCTCACGCGTCACCGGCACGTCAGTCGGGATCTCGAGCGCGAAGCCGGTGTTCTCGACGACCTCGTCGACCGTCACGCCCGGGTGGACCGACAGCAGCCGCACCGTGTCGTCAGCGCCCTTGACGTCGAAGACGCCCAGGTTGGTGACGATCCGGTGGATGTCGTTGTACTTCGAGGCGCCCGGGCCGGCCGCCTTGGCACGGGCCGGTCCGACACCGGAGACGATGTCGACCTGCTCGACGAAGACGCGGGTGTTGTGCTTCGGGACCCAGTACGACGTGCGGTTGTTCACCGTGTTGCCCGGCGCGCCGCGCGAGCCCAGCAGCTGGCGCTTGGGCTGGGCGAAGTCGCCGATCGCGGAGATGTTCTGGTTGCCGTGCTTGTCGACCTGGGTCGCGCCCATCATCACGTGCCGCTTGCCGTAGGCGACCACGTCGAAGACGCGGCGGAACGGGATCCAGCCCTCGACGACGTCGGCCTTGGCGAACAGGGGCGGCACGCCGCCGAGGAACAGGGACTCGCCGTCGGAGATCACCAGGTCCGGGTTGGACGTCAGCTTGGCGAGCCGGACCCCCAGCATCGGCAGCATGCCCATCGGGCTGGCGAAGATCTCGCCGTCGTCCTTGAAGGCGTCGGCGATGGCGGCGGCGCAGACCTCTGCGCGGGAGAACTCGGTCACTTGGCGGCCTCCTCGGCTGCGAATGCGGCGACGGCGGACTGGTAGGCGGCCTCGTCGCCGGAGAGGAATCGCTCCTCGAACGCGGCCCAGTCCTCGTCCGACCCGCCGGCAGCGACGGCGTACGCCTTCTGGAACTTCTCGTCACGCTCGTAGTCGGGCGTGCAGGTGGTGAAGTGCGCGCCGTTCGGCGTCTCGACGACACCGGTGACGGCCATCCGGCTGATCAGCAGCCGCTGCACCGCGGTGTCGACCGTGAGGCCGGCGGTGTCGACGATCTGCTCGCAGGTCACGAACGCCTGGTCGGCGGCCTGCACGAACAGGTCGTCGAAGTACGGGTCCGGGCCGAGGTAGGTCGCGTTGCCGTGCGCGTCCGCGCGGTTCATGTGCACGAGTGCC
Source organism: Nocardioides stalactiti (assembly GCF_014180715.1). Taxonomy (GTDB): domain Bacteria; phylum Actinomycetota; class Actinomycetes; order Propionibacteriales; family Nocardioidaceae; genus Nocardioides; species Nocardioides stalactiti. The sequence continues at coordinate 32,350 of NZ_JACEFC010000013.1, read as the reverse complement.
ACGTCCAGTGTGAGCGCCGGGACCGCGGTGAGCTCCTCGACGTCGCCGTTCTCGTCGGCGTACGGGCTGGTGACCGTCTTGATCCAGGTGTTGTTGACCAGGACGTCGGAGCCGAGCCCGGCCCGCATCGGGAGGAACGGCAGGCGCTGCGCTGCGGCGTACAGGCCCGTCTGGAACATGCCCTCGTCGAGCTCGACGACCTCGGGGATGGTGCCGTTCTGGCGGGCACGCTGGAAGTTCGGCTCGAGCGGGATCGAGTCGAGCGACACGAAGGCGTAGACGAGCTTCTTGATCTTGCCGGCGCGGGCGAGCAGGCCGACGTCGGCGCCGCCCCAGCTGACGATGGTCAGGTCCTTGAGGTCCGACCGGAGGATCGCGCGGACCAGGGCCATCGGCTTGCGCCGCGGGCCCCACCCGCCGATCCCGATGGTCATCCCGTCGGAGAGCTGGGCGACGACCTCGTCGATCGTCATGACCTTGGTGCGGGGCTTGCTCACGCCTTCTTACCTGCCTTGTCGGTACCCGCGAAGTCGTCGCGGAGCTCGTCACTGACACCGGCGAGGTTGAGCTCGAAGGTGAACCCCTGCTCGAACCGGTAGCTCTTGTTCACGTCGACGGGCTCGATCCCGTTGAGCGCCTCCTTGGCGGCGCGGATGACGCGGGTGTCCTTGTCGGCGATGTTCGCCGCGACCTCGAGGGCGACGTCCAGCAGCTGGTCGCGCGGGGCGAGCCGAAAGACCGAGCCGAAGCGGTGCAGGTCGGTCGCGGGGATCGTCGCGGCGGTGAAGTAGAGCGCGCGCATCATCTGCTGGGGGACCAGCCGGGCCATGTGGGTCGCGGCGCCGAGCGCGCCCTGCTTGACCTCGGGCACGCCGAAGTAGGCGTCCTCGCTGGCCACCACGATGTCGGCGTTGCCGACCAGGCCGACTCCGCCGCCGACGCAGAAGCCGTTGACCGCCGCGATCACCGGTACCGCGCACTCGTAGACGGCCTTGAAGGCGGCGTAGCAGCCCTTGTTCGCGCCGATGAGGGCGTCGAACCCGGTGGTGTTCTGCATCTCCTTGATGTCGACGCCGGCGTTGTAGCCCTTGCCCTCGGCGCGCAGGATGACGACCTTCGTGCTCAGGTCGGCGCTCGCCTCGTCGAGGGCGGCGGCCACGTCGTACCAGCCCTGGACCGTGAGCGCGTTGACCGGGGGAGCGTTCATCGTGATGACGCGGATGCCGTCGTCGCGCAGCTCACTGGTGACTGTCATGGAATGCACCCTACCAAGCATTTGCTTGGTAGGGTGTGCCCATGGCGTTGAACATCGACCTGACCGGCCGGGTCGCCCTCGTGACCGGCGGGGCGAGGGGCATCGGCCGCGGCATCTCCGAGGTCCTCCTCGAGGCGGGCGCGACCGTGGTGACCTGCGGTCGCTCCGAGGCCGAGCCGCCGGCCGGCGCGACGCACCGCCTCTGCGACGTGCGCGACGCCGAGTCCGTGGACGCGTTGGTCGCCGTGATCGTGGCCGACCACGGCCGCCTCGACCTGGTGGTCAACAACGCCGGGGGAGCGCCGTACGCGATGGCCGCCGACGCCTCACCGCGCTTCCACGACAAGATCATCGGCCTCAACCTGACGGCGAGCCTGCTCGTGAGCCAGGCGGCCCACCGGGTCATGCGGGACCAGGAGGGCGGCGGCTCGATCGTCAACATCTCCTCGGTGTCCGCCAACCGGCCCTCGCCCGGCACCGCGGCGTACGGCGCCGCGAAGGCCGGCCTCGACGCCCTGACGACCTCGCTCGCCCAGGAGTGGGGACCGCAGGTCCGGGTCAACGCGATCGACGTCGGGCTGGTCCGGACCCCCGACTCCGCCGACCACTACGGCGGTGACGCGACGGTCGCAGAGATCGAGCGCACCATCCCGCTCGGCCGGATGGCCGACGTCCGGGAGATCGGCCAGGTGGCCGCGTTCCTGGCGAGCGACCTCGCCTCCTACGTCTCCGGTGCGACCGTCGCCTGCCACGGCGGCGGCGAGCAGCCGGTGTTCCTCTACGTCGCGCAGAACCACCCCAAGGGAGAGACCAAGTGAGCAAGCTGTTGGAGGGTCGCATCGCGATCGTGACCGGTGCCGGACGAGGGATCGGCCGCGCGCACGCGCTGGAGCTCGCCCGCCACGGCGCCAAGGTCGTCGTCAACGACTTCGGCGTCTCGAACAACGGGGAGAAGACCGACTCGCCGGCGCACGAGGTCGTCGCCGAGATCGAGGCGATGGGCGGTGCGGCGGTCGTCAACGGCGCCGACGTCGCCGACTTCGAGCAGGCCGCCGCGATGGTCCAGCAGGCGATCGACACGTTCGGCGGGCTCGACATCCTCGTCAACAACGCCGGGTTCGTCCGCGACCGGATGCTCGTCAACGCCTCCGAGGAGGAGTTCGACGCCGTCATGCGGGTCCACCTCAAGGGCCACTTCGCTCCGTTGCGGCACGCGGCCGCCTACTGGCGAGCGGAGTCGAAGGAGGGTCGGCAGCGGGTCGCCCGGGTCATCAACACGACGTCCGGTGCAGGGCTCCAGGGCTCCATCGGCCAGGTCGTCTACTCGGCCGCCAAGGGCGGCATCGCCACGATGACCCTGGTGGCCGCGGCCGAGCTCGGTCGGGTCGGCGTGACCGTCAACGCGATCGCGCCGGTGGCGAAGACCCGGATGACCGAGGGTGCCTTCGACACCTCGGAGATGGCCCTGCCCGAGGACAACTCGCCGCTCGTCGCCTGGCTCGCCTCCGAGGAGGCCGGCGACGTCACCGGCCGCGTCATCGAGGTCGACGGCTCGCTGATGACGCTCGAGAACGCCTGGTCCCACGGCCCTGCAGCCAAGGCCGACGGACGCTGGGTCGCCGGCGACGTGGGCGCCGCCCTCCGCGGGCTGATCGCGGGGGCTCCCGCTCCGGAGCCGGTCTACGGCGCCTGACGCGAGACAGTTTCACCGTCCGGACGGTGAAACTGTTGCTGGGACGACGCTATTGCGTCGTCCCAGCAACAGATTCGTCGTCCAACATCCAGTTGCGGGTCGATCAGGCAGCCCGTTCGAAGACGCGGACGATGCGGCGCGCCGTCGCCTCGGGTACGTCGAGGTCGGCCCAGACAAGGCGGATCATGAGCCATCCCGTGAGCTCCCGCAGGAGGTCCTCGCGGGCTTTCTCCCTGAGCACCGTTTGCTCGATGGTCTCGCTAGGGCGGCGAAGGCGGAGGTACTTCTGCCGGCCGTCGAACTCCAGCATCGTTCGTCGTTCGGGCCACGCGAAGTCGACCCGGCCCGCAAGGCGGCCGGAAGGGTGGAAGATCTCGAACTGAGGAGTCGGCGCAGGCAGCCCCATGTCGAGGCACAGAAGGCGGGTCCGTGTCTCCCCGACGGACTCGGCAATCCCGTCCGACAGCTGAAGGACTCGGAGCAGTCCCAGGGTGTCCGGCCACCACTTCATGGCGCTGAAGACCCGCTCCAGCTCTTCTCTGGTGGTGAGCCCGCGTTGCTGGAAGTAGTCCAGGACGGCGATGCCCGGGTCGCGAGCAGAGATGCTGGCCGTGTCCATCGCCGTTCGCGCGGGCGCGGTCATCCAGTGCCCGTCGCTTCTGGTGATGTCTTTGACTCGGCAGACGCCCCGATGGTGGACCAACTTGGCGCTCGTGCGATCGCCGGTCGCGTTTAGGTGGGTCAGGTGGACGGCCTCGAGATCGAGACCCCACGACGGCCCGCCCTGCTCGATGCTGGCGCTGGTGTGGGAGAGCGCAACGGGGGACGCAGGGTCGTCGTACAGCCGGAGGACTGCTGCGACGAGGGTGCGATACCTACCGAGCCGGTCGAGGGATTCCCACACTCCCCGCAGCACGTAGGCGCCCTGCCGCACCCTGACCAGCCGGCCCTGCAGAACGGCTCGTCGCAAGGCGCCGTCGTCGACGCCGCACGCGACGGCGTCGCGGCGCAGCACGATGCCGTTGGCGTCTGCGAGCAGCTCGAGCATGTGCAGCACCCTGCCCGCGGATCGGTGCGCATGCATGCCGCCGGAACACGAACTGTGGATAACCGCATCGACCGAGTCATGCCCGAGGGGGCTGGGACGATGGAACTGTTCCTTGGACGCTGCAATTGCGTCGTCCAAGCACCAGTTTCACCGTCCGGACGGTGAAACTGGTGCCGACGTCAGATGCGCTCGATGACCGTTCCGGTCGCCATCGCGCCGCCCGCGCACATGGAGATGAGAGCGGTGGAGGCGTCGCGGCGCTCGAGCTCGTGCAGAGCGGTCGTGATGAGCCGTACGCCGGTGGCGCCGACGGGGTGACCGAGGGCGATCGCGCCACCGTTCACGTTCACCTTGTCCATGTCGACCTTGTGCACGCCGGCCCAGGAGAGGACGACCGAGGCGAACGCCTCGTTGACCTCGAACAGGTCGAAGTCGCTGATCGACATCCGCGTCTTCTCCAGGACCCGGTGGGTCGCGTTGATCGGGCCGTCGAGGTGGTAGTAGGGGTTCGAGCCGACGAGGCAGTGGTACTTGATGCGGGCGCGCGGCTTGAGGCCGAGCTCGCGGGCGCGGTCCTCGTCCATGATGAGCAGCGACGCGGCGCCGTCGGTGATCTGCGAGGAGGTGCCGGCGGTGTGGAACCCGTCGGGCATCACGGTCCTGAGGTTGGCGAGGCCCTCGAGGGTGGTCTCGCGCAGGCCCTGGTCGGTGTCGACGACACGGGTCTCGCCGGTCGGCTTGCCCTCCTCGTCGAGGACGGGAGCGGTGATCGGGGCGATCTCGCGCTTGAAGCGTCCCTCGTCGACGGCGACGCGGGCCTTCTGCTGGGACGCGAGGCCGAACGCCTCGAGGTCGGCGCGGGTGATGCCGTGGTCCTTCGCGATCCGGTCGGCTCCCTCGAACTGGTTGGGCATGTCGATCGCCCAGTCATCGGGGCGCGGGTCGCCGAGCCCGGGCGGCACGTTGCCGCCGAGCGGGATCCGCGACATCGCCTCGACGCCGCACGCGATGCCGGCGTCGATGCTGCCTGCGGCGACCATGTCGTTGACGAGGTGCGCGGCCTGCTGGCCGGACCCGCACTGCGCGTCGATGATGGTGCCGCCCGTGTGCTGGGCGAGGCCCTGGTAGAGCCAGGCGCGGCGGACCATGTCGTTCGACTGCTCACCGGCCTGGGTGACGCAGCCGCCGACGACCTGCTCGATCACCTCGGGGTCGACGCCGGCCCGACGGAGCACCTCCTCCTGCACGAAACCCAGCATCTGCGCGGGGTGCAGGCCGGCGAGCCAGCCCTTGCGCTTGCCGAGGGGAGTGCGGACGGCGTCGATGATCACGGGGTTGCCCATGGGGACATGATAGCGCGAAACTAGAACACGTTCTTGTTGAGTTCCACGGTTCGCAGAATCGCCGATACGAAACCCTTTCGTATTTGGCCGATGGTCTGTAGTGTCTCGCTAGAACGTGTTCCAGCTGGGCTGCCCCATGCGCCCGAGCGACTGAAAGGTTCCACTGACGTGACCGCTGTCGACATCCCCGCCGGCTTCGACGCCACCAATCCGGACATTAACGCCGTCGGGCTGCCCCACGACGAGTGGAAGGCGATGCGCGCCACCTCGCCCGTCCACTGGGTCGAGCAGCCGCCGGAGGCCCGCGCGGGCTTCCTCGACACGGGCTACTGGGCCGCGACCCGCCACGCCGAGGTGCGCGAGGTCTCCAAGAACAACGAGAACTGGTCCACCCACGAGAACGGCGTCATCATCCGGTTCGCCGAGGACATGACCCGCGACCAGGTCGAGATCCAGCGCGCGATGCTGATCCACAACGACCCGCCGACGCACACCAAGATGCGCGGCATCGTGTCCCGCGGTTTCACCCCGCGCGTGATCGCCTCGCTCAAGGACGGACTGAAGGAGCGCGCGTACGCGATCGTCGAGGAGAACGCGGCCAAGGGGTCCGGCGACTTCGTCGAGGACCTCGCCGCCGAGCTGCCGCTCCAGGCGATCGCCGAGCTCCTCGGGGTGCCGCAGGAGGACCGCAAGAAGATCTTCGAGTGGTCGAACCAGATGATGGCGTACGACGACCCCGACTTCGATGTCGACCCGGCCGTCGCGTCGATGGAGATCCTCGGCTACTTCGACGCGCTGGCGACCGACCGTCGCGAGAACCCCCGTGACGACATCGTCTCCAAGCTGGTCCACGCCGGCGACGACGGCCACGGCGCGCTGACGAACGACGAATTCGGCTTCTTCGTCATCCTGCTGGCGGTCGCCGGCAACGAGACGACCCGCAACGCCACGAGCCACGGCATGCACGCCTACTTCCAGAACCCCGACCAGTGGAACCTCTGGAAGTCGGACCGCCCGGACACCGCCGTCGACGAGATCGTCCGGTGGGCGACGCCGGTGACCGTGTTCCAGCGCACTGCCCTCAGGGACAACGTCCTGGGCGGGCAGGCGATCGCGAAGGGCGACCGCGTCGGCATCTTCTACGCGTCGGCGAACTTCGACGAGACCGTCTTCGACGACCCGTTCACCTTCAACATCCTGCGGGACCCCAACCCGCACGTCGGGTTCGGCGGCCACGGTGCGCACTACTGCCTCGGTGCGAACCTGGCCCGTCTGCAGATCAACCTGATCTTCAACGCGCTGGCCGACATCGCTCCTAACATCAGCCTGGCCGGCGATCCCAAGCGGCTCCGCTCCGGATGGCTCAACGGCATCAAGGAGATGCAGGTCAACTACAAGTGATCGTGGAGGAAGCGCGTGACCGCTGACCAGTCAACGACCTGGCAGTTCGACTTCACCGACCCGGACATCAACTGGTCGGCGGTTCCGCACGACCAGTTCCGCGAGCTCAGGGGACGCAGCGAGGTCACCTGGGTGCAGCAGCAGCCCGGCTCGTACGACGGGTTCTCCCCCGAGTCCGGCACCGGCTACTGGGCGCTGACCCGGCATGCCGACGTCGCTGCGGTCTCCAAGGACAGCAAGCGCTTCTCGTCGGCCGAGAACGGCGCCATCATCCGGTTCCCCGCCGGGATGGACCGGGCGTCGGTCGAGATGCAGCGGGTGATGATCCTCAACCAGGACGCCCCCGAGCACTCGACGATGCGGCACATCGTGTCCCGCGCCTTCACGCCGCGTTCGATCGCGCAGCTCGAGCAGATCATGCGCGACCGCTCGCAGAAGATCGTGCGCGACGCCGTCGCCCGCGGTACGGGGGAGTTCGTCGAGGAGGTCGCGGCCGAGCTCCCGCTCCAGGCGATCGCCGACCTCATCGGCGTACCGCAGGAGGACCGGAAGAAGCTCTTCCACTGGTCGAACCAGATGCTGGCCGGCGACGACCCGGACTACCAGGACGTCGACGGGGCAGAGGCTGCGGCCGAGGTGCTGATGTACGCGATGGCGATGGCCGCCGACCGCAAGGCCGCACCGCGGGACGACATCGTCACCAAGCTGCTCGAGGCCGACAAGGAGGGTCGCGGGCTCACCGACGACGAGTTCGGCTACTTCGTCATCATCCTCACCGTCGCAGGCAACGAGACGACCCGCAACGCGATCACGCACGGGATGAACGCGTTCTTCGACAACCCCGACCAGTGGGAGCTGTGGAAGCGCGAACGTCCCGAGACGATGGTCGACGAGGTCGTCCGATGGGCGACGCCCGTGACCGTCTTCCAGCGCACCGCCCTCACCGATGTCGAGGTCGGGGGAGTCGAGGTGAAGAAGGGGCAGCGTGTGGGCCTCTTCTACGCGTCGGCCAACTTCGACGAGGACGTCTTCGAGGACCCGTTCCGCTTCGACATCACCCGCGACCCCAATCCGCACGTGGGTTTCGGCGGTCACGGGGCGCACTACTGCCTGGGCGCCAACCTGGCCCGGCAGGAGATCAGCATGATGTTCAACGCGCTGGCCGACATCGCTCCCGACATCTCCAGGGCCGCCGAGGCACGACGTCTGCGCCACGGCTGGATCAACGGCATCAAGGAGCTCCAGGTCCGCTACCGTTGAGACCATGCAGAACGCCGACCTCAACACGGAGCACTTCGCCGGGTTCTCGGAGAACCACTACCAGCACGGCATGCACACCCTAGCCTGGATCTCCCTCTGGCTGATCGTCGGGATCGGCGTCGCCTTCGGGTTGTACGGCTTCTTCGTCGGCCTGTAGCCGACGCCTCCCGACGGGCTCCTGCGCCGTGGGAGCTCAGCGGTGCGGCTCGGTGATCCAGGTCGCCAGCACGTCGGCCACCCTGTCCCAGCCGTCGTCGAGCATCAGGTCGTGCCCGACGCCCTCGAGCACGCCCGGCTCGGTGCTCCACGCGGCAGCGGTCGCCGCGACGTCGTCGCGGGTGAAGATCGCGTCGTCGCCGGCGCCGAGGACGAGCAGCGGGACGTCGACCGGGCGCGGCCTCGGGCGGTCGAGCAGGAGCATGTCGAGGAACGCGCGGTAGGACTCGGCCTGCACCCGCGCGGTTGCGTCGGCGACGATCGCAGCGGGGGTGGCCTCCCGGAAGAACAGTGCGCGCACCTGCTCCGGCGTACGGACGAGCAGGCCGAGGTCCCGCCGCGCGTTCATCCGCAGGAACTGCAGCGGTGCGTGGCGCGCGACGTCGAGCGTGACGCCGACGCACCCGCGCGGGGGCAACGACGCGAGCAGCGCCGCTCCCGAGATCGGTGGTCGTCCGTCGAGCGCGAGGAGGCCCTGGACGACCCCGCCGCCCATCGAGTGCCCGACGACGTACGGCGCATCCAGCGACCCGACGACGTCAGCGACCGCTGCGACGTAGTCCCGGATCCGGAGTCGGTTGAGCCGGTGCCCGGCCGCTGACCCGGCGTGCCCAGGCAGGCTCGGCGCCACGCTCGAGATCCCGTGGTCCGCGAGCCGCTGGGCGAACCCGTCCTGCCAGCACCACGCGCCGTGCCACGCGCCGTGGACGAGCACGACCGTCGCGCGTGGGTCCGCGGCGTCGACGCTGATGATCTCGGCAGGCCGCACGATCGTGGAGCGTAGTCCCGGTTCGTCCTTGACGGGCGAGACCGGCGACGGCCCGCCGCTCGAGGGGCCACCTCAGGCGTCGAGCGAATCCGCCGGCAGCCAGTCGGCACCGAGGAGTCGAGCGACGTCGCCGAGGCCGGTGGTGTCGCTGCCGACGGTGTCGGACGCGGCCGCGATTCGCTCCACCATCACCTTGCCGACCTGCTCCTCGACGGTTCGCTCGGCGTAGGCGATGTGCCACGGAGAGACCTGGTGGTCGCGGTGCGTGCGCCCGGTCACCTGGCGCCCGGCGATGCCCGAGAAGCGAGCCTGGTGGAAGACGCCGACCCGCGGCTCGGTGCTCGCCGAGCGGCCGTCGGCGAGGGTCTCGCCGGCGTGCAAGCTGATCGAGGCGACCGTGGTGAAGACACAGACCTTCGCCTGGCCGGTCTGGAACCGGAGCCGTTCTGCCTCGACGTCGAACCGGTCGCGGCCGTAGATCGTGGCGACCTCGATCCCGGAGTCACGCAGCCGGTCGGCGATGGGATCGGCGGCCGTCGCGACGAACTCGACCGAGCACGCGACCTGACGGTCGGCCTCGACCTGCTGAGCGATCCAGGCGACGGTCGAGTCGACGCGGATCAACCCGGCCTTCTGGCGGAAGCGGAGCAGAGCGGCGCGCCCCTTCGCGACGTTGCGACCGCGCCGCGCGACGTCCATCTCGCGACAGAACTCGCCCCACTCCGCCTCGTACGCGGCGCGCTCCGCCGGCGTCAGCGCCACCGGCATGCCCGAGATCGGTACCGGACCCCACGGCGCCGCCCGGTGCAGCATCGCCGCGGGCCGTACCTCGTCGAGCCAGCCGCGGACGAGCTTGAGGTCCGCGGCGCGGCGCGCCGGATCGGCTGTCCAGGTCGCCCCGTAACGGCCCCGCTCCACGCCGACGCCGTGCCGTTCGAGTGCCGTGGCGAAGTCGGCCCCGGCCTGGGTCGCCGAGGTCCACTCCTGCATCGGCTCGCCGAGCGCCTGCGCATAGGCGGGAGCGAGGTAGGGCAGCTCCAGCGGCGTGTGACCGGGCGTCGCCGTCGTCGCGATGACGAACGGTGCCTTGTCGTGCGGCTTCGCGTGCCCCGAGACCCGTGCCCAGAGCTTCCACCGTTTCGTCGTCGTACGACGCAGCGCGTGGGCCTCGTCGGCGATGATCACGTCCCACGGGTGGTCCTTGACCTTCTCCAGCCGGTCCCAGGTGATCACGACCCACTCGAGGCCCTCGTCGCCCAGTGCCGTGATCGTGCGACACCAGTGGCCGATCGTGATCGCGGCGGGTCGATCGGCGACGACGAGCACCCGGCGGGCGCCACGGAGATCGGCCACCGCGGACGCACCGAGGACCGCCGAGATCGTCTTGCCCACGCCGGGTTCGTCGGCCAGCAGGAACAACCGTCCACCTGCCGCGGCGCGCTCCGCGATCGCGTCGGCCGCCTCGAACTGGATCCGGCGTGGTTCGAGCGGGTCGGTCGGCTCGGGGGCGGGTGCCGGGTCACCGGGGTTGAGGGTGTTCTCGATGAACCGACCGAGGGTGTGCGGCCCCGGCGCGTAGGGCACGAGGAGTGCGGGCAGGGACCGTCCGACGTACAGGTGGGTCTTGACCGCCGGGTGCCAGGAGGCGCCGTCGACCTGCGTCCCGTAGGGCACGTCGAGCACCCACACCCGCTCGCCGGGACCGGCGGCCGGCAACGGCCGCGGCGACGCCGTCCGCCGCCGAGCCCCGGTTCGTCGACGGCTGGTCACCCGCGGACGCTTCAGTCCCGCGCGGTGAGGACGATCGGGTCGCCGTCGGTGATCGCGACGGTGTGCTCGACGTGGGCGCCGCGGGAGCCGTCGGCGCTGCGGATCGTCCAGCCGTCGGGGTCGAAGCGGATCTCGTCGGTGGTGTGGAGGAACCACGGCTCGATCGCGATGACCAGGCCCGGGCGGAGCTTGAGGCCGCGGCCGGCCTGACCGTCGTTGGGGACGTGCGGGTCGCCGTGCATGGTGCGGCCGACGCCGTGGCCGCCGAACTGGAGGTTGACCTTGAGGCCGGCCTCGTGGGCGACCGAGCCGATGGCGAACGAGATGTCGCCGAGCCGGTTGCCGGAGCGGGCCGCGGCGATACCGGCGTCGAGTGCCTTCTGCGCAACGCCGATCAGGCGCAGGTCCTCGTCCCTCGGGGTGCCGACGACCACCGAGAGCGCCGAGTCGGAGACCCAGCCGTCGACGGAGGCGGCGAAGTCGACCGAGAGGAGGTCGCCGTCCTGGAGCACGTAGTCGAACGGCAGCCCGTGCAGGACCGCGTCGTTGACCGAGGTGCAGAGCACCTTGCCGAACGGCATCGCGCCGAACGACGGGTGGTAGTCGATGTAGCAGGAGGTGGCGCCGGCGTCCTTGATCATCCGGTGCGCGAGCTCGTCGAGCTCGAGCAGGTTGACCCCGACCGCAGCCTTCTCCGACAACGCCTTGATGACCGAGGCGACGAACCGCCCCGCAGGACGCATCTGCTCGATCTGGGTCGGGGTGCGGAGCTCGATCACGCGCCCAGCCTACGTCCGGGACGGCTCAGTCGAGGAACCGCGGGGAGCGCTTCTCCTTGCGCGCCACGATCGCCTCCTCGAAGTTCTTCGTGAGGAGACGCACGAGCAGCTGACCCACGCCCTCGGCGTGCATGTGCTGCTCGAGGCTGGCGGCGTCGAGGCTGTCCTGGAGGGTGCGCTTCGTGAGCTCGACACCGGGCCGGCTCCACCGGGTGATGGACGCGGCGGTCTCGAGTGCGGAGTCCAGGAGCTGGTCATCCGGTACGACGCGCGAGACCAAGCCGATCGTCGCGGCCTCGGTGGCGTGGAGGTCGCGGCCGGTCAGCATGATCTCCGCGGCCCGGGACGAGCCGATCGCGCGGGGGAGCAGGTAGCTCAGGCCCAGCTCGCTCGCCGTCAGGCCGTTGTTGATGCCGGCCGCCCGGAAGAACGCCGACTCCGCCGCGACCCGGATGTCGCAGGCCAGCGCCAGGCACAGCCCGCCGCCGATCGCCGGCCCGTTGACGGCGGCGATCACCGGCTGGTGGAGCTTGCGCAGGGTGACGATGATCTCGTCGAGCAGCTCCATGGCCCGCAGGGCGATGGTGACGCCGGTCAGACCCGTCGTGTTGGGCATCCCGCCACGCTCGCCGCTCTGGTCGGCGCCGGAGCAGAAGCCGCGGCCGGCGCCGGTCAGGATGACGACGCGCACCTCGTTGTCGTCACCGAGGCGACGCAGCTCGTCGCGGAACGGCACCATGACGTCGAACGCCATGGAGTTCATCCGCTCGGGGCGGTTGAGGGTGACGATCGCGACGTCGCCGCGGCGCTCGACCTCGACGAAGCTCATCAGCGGCCCATCAGTTCGTCGGCTTCTCGGAGCCGACGACCCACATGGCGAAGAACTGCGCCCCGCCGCCGTAGGCGTGGCCGAGGGCTCGCCGCGCACCGTCGACCTGGTGCTCGCCGGCCGCACCGCGGACCTGGAGGGCGGCCTCGCCGAAGCGGAGCATGCCGGAGGCGCCGATCGGGTTGGACGAGAGCACGCCGCCGCTCATGTTGATGGGGAGCTTGCCGCCGATCGCGGTCTCGCCGGACTCGGTGAGCTTCCAGCCGTCGCCCTCTGCCGTGAAGCCCAGGTTCTCGATCCACATCGGCTCGAACCACGAGAACGGCACGTAGATCTCCGCGCAGTCGATCTCCTCGAGCGGGTTGGTGATGCCGGCCTGCTTCCACAGGGCGGCGGCCGCGTCCCGGCCGGCCTGCGGGTTGACCTGGTCGCGCTCGGCAGCCGTGGTGGCCTCCGACCGCATCACCGTGCCGTGGATCCAGGCCGGGTTCGGCGAGGACTTGGCGGTGTCCTCGTCGACGATGACCAGGGCGCACGCGCCGTCGCTGGAGGGGCAGGTCTCGTCGTACCGGATCGGGTCCCACAGCATCTGGGACGCGAGCACCGACTCGACCGTCGTGCCCTCGTTGTGGAGGTGCGCGTAGGGGTTCTTCAACGCGTTGTTGCGGTCCTTCGCAGCCACGATGGCGCCGATGTGCGTCGGCGCCTGCGAGCGACGGATGTAGGACCGGACGTGCGGCGCGAAGTAGCCGCCGGCGCCGGCGTGGACCGGCATGTTGAACGGCAGCGGTACCGAGAGCGCCCACATGGCGTTGGACTCGGACTGCTTCTCGTAGGCGACGGTCAGCACCCGCTTGTGGACGCCGGCCTGGACCAGCGACGACGCGACGATGGCGGTCGAGCCGCCGACGGAGCCGGCCGTGTGGACGCGCAGCAGCGGCTTGCCGGCCGCGCCGAGCGCCTCGGCGAGGAAGAGCTCGGGCATCATCACGCCCTCGAACAGGTCGGGCGCCTTGCCGACGACGATCGCGTCGATGTCGTCGAGCGTCAGGTTCGCGTCGAGGAGCGCGCGGTCGATCGCCTCCCGGCACAGGCCGGCCATCGAGACGTCCTTGCGCTGGGCGCGGTGGTGCGTCTGGCCGACGCCGATGATCGCTGCAGGCTGCTTGCCCATCAGTTGTTCTTCCCTTCCAGGGTGCAGACGAGGTTCTGCTGCAGGGCGGGGCCGCTGGTGGCGTGGGCGAGGGTCTTGTCCGCCTCGCCCGACCAGATCTTCTTGGCCGCCTCGCCGACGCGGATCCCTCCGCCGGAGAACATCGGGTTGCTGGTGAGCGCGCCGCCCGACGGGTTGATCGCGACGTCGGCACCCAGGCCGAGCTCCTTGCGGAGGATCAGCTCCTGGTGGCTGAAGGGGGCGTGCAGCTCGGCGACCTCGACGCCGCCGAGGTCGAGCGCAGCGCCCGCGCGCTGGGCCGACGGCGACCGGGTCAGGTCGCGGACGCCCATGCCCATCGGGTCGATGGAGTGGGAGATGCCGGTCAGCCAGGCGGGACGCTCGCGGACCTCGCGGGCCTTGTCGCCGGCCGCGAGGACGAGCGCTGCCACGCCGTCGGTGACGGGGGAGCAGTCGTGCTTGCGCAGCGGGTCGGCGTACATCGGGCGCGCGAGCAGCTCCTCGACCGAGGAACCGCCCTTGCGGATCGAGTACTCGTTCTTCTCCGCATCGGTGAGCGACCGGTTGGCGACCTCGGCCATCGCGCGCTCGTCCCAGGCCCCGGCGTCGATGCCGGCGCGGGCCTGGAGGCCGGCGAGCGACACGGTGTCGGGCCACAGCGGCGTCATCGTGTACGGCTCCAGCTGGAGTGCGAGGGTACGGCGCAGGACGCCGGCCGAGCTCTTTCCGAAGGCGTAGACGAGGGCGGTGTCGACCTCGCCGGTCTGGATCTTGATCCAGGCCTCGTACATGGCCCACGCCAGGTCCATCTCGACGTGCGACTCGTTGACCGGCGGGATGACGCCGATGGCGTCGACTGCCTGGACGAAGGAGAACGACCGGCCGGCGAGGTAGTCCGACGAGCCGGAGCACCAGAACCCGACGTCCTTGCGGGTCCAGCCGGTCTGCTCGTAGAGCTCCTTGAACGCGGGCACGAGGAGCTCAACACAGGTCGGGGACCCGTCGAACTCGGGCATCTGTCGCTGGGCGAACCCGACGACGGCGACGTCACGCATCTGTCTCTCGTCTCCCTCTCAGAGGTGCTGCTTGTAGGTGTCGAAGTCGGCGTCGGGGTCGCCGGTGGGAGCGAAGTGGTCGATGTTCTCCAGGGAGTACGCCCACTCGTCCTCGGGCTTCCAGACGGCCTTGACCCGCATGCCCATCCGGACCTCGTCGGCGGGGACGCCGAGGATGAGGTGCAGCACGGCGATGTCGGCACCGTCCAGGAGGACGTAGGCCGAGACGTACGGCGGGGTGATCTTCTGACCGAGGAACGGCACGTTCACGATGCAGAACGTCGTGATGGTGCCGGTCTGGGAGAGCTCGACCTCCTCAGCGGTCGGTGTGCCGTCGGCGGGGCAGGCGCTCCGCGGCGGGACGTAGACCTTCTGGCAGGTGGGGCAGCGCTGGCCCATGATCCGGCCCTCGTTGAGGCCCCGGTAGAACAGCGACTCCTCGGGCGAGGCCGCGTAGTCGTAGTCCAGCGAGACGGTGGTGATGACTCCCTCGACGGCTTCGTCGGACGCGGCGGCCGGCGCCGTCGCAGCGGCCTCGCCGGGTGCGAGCGGCTCGAAGCAGAGGATGTCGTTGATGTGGCCGACCCGCTCGGCGGCCCAGCGGACGCGGACCCGCATGCCGGTGCTGACCTCGGCGGGCGAGGAGACGTCGAGGGCGTGCAGGAGCGGCACGTCGGCGCCGTCCAGCGTGACGAGCGCGAACGCGAACGGCCGGTCGAACGGCTGGTGCTTCACCGGCTCGGGCACCCAGGTCCAGGACGTGACCGTGCCGACGGAGGAGACCTCGACGAACTCGGTCGTCGCCTCGTGGGTGACGGGGTCGAACTCCAGCGGGGGTACGACGACCTGGCCGGTCGAGGTGCGCCCGCCGACGACGATGCCGTCGCGGAGACCGGTGAGGAAGCGGCCGACGACGGGGCCGGTAGAACGCGTGTAGTCGAAGGCGACCGTCACCGGCGCTTGCAAGGTGCGACTCATGGGCGAAAGTGAAACACGTTCTAGTTTCGGCATCAAGTAGTGGCATGCTGTGTCTCATGAAGCTTGGACTGCAGCTGGGGTACTGGGGCGCGCAGCCCCCGCAGGGTGTCGGCGAGGTCGTCGCCGCGGCGGAAGAGGCCGGATTCGACGCGATCTTCACCGCCGAGGCGTGGGGGAGTGACGCGTTCACCCCCCTCGCGTGGTGGGGCAAGGACACCTCGCGGGTCCGCCTCGGGACGTCGATCGTCCAGATGTCGGGTCGGGCGCCGACGTCGATCGCCATGCACGCGCTCACGCTCGACCACCTCACCGGCGGTCGCCTCATCCTCGGCATGGGCGTCAGCGGACCGCAGGTCGTCGAGGGCTGGTACGGCCAGCCGTTCGCCAAGCCGCTCGCGCGGACCCGCGAGGTCGTCGACATCATCCGCAAGGTCCTCGCCCGCGAGGCGCCGGTCACCAACGACGGCCCGCACTACCCGCTTCCGTTCAACGGCCCGGGCTCCGTCGGCCTCGGGAAGCCGCTCAAGCCGATCGTCCACCCGCTCCGCGCCGACATCCCGATCTGGCTCGGCGCCGAGGGGCCCAAGAACGTCGCGCAGACCGCCGAGATCGCCGACGGCTGGATCCCGATCTTCTACACGCCCAAGAGCGCCGGCATGTACCAGCCGTGGCTCGACGAGGGCTTCGCCCGGCCGGGCGCCCGTCGTACGCGGGAGACCTTCGAGATCGCCGCGACCTGCCACCTCCAGGTGACGACCAGCGAGGAGGAGCGGCGAGCCGTCATCAACGGCATGAAGCCCGTCATCGCGCTCTACATGGGCGGCATGGGCGCCAAGGACCAGAACTTCCACAAGAACGTCTTCGAGCGGATGGGCTACGCCGCCATCACCGACCAGGTCCAGGAGCTGTTCCTCGCGCAGAAGCGGGAGGAGGCGACCGCGCTGATCCCCGACGACCTGGTCGAGGAGATGCACATCGTCGGCGACGCGTCCTACGTCAAGGAGCGGGTGGCGGCCTGGGAGGAGACCGGCGTGACCACGCTGCTCCTCAGCTGCCGCAGCGCCGACGAGGTGCGCAGCGTCGCGGAGCTCCTCGCCTAGGAGTCCAGACCCTCGGGGTGGTGGAGCAGCCCGTCCGGATCGAGCCGCGGCGGCACGTGGGCGAGGGCGGTCTGCACCAGCAGCGTGCGCGCCTTGACCAGCACGGCGCGCCGTACCCGGCCGAGGTCGTCGCCGACCTGGTCCTCGACGACCCGGCGCACCTGGTCGGCCGTGTACGACGGCCGGGTGCCGGCTGCGACCTCGACGTCCGGCAGGGCGACGAGGACGGGCAGGACCTGGCTCCCCAGGCCGTCCAGGAGCTGGAAGCGCTGGTAGCGGGTCAGCTCCTCCCAGGCGGCGTCCGGGTCGAGCCGGCGCTTGCGCGCGGCCTTGCCGTTCGCGTGCACGGACTTGGCCACGCCGGTGAGAGCCGCGGTCAGCTCGTGCTCGGTGAATCGCATGTCGTCAGCATGACGTGTCGGCTAGCGTGCGGGCATGTTGCGGTCCCCGCACGAGAACGTGGCCACCGTCCTGGTGGACCCGCGCCTGCTGGAGGACCTCGAGCTCGAGCTGATGGAGCTCGACCTCCGGCTCTGGCCCGTCGCGACCGCGCCGATCTGCGTCGACGGCCCCCGGCACGCGTTCCAGGTGCGGCGCACACTCCTGATGAGGCAGCGGGGTGCGTGGGACGTGGCAGCCGCCTGGACGCCGGTGTGGATCAGCTTCGGCGACTCGTGGCGCAACGGCGCCGAGCCGTTGCCCTGGGCGGCGCACCAGACCCTGTGGCGGACTCTCGAGGCCCATGGCGACCAGGTTCGCTACCACCGTCGGCTCGGGGGCGTCGCACCGCTGGCCGTTCCGTTGGAGGAAGCCGGGTAGTGGTTGCCCCGCACTAGAACACGTTCTAGTCTTGCGCCCATGACGGACGACTCCCTGCGACTCGGTGCACACAACGGCCACCTGATGGTGGCTGCCCTCAAGCGACACAAGGACCGCCCGGTGATCCACCTGGGCGACGTGACGCTGACGGGCGGACAGGTCGCGGAGCGGATCAGCCAGTACGTGCAGGCCTTCGAGTCGCTCGGCGCCGGCACCGGCGCGCCGGGCGCGCTGCTCGCGCTCAACCGGCCCGAGGTGCTGTTCATCCTCGGTGCGGGCCAGACCCAGGGCTACCAGCGCACGTCGCTGCACCCGCTCGGGTCGGCCGACGACCACGCCTACGTCATCAACGACGCCGGCATCACCACCCTGATCATCGACCCGTACTTCGAGGCGCGCGCCCTCGAGCTGCTCGACAAGTGCCCCGGCCTCAAGCAGGTCCTCACCATCGGCCCGGTCCCGGAGTCCCTCGCGGCGGTCGGCTCGGACCTGACCGCGGTCGCCGCGACCTTCGACCCGGTGCCGCTCGAGGCCCGCCTGCTGGCCCCCGACCACATCGTGTCCCTCGTCTACACCGGCGGTACGACGGGCAAGCCCAAGGGCGTCATCGGCACCGTCGGTGCGATGAACACCATGAGCCAGGTCCAGCTCGCCGAGTGGGAGTGGCCGGACAACCCGCGCTTCCTGATGTGCACCCCGCTGTCCCACGCGGGTGCCGCGTTCTTCGTGCCCAACGTCCTCAAGGGCGGCACCCTCTTCGTCTCCGCGCGGTTCGACCCGGCCGAGGTGCTGGCGACCATCGAGGAGAAGAAGATCAACTCGCTCATGGTCGTCCCGACGATGCTGTACGCGCTCATGGACCACCCGGACTCGCACACCCGTGACCTGTCCTCGCTCGAGACCGTCTACTACGGCGCGTCGGCGATCAACCCGGTCCGCCTCAAGGAGGCGATCGAGCGGTTCGGCCCGATCTTCGCGCAGTACTACGGCCAGTCCGAGGCGCCGATGGCGATCACCTACTTCGCGAAGGGCGACCACGTCGACGCCGACGGCAAGCCGATCGAGAAGCGGCTCACGTCCTGCGGTCGCCCCGCTGCCTTCATCCGGACGGCGCTGCTCGGCGAGGACGGCCAGCCTGTCCCGCAGGGCGAGCCGGGGGAGATCTGCGTCGCCGGTCCGCTGCTCACCGGCGGCTACTGGCAGCTGCCCGACCAGACCGCGGAGACGTTCCGGGACGGCTGGATGCACACCGGTGACGTGGCGCGTGAGGACGAGGACGGCTTCTGGTACATCGTGGACCGCACCAAGGACATGATCGTCACCGGCGGCTTCAACATCTTCCCGCGTGAGGTCGAGGACGTCGTCGCCGAGCACCCCTTGGTCGCCCAGGTCGGCGTCATCGGCACGCCGCACGAGAAGTTCGGCGAGGCGGTCACCGCGATCGTCGTGCTGCGCCCCGATGCCCCGACCGACGAGGCCTCGATCGCGACCATGACCGAGGAGATCAAGGCGGCGGTCAAGGAGCGCAAGGGCTCCGTGCACGTGCCGAAGGACGTCATCGTCTCCGACGCGCTGCCGCTGACCGCGCTGGGCAAGCCGGACAAGAAGGCGCTGCGGGCGCAGTACTGGACGGGCGAGCGCTCCGTCGGCTGACGCGTCGCGGACGGCCGTCAGCGGGGCTGGTCGCCGACCTCGCGGCCGACCACGCCCGCGAGAGCGTCGAGCAGCGCCACGATCTCCTCGGGTTCCTGCACCCAGCCGCGGAGGCGGGCGCTCTCTCCCACCAACAGGATCGCGCCGGACTCGGTGAGGAAGGTCAGGGTCGACGAGGCCCGCAGCAGGTCGATGAGCGGCCGCTGGAGCCGCTCGGCAACGAGGGGGTCGCTGCTGACGATCACGAAGTTCGGGTCGGCGGACGGCACGGCGTGCAGGCCCTCGGCGGGAGGTCGCTTCGGCTTGAAGGGGTTGAAGACCTCGAAGTGGATCCGGATCGTCGGGAGGTCGTGCGCGATCGGGCCGATCATCGCGACCGCGTAGGCCCAGGATCCCTCGCCACTGCCTTCGTCGAAGCCGAACAAGCGAACGTCGCGGCCCCGGTGGACCCACGAGACCACGTCGTACGTCCAGCCCGACCGGCCGCCGAAGGGCGGCGAGGAGAGCCGTGCTCGGAGCTCCTTGTCCTTCTTGGCGTAGCTCCACCCGCGCTCCGCGACGCGCTCCCGGAGGGCGCGGCGCTCCCTCGCAGCGTCGACCGACGGCTTCACCAGGCCGAAGTAGGCCCAGAGTGAGATGGCCAGGATCACCAGCAGGCTCGGGACGTCCCAGATCGTGTTCATGCCGATCGCCCGATCACCGGGGAGGCTCCTGGAGCAGCCGTGCCCGGACGTGCTCGGGGACGCGGTCGAGCACCGCGTCCATGAAGTGGAGCTTGGCCTCGACCTCCTGGGGTGAGTGCTGGCCCTCGCGGATCACGAGCATCGCGCCGCCCTCGAAGCGCCAGGCCAGCTCCGGGTGGTGGAGCGCGACCTGGACGACGTCGGGACCCAGCAGGTCCCGGGCGAAGTCGGCGGACGGGGAGGAGACGGTGAAGGTCTGGTCGAAGAGCAGGTCGCCGACCTCGACGTCACGACCGGTGACGGCGTTGACCAACCAGCCGAACGTGGTCGTCGGGACGACCGAGAGGCCCGGGGTCGGCAGGCCGAGGGTGAGCACGACGACCGAGTAGAAGTGGTGCTTCGTGCTCCTGCTCTTGCCGCTGCCGGAGGTCGTGGTGAACTCGTGGTCGAACGCGAGGAACTCCCGGCCCTCGTGCCGGCCACGGAACACGTTGTTGGCGGCCTGGCCCTGGCCGCGCCCGAACGGCGGGCCAGCGAACCGGCCGACGAGGGTCGGGTCGCTCGGGACGAAGCCCCACTCGCGCTGCACGGCGTACCCCGACATCGCGGTCATCCGCTCCGCGGCCCGCTTCCGGGCCCGCGCCGTGGACACGCCGGCCCAGACGAAGACGCCCCCGATCAGCCCGACGGCGAACAGGACTCCTAGGACGTCGTCGGGCTGCATCCTCGGAAATTAGCGGGGGTCAGCGCCCCTTGAACTCGGGTTGGCGCTTTTCGAGGAACGCACGCGGGCCCTCCTTGGCGTCGTCGGAGGAGAAGACCGCAGCGCCGACGCGGGCGTCGTCCTTCCAGCAGTCCTCCTCGTGCTTGCCCTCGGAGTCGCGCATCGTCTTGAGGATCGCCTGGACGGCGAGCGGACCGTTGGCGGCGATCTTGTCGGCGATCTCGTCCGCCTTCGCCAGCGCATCGCCGTCCGGCACGACGTGGCCGATGAGGCCCAGTTCCTTGGCCTCCGGCGCCCCGAGGGTGCGGCCGGTGAGGAGCAGCTCGGCGGCGACGGTGTAGGGGATCTGGCGGGGGAGCCGGACCGCGGAGCCGCCCATCGGGTAGAGGCTCCAGCGGGCCTCGGCCACGCCGAACTTCGCCGACTCGCCGGCCACCCGGATGTCGGTGCCCTGAAGGATCTCGGTGCCGCCCGCGATGGCCGGGCCCTCGACGGCCGCGATCAGCGGCTTGGTGAGGCGGAAGCCCTTGAGCAGGCCCTTGATGACGGTCGGGTCGTACTCGCCGGACTCGAAGCTCTCGGACGGGGGCTTCTCGTTGGCGGCCTTGAGGTCCATGCCTGCGCAGAAGTAGCCGCCGGCGCCGGTGAGGATGCACACGCGGATCTCGGGGTCCTCGTTGACCCGGTCCCAGGCGGACTCCATGATCCGCAGCATCTCCGAGGACAGCGCGTTGCGTCGCTCGGGCCGGTTCATGGTGACGATCAGCTTGTGACCGTCCTGCTCGACGAGGCAGTCGGGAGTGGTGCGGGGCTGCGCTTCCTGGGAGGCGTCCGTGGTCGTCATACGAACCACGCTAGCGAAAAAGTGAAACGTGTTCTAGTCTCGGAGACGTGGCCTTGAACATCGCTGACCTCTTCGAGCACGCCGTCGACGTAGCCCCCGAGAAGCCCGCCGTCCAGGTCGGGGACCGGAAGATCACGTACGCCGAGCTCGAGTCCGAGTCCAACAAGCTCGCCCACTTCCTGGCCGCCGAAGGCATCGGCGCCGGCGACCACGTGGGCCTCTACGCCAAGAACAGCATCGAGCACGTCATCGCCCTGATGGCGGTCCTGAAGATCCGCGCCGTCGGGGTCAACGTCAACTACCGGTACGTCGCCGGCGAGCTCGACTACATCTTCGACAACGCCGACCTCAAGGGTCTCGTCTTCGACCGGGTCTACGCCGACCTGGTGGCCGAGGTGTCCCCGAAGCACCAGCAGCTGACGACGTTCGTCGGGCTCCCGGACCCCATCGACGTCGACGACGACTCCGACGTCACCCGCTTCGGCGGCGTGATGCTGGCCGAGGCCGTCGCCGGTCAGAGCGACGCCCGTGACTTCGGTGAGCGCAGCCCCGACGACCTCCACATCATCTACACGGGCGGCACCACCGGTTACCCGAAGGGCGTCATGTGGCGTCATGAGGACTTCTGGCGCGTGCTCGGCGGTGGCATCGACTTCATGACCGGTGAGCCGCTCGAGGAGTATGACCAGTCCAAGAAGGCACTCCAGGACAGCCTGGTCACCTTCCCCCTCAGCCCGCTCATGCACGGTGGGGCCCAGGCGTCGCTGCTCATGCACCTGTTCGCCGGCCAGAACACGATCCTCGAGCCGAAGTTCGACCCGGTGCGGACCTGGGAGGTCGTGGACCGGGAGGGCGTCCAGATGCTCTTCATGACCGGCGACGCGATGGCCCGCCCGCTCATCGAGGCCTACGAGGCCGGCAACTACAGCGGGCAGACGCTGTTCGCGATCTCCTCGAGCGCCGCGATCTTCTCCAAGGCGATCAAGGAGCGGTGGATGGCGAAGTTCCCCAACGCCGTCTTCACCGACTCGGTCGGCTCCTCGGAGACCGGCTTCCAGGGCACCGGCCTCCAGGACGCCAGCGCGCTGTCGACCGATGGTCCGGTCGTGGGGATCCCCGCGACGACCGTCATCCTCGACGACGACAACAACCTGCTCGACCCGGTGAAGGATGTCGGGAAGGTCGGCCGCACCGCCCGCTCGGGCAACGTCCCGGTGGGCTACTACAAGGACCCCGAGAAGTCGGCCAAGACGTTCATCGAGATCGACGGCGTCCGGTACTCGATCCCGGGCGACCTCGCCCGGATCGAGGAGGGCAACCGGATCACGTTGCTCGGCCGCGGCTCCAACTGCGTGAACACCGGGGGCGAGAAGGTCTTCCCCGAAGAGGTCGAGATGGCGATCAAGGGCCACCCGTCCGTCTACGACGTGCTGGTGGTGGGCCTCCCCGACGAGAAGTACGGCCAGACCGTCGCCGCGGTCGTCCAGCCCCGCGAGGGCCAGAAGGTGGAGCTCGAGGAGCTGCGCACCTTCCTGCGCGCTCACCTGTCCGGCTACAAGCTGCCCCGCGTGCTGACGATCGTGGACGAGATCCCGCGCAACGCCACCGGCAAGGCGCAGTACCCCGCGGCCAAGGACCTGGCGCTGAGCGCCCAGCAGGCCGGCACCGCCCAGTCCCTCGACAGCACGACCACGACCGACGGAGCCCACGCCTGATGCGCACCAACCTCTGCGACGCCTTCGGCATCGAGTACCCGATCTTCGCCTTCACCCCGTCCGAGCACGTCGCGGCCGCCGTGTCGCGCGCCGGTGGGCTCGGTGTGCTCGGCTGCGTCCGCTTCAACGACGCCGAGGAGCTCGACAAGGTCCTCGACTGGATGGACGACAACACCGACGGCAAGCCGTACGGCGTCGACGTCGTGATGCCGATGAAGATCCCGACCGAGGGCACCTCGACCGACCTGTCGACGTACATCCCGGACGACCACAAGAAGTGGGTCGACGAGACGCTCCTCAAGCTCGGTGTCCCGCCGCTCCCCGAGGGCGAGGGTCGCGAGGGCGTCCTCGGCTGGCTGCACTCGATGGCCCGCTCGCACGTGGACGTGGCGCTCCAGCACCGGCCGGTGCTCATCGCCAACGCGCTCGGAACCCCGCCGAACGACGTCGTGGAGCAGTGCCAGGCGGCCGGGCTCAAGGTCGCCGCGCTCGCCGGTGCCCCGAAGCACGCCGTCAGCCACGTCGCCAACGGCGTCGACATCATCATCGCCCAGGGCTACGAGGCGGGCGGCCACACCGGCGAGATCGCCTCGATGGTGCTCACGCCCGACATCGTCGACGCGGTCGGCCCCGACGTGCCGGTCCTCGGTGCGGGCGGCATCGGCTCGGGTCGGCAGATCGCTGCCTCGCTCGGGCTCGGCGCCCAGGGCGTGTGGACCGGGTCGATCTGGCTGGGCACCGAGGAGTACCGCAACCTCGCGAGCAACCAGGGCTGGGAGACGGCGTTCCTGCGGGCGACGTCCTCCGACACGGTCCGGACCCGGGTCTACACCGGCAAGCCGGCCCGTCTCCTCAAGACGAAGTGGACGGAGGCCTGGAACGAGGAGGGCGCACCGGCGCCGCTGCCGATGCCGCTCCAGAACCTGCTGGTCTCCGACGCCCACAACCGGATCAACGCCTCGGGTGACCCCGACGTGATCTCGATGCCGGTCGGCCAGATCGTCGGCCGGATGAACGAGGTCCGACCGGTCGCCGAGGTGATGGCGGACCTGGTCTCGGAGTTCGAGGCCACCGTGAAGAAGCTCAACGGGATCGCCGGACTCTGACGTGAGGACGTCCCCGGCCGCCGGGTGGCGCCAGCTGACCGTCGCCTGCCTCGCGGCCGGTGCGGTCGTCGCCGGCGGGGTCGTCGCCGCGGTCGGCGGCGAGGAGGCCCTGGCGCCCGCCGTCCCCGTGACGGCGTGCGCGCCCGGCTCGTTGCCGGAGACCGACCTCCAGGGCCGGGTGCCCGCCGCCGACCACGCGTCGGGCCGGGCCGCCCAGGGCTACACCTGCAACACCGCACCGGTCGGTCAGCACGGCAAGACCGGTGGCTTCAAGACCTTGCGTTACACCGACGCACGGGGCCGCACCTGCGCGTTCTACGACTCGACGCGGATGTTCCCCACCGACGTGGTGACCAACCTGCTCAACGGCAACGGGCTGGGCGTCGTCGTCCTCGACATGACCAACCCGGCGAAGCCTCTCAAGACCGCCAACCTGATCACCCCGGCGATGCTGAGCCCCCACGAGTCGCTCCTGGTCAACGAGAAGCGCGGCCTGCTCGTCGCGGTGATGGGCAACGTCCTCACCGCCCCCGGCATCCTCGACATCTACGACATCAAGAACGACTGCCGGAGGCCCCGGCTGCTGTCGTCGACCCCGTCGGCGCTGTTCGGCCACGAGAGCGGGTTGTCCCCGGACGGCCGAACGTTCTGGTCGACCGGCTCGGTCGGCTTCAACCTGACCGCGGTGGACATCACCGAGCCGCGGCTGCCCCGCCCGATCTTCACCAAGACCGGCGTGATCTACCACGGCATCCGGCTCGCCGACGACGGCAACACGATGTACGTCGCCAACATGGGCACGTTCAACCAGAACGCTGTCCTGGACGCGCCGAGCCTGCGGGTCTACGACGTGTCCGACGTGCAGGCCAGGCGACCGAGCCCGGCGATCAGGCTCCTCGGCGAGACCACCTGGGCCGAGGCGTCCATCCCGCAGGTCGCCGAGCCGTTCACCCGCGGCGGCCGCAAGTACGTGCTCGAGGTCGACGAGTTCAGCGACCTCTTCGGCGACGGCTTCACCTTCCGCACCGACGGCCCGGTCGGCGCGGCCCGGATCATCGACGTGACCGACCCGACGTCGCCGTACGTCGTCTCCGGCCTGCGGCTGCAGGTGCACCAGCCCGAGAACCGCACCGAGGAGCTGTTCGCCGACCCCGGTGCCAGCAGTCCGCTCGGCGGCTACTCCGCCCATTACTGCTCGGTGCCGACCCGCGACAACCCGCGGATCGTGGCCTGCTCGATGATCGGGTCCGGGCTCCGGCTGTTCGACATCCGGGACCTCGAGAACCCGCGCGAGATCGGCTACTTCAACAAGCCGGGCACCGGTGGCAGCAACGCGTTGTCGCAGCCGGCGTGGGACGTCGCCCGGTCGATGGTGTGGTTCACCGACGCCAGCAGCGGCTTCTACGCGGTGCGCCTCAACGGCGCGGCTCGGGCGCTGCTGCCCCGTTGACCCGCCGCAGGGTCAGGGCGATCAGCGCGCGCGTCTCGGCGGGATCGACGACATCGTCGATCTCGTGGAGGCGGGCGGCGTTGAGCGCCTTGGCCTGGTCGCGATAGCTCGCGGTGAGCTCGGCGACGGTGCGCTCGCGCTCGTCCTCCGGCATCGCCGCCAGCTCCTTGGCCAGGGCCAGCCGGACGGCGCCCTCGAGCCCCATCGCGCCGAGGTGGGCGCCCGGCCAGGCGAGCGTCAGCAGGGGCTGGTGGGTGCTGCCGCCGAGCATCGCCTGGGCGCCGAGCCCGTAGCCCCGGCGCAGCACGACCCCCACGAGCGGGACGGTCAGCCGGGCGCCGGCGGTGACCATCCGCGACGCGTGCCGGACCAGGCCGGTCCGCTCGGCATCGGGGCCAACCATGAACCCGGGCGTGTCGACGAGCGAGACGACCGGGACGCGCCAGCGCTCGCAGAGCTCGAGGAAGTCCGCGCCCTTCACCGACGCGTCGCTGGTGATCGCCCCGGCCAGGTGGGTCGACTGGTTGGCGACCACGCCGACCGGGATCCCCTCGATCCGCACCAGAGCGGTGACGAGCTCGGGGGCGAACTCCTCACGCAGCCACAGCACGCTGTCCTCGTCGGCGAGCCCCTCGACGACCGGGCGGACGTCGAAGCCCTCCCGGTCGTTCTCGGGGAGCAGGTCCCGCAGGGCCGTGCCGTCGGGCGCCGGCCCGGGCGCACCCGGTCCGCGGAGGTAGCCGAGGAGCTGGCGGACGACGGCCACCGCCTCCGCCTCGTCCGCCACGACGACATCGAGGACGCCGTTGGCACTCTGCTCCGCGACGGGGCCGATCTCCTCCGGGGCGAACTCGCCGAGCCCGCCGCCGGAGATCATCGCCGGCCCGGCCATGCCGAGGTTGGCGTCCGGCGTCGCGATCCGGAGGTCGGCGCAACCGGCGATGACGGCGTTGCCGGCGAAGCAACGACCGGACACGACGGCGATCTTGGGCACGTCGAGCGCGCCCCACAGCGCGAAGAGGTCGAGGTCGAGCGCGGACACCAGGGGGATGTCGACGTCGCCCGGACGCCCGCCACCGCCCTCGGTGAAGAAGACGGCGGGCAGCCGCATCCGTCGTGCCGTGTCGACCAGACGGTCGGTCTTGCGGTGCCCGCGCATGCCCTGGGTCCCGGCGAGCACGAGGTAGTCGTACGACATCACGGTGCACGGCTGGCCGTCGACGTCCGCCGTCCCGCCGACGATCCCGTCGGCCGGCGTGTTGACGACGAGGTCGGCGAGGTCGCGCCGCTGCTCCTGGGCCGCCGTGACGAAGCGGCCGTACTCGACGAACGTCCCGGGGTCGACGAGGTCGGCCAGGTTCTCCCGCGCCGTTCGACGGCCGCGTGCGTGCCAGCGCTCGACCTTCTCGGGACGTGCGGCGTCGGTAGTGAGGAACCGGCGGGCGAGCAGCTCGGTGAGGCCGTCGGCCGCGGGTTCGAGGGTCTCGTCAGGTGCGGTCACCCGGCCAAGACTGCCGTGTTCCCTCGCTGACCGGCTGGTTGACACGCGCCCTTCACCTGTGGTCGCGTGAGCGCGTGCAGGGGAGGGAGGACCGGCCGCGCCCGTGGCGCCGCCTGGTCGTGACGGCGTTCGCCGTGGGAGCGGTGGCAGCCGGGACCATCGTGGCGGAGGCGATCGAGGACGAGCCGCACGTCGCTCGTCCCGTGCCGGAGGCCGACTGCGGCCCGGGGTCGCGACCCGAGACCGGGCTCCAGGGCCGCGTGCCCAAGGCCGACTACGAGTCGGGGCGCGCGGAGCGGGGCTACTTGTGCAACACCCGGACGGTCGGGCACTCCGGCAAGTCGGGCGGTTTCAAGACCCTGCGCTACGTCGACGACAGCGGCCGGGTCTGTGCCTACTACGACTCCAACCCGATCGCGCCCCGCGACATCCTCGGCGGGATGCTCGAGGACGGGCTCGGGGTGGTCGCACTCGACATGAGCGACCCGAGGAAGCCCCGCCGGACCGCCAACCTGATCACGCCGGCGATGCTCGCCCCGCACGAGTCGCTGCTGGTCCACCAGGGGCGCGGCCTGCTGATGGCCGGGATGGGCACGGCGGCGACCGCGCCCGGTTTCGTCGACATCTACGACGTCTCGCAGGACTGCCGCCATCCGCGCCTGCTGTCGACGACCCCGTCCGCGCTGTTCGGTCATGAGAGCGGCCTGTCCCCGGACGGTCGGACGTTCTGGGTGGCCGGCGCGGCCGGCGGCAACCTGGTCGCCCTCGACATCGCCGACCCGCGACGTCCGCGCATCGTGTTCAGCAAGTTCGGGGTGATCTACCACGGGCTGCGGTTCTCCCCCGACGGCGACACGATGTACGTCGCCAACATCGGATCGCCGGGGGCGGGCGGGATCCTGGACGGCGGCGGCCTGCGGATCTACGACGTCTCCGAGGTCCACGCGCGGACGCCCGACCCCGAGGTGCGACTGCTGTCGGAGCTCACCTGGCCCGAGGTGTCGATCCCGCAGTCGGCCGAGCCGTTCTCGGTCGGCGGCCGCGACTACGTGCTCGAGACGGACGAGTTCATCGACCTCGCCAGCTTCGAGTCGATCGGCCGGTTCCGCACCGCTCCGGTCGGGGCCGCCCGGATCATCGACGTGACCAACCCCCGGCGCCCGGAGATCGTCTCCGACATCCGGCTGCAGGTGCACGAGCCCCGCAACCGGACCGACGCGCTCTTCCGTGACCCGGGCAACGTGTCCCCGGCCCAGGGTTACGCCGCCCACTACTGCTCGGTCCCGACCCGCAAGAACCCCGGCCTGGTGGCCTGCTCGATGATCCTGTCGGGCCTGCGGGTGTTCGATGTCCGCGACCCCGAGCGCCCGCGCGAGGTCGCCTACTTCAACCGGCCGACGCCACCCCGGGTCGGGGTCGTGCCCGAGGCCGGCTCCTACGCGATGTCGCGCCCGGCGTGGGACGTGCGGAACCAACAGATCTGGTACACCGACGTGCACACCGGTTTCTGGGTGGTCAAGCTCACCAACGGTGTCGGTCGGCTGCTCGGCCGCTAGGCCTGCCGGGTGACCGTCACCTCCACGAACATGCGTGACGTCCCGGCGCCGGTGTAGACGCCGCTGAGCGGCCGGACGTCCCCGTAGTCGCGGCCGGTGGCGACGGAGACGTGGCGCTCCCCGGGCGGCTGGTCGTTGGTGGGGTCGAAGGCGTGCCAGCCCTGGTCCCACCACTCGACCCACGCGTGCGACTCGCCGTGGGTCTCCTCGCCGACCACCGGGTCGTGGCGG
This sequence comes from Nocardioides stalactiti, assembly GCF_014180715.1. GTDB lineage: Bacteria > Actinomycetota > Actinomycetes > Propionibacteriales > Nocardioidaceae > Nocardioides > Nocardioides stalactiti. Next base: position 3,398 of record NZ_JACEFC010000013.1, on the reverse strand, counting down.
GGGAGGAGGTAGCCGGACACGTAGCGGCTGGGAATCCCGGCACTGCGGAGCGCGCCGGTGGCCAGGTGGGCGAAGTCCTGGCACACGCCGCTGCGCTGCTGCCAGGCCGTCGCTGCCCGGGCGTGCACGTCCGTCGCGCCCCTGCGGTACTCGACCTCGTCGTGGATCGTGCGGCACACCTCACGCGCGACCTCGGCCGGGGTGCCGCTGTCGGCGGCCAGCCGGTGCACCCGCTCGGCGAGGTCGGCGGGTGGGCGGACCCGGTCGTCGGCGACGAGGAACTCGGCGAGGTCGTCGGTCACCCGGGGGTCGCGCAGCTCCTCCCAGGAGTCGCTGGTCCGCCGGGGGCTCGTCTCGTGCGTGCGGACGGTCGAGGTGGCGGTGACCGTCAGCTCGCGGTGCGGGTCGAGCACCTCGAACGCGGTGACCATGGTGCCCCAGTAGTCGCGGTAGGTCTGGGCCCACGGGTGCGGCTGCACGTCGACCCGGGAGTGCAGGACCGACTGGGACGCGTCGTTCTGGGGCGTCATCCGTGCTTCGTTGTACGACGCGCTGACGAGCCCGCCGTACTCGAAGCCGGTGACGTGGACGATCCTGAGCTGCACGCTGCCTCCTACTCCCGTGTCCCGTGCCAGGCGAGGGCCTCGGAGCCCGCGAAGAAGCGCCGGGTGATCGCCTGGGTCGTGTCCCCGCACGCGCGCTGGAAGTGGTCCATCGCGCCCGGCAGGTCTGCCACCAGGTCGGTGATCGATCGGTACTCGAGCTCGGCGCGGGCACGCCCCAGCAACCGTTGCGCGTCGCTCTCGAACCCGGTGCGGAGCGCCTGGGACTCGAGGTTGGACAGGCACTGCTCCGCCCGGTTGAGCGCGAAGAGGACGGAGCCGGGGAAGAGCCGGTCGAGGAGCAGGAACTCCACGACCTCGCGATCGATCTCCATCCCGCGTCGCGCTCGGAGGAAGGCCTCGTGGGCGCCGCAGGCTCGCAGGGTGGTCGTCCAGGCGTGTCCGGGTGAGAGCGCGGCGCTGGCGAGCAACCGTGCGGTCATGTCGGCCCGCTCCAGGTTGCGACCCAGGACGAGGAACTGCCAGCCCTCGTCGCGGGTCATCGTCGCGTCGGCGGTGCCGTTGATGAGCGCTGCCTGGTCGCGCACCCAGCGCAGGCCGCGCTCGGGCCGCATCGCGCGGAACGATCCCGCACCGATCGCTCGGTAGGTCGTGTTGATGGAGACCCAGAGCGGCTCCGACAGGGTCTCGCGGGCGCGGCGGGCGCTCTCCCGGGCAGCCTGGAGCGAGGAGGCGATCGACTCCGGCGTCGTGAGGTCGTAGGCGAGCAGCTCGACGAGCCGGGTGGTGTCGAGCTCGACTCCTGCTGGGGCCTGAGCCCCCATGATGGAGAGCACGGCCCGGCACGTCGTCGGGACCACCACACCAGGGTCCTCGAGCATGAGCTGGGTCTGGACGTCGAGGATGCGGGCTGTGTCGTCAGCGCGCTCGATGTAGCGGCCGATCCAGAAGAGCGACTCGGCGATCCGGCTCAGCATGAGCGCCCCTGCTGCTGCTGGTCCTGCTGGAGCGTGAGGTCGCGGAGCGCGGGTCCGGCCACCTGGGGCGAGGGTGAGTCGGGAGCCGCGGCGGGCATCGGTAGCGGCGGCGGCTCGGTGACTCGACCGGGACGAGCCAGCACCCAGGTGTCCTTCGAGCCACCGCCCCGCGAGGAGTTGACGATCAGCTCTCCCTCGGGAAGCGCGACCCGGGTCAGACCGCCGGGCAGCACCCACACCCGGTCGCCGTCGTTCACCGCGAACGGGCGCAGGTCGACGTGCCGTGGGCGCATCGCGCCGTCGGCGAAGGTCGGCACTGTCGACAGCGCCACCACGGGCTGGGCGATCCAGGCGCGAGGACGTTCCAGGATGGCCGCGCGCAGCTGGTGGAGCTCGGTCGACGACGCGGCGGGGCCGATGACGATCCCCTTCCCGCCTGACCCGTCGACCGGCTTGAGGACGAGCTCGTCGAGCCGGTCCAGCACCTCCTCGCGGGCGTCGGGATCGTCGAGCCGCCAGGTGTCGACGTTGGGCAGCACCGGCTCCTCGGCCAGGTAGTACCGGATCAGGTCGGGAACATAGGTGTAGAGGAGCTTGTCGTCGGCGATCCCGTTGCCGATCGCGTTGGCGAGGGTGACGTTGCCCGCGCGGGACGCGTTGACCAGTCCGGGGCAGCCGAGCATCGAGTCGGCGCGGAACTGCACCGGGTCCAGGAACTCGTCGTCGACGCGACGATAGATGACGTGGACCGGCTCGAGCCCGTGCGTGGTGCGCATCAGGACGCGTCCGCGTCGGCACTCCAGGTCGCGCCCCTCGACGAGCTCGACGCCCATCGTGCGTGCGAGGAGCGCGTGCTCGAAGTAGGCGCTGTTGAAGACGCCCGGGGTGAGGACGACCACAGTGGGGTCGGACACGCCGGCCGGAGCCGCTGCGCGCAACGCGGCCAACAGCCGTTGGGGGTAGTTGGCGACGGGCCGGATCCGGTGTTCCGACATCGCCTCCGGCAGCGCGGAGCCGATCGCCCGGCGGTTCGTCATGACGTAGGACACCCCGGACGGGACCCGGACGTTGTCCTCCAGGACGCGGAACCGACCCTCGTCGTCGCGCACGAGGTCGATGCCTGCGACGTGGCAGCGCACGCCGTTGGCGGGGAGGACCCCGGCTGCTTCGCGGTGGTAGGCGCCCGAGGAGACCACCACCTCCTTGGGGACCACGCCGTCGGTGAACACCTGTCCGGCGTCGTAGGCGTCGGACAGGAAGGCTTCGAGGGCGCGCACCCGTTGCTGCACGCCGGCGTCCACCTCCGCCCACACATCGGCGGTGATCACCCGCGGGACGATGTCGATCGGGAAGGCCCGCTCCTCACCCCCGATGTCGAAGGTGACGCCCTGGTCCAGGTAGGACATCGCGAGCGCGTCGATCCGGGCCCGTAGGTCGGCACCGTCGAGCGCGTCCAGCGACTTGCGCAGCGTGTGGTACTCCGGCCGTACGAGCGCACCGTCGTGCATCTCGTCGTACGTGCCGGTGCCGGCCCGATGTGCCCACTCCACCGCCGATTCCATGGCGGAAGGATAGGACGTCCGTGTCACGCGACGGTTTCGTCGGGGTGACAGGGGCGAACGATCGACTCAGACGGCGGCGAAGCTCCTGCCGATCGCGAGAGCCTGGTCGGTCGCGCCGCCGAAGAGGAACTCGAAGCGCTTCGCCGTCGTGAAGTAGCGGTGCGCCTCGCCGTCGAGGTCGATGCCGACGCCGCCGTGCACGTGGACCGTCGTGTGCGCCAGCTTGTGACCGGTGTCGGCGGCCCAGAGCTTGGCGACGGCGACCTCGGTCGCCGCCGGCAGGCCCTCCTCGAGCC
>NZ_JACEFC010000129.1 GCF_014180715.1 Nocardioides stalactiti | reverse complement strand
GCGTCGCTGCCGGCGCCGCGACCGGCGACACGGCGGCCGACGTAGGGCTCCGTGGAGCGGGGAGAACGGTCCGAGCGGGTGGTCGACGTCGCGCGTCGTGCCCCTCGGTGGTTTCCCATACGCTCGCAGTCCCCGCTCGACGATCTGGTCCTTGTTCCGCAGCGGGCCGACCGCGGCGAAACGAATGCGGACGACCCTAACCGATCGCCCGCGCAGGTCGAAATCGTAAGTCAGGTCACTGCGGGGCGTCTCGAGAACAACGGGAGAGATGTAACCCAGGTCACGCCCTGAATGGGCAGGCTCGTCGGGAGCCGGGCGAGCGGACTAGGGTGCCCGAGGACCCGCACTGCAGCGAGGCCCCTCCCGATCAGCAAGGACGTATCAGTGGACCTGATGGAGTACCAGGCGAAGGAGCTCTTCGCCAAGCACGGTGTGGCGACCACCCTCGGTGTCGTCGTCGAGACCGCCGAGGCCGCGAAGGCCGCTGCGGAGCAGCTGGGCGGCGTCACCGTCGTCAAGGCGCAGGTCAAGGCCGGCGGCCGCGGCAAGGCGGGCGGCGTCAAGCTCGCCAAGACGCCCGACGAGGCTTTCGAGCACGCCACCAACATCCTCAACCTGACGATCAAGGACCTCCCGGTCAACCGGGTCCTGATCACGCCGGCGACGCCGCCGGAGGAGGAGTACTACTTCTCCTTCCTGCTCGACCGCGCCAACCGCCAGTACCTCTGCATCGCGTCGGTCGAGGGTGGTGTCGAGATCGAGGAGGTCGCGAAGACCAACCCGGACGCCGTCAAGAAGATCGCGATCGACCCGGGTGCGGGCGTGGACGCCGACAAGGCGCGCGCGATCGCGACCGAGGCCGGCTTCCCCGAGCCGGTCTTCGAGCAGGCCGTCGAGATGATCGAGAAGCTCTACAAGGTGTTCGTCGACGAGGATGCGACCCTCGTCGAGGTCAACCCGCTGGCTCGTCTCGCGGGCGACAAGCTCGAGGCGCTCGACGGCAAGGTCTCGCTCGACGAGAACGCCTCCGAGGTGCGTCACCCCGACCACGAGGCGTTCGAGATCCGCGACGAGGCCAACCCGCTCGAGGCGAAGGCCAAGGAGTTCGGTCTCAACTACGTCAAGCTCGACGGTGCTGTCGGCATCTGTGGCAACGGCGCCGGTCTGGTCATGTCGACCCTCGACGTCGTCGCGTACGCCGGTGAGAACCACGGCGGGGTCAAGCCTGCCAACTTCCTCGACATCGGTGGCGGCGCCAACGCCCAGGTGATGGCCAACTCCCTCGACGTGATCCTCAACGACCCGCAGGTCAAGAGCGTGTTCGTCAACGTGTTCGGTGGCATCACCGCGTGCGACGAGGTGGCCAACGGCATCAAGGGTGCTCTGGAGATCCTGGGCGACAAGGCCACCAAGCCGCTCGTCGTCCGTCTCGACGGCAACAACGTCGAGCAGGGTCGCGCGATCCTCAACGAGATGAACCACCCGCTGGTGACGCAGGTCGACACCATGGACGGCGCGGCCGACAAGGCCGCCGAGCTGGCGAACGCCTGAGGGAGACGAGAAGAAACATGAGCATCTACCTCAACAAGGACAGCAAGATCATCGTCCAGGGCATGACCGGTGGCATGGGTTCCAAGCACACCGCCCTCATGCTTGACGCCGGCGCCAAGATCGTCGGTGGCGTCAACGCCCGCAAGGCCGGCACCACCGCTGAGATCGCCGGCCAGGAGCTGCCCGTCTTCGGCTCGGTCGCCGAGGCCATGAAGGAGACCGGCGCCAACGTGTCGGTCCTCTTCGTCCCGCCGGCGTTCACCAAGGACGCCTGCGTCGAGGCCATCGACGCCGAGATCCCGCTGATGGTCGTCATCACCGAGGGCGTCCCGGTCCAGGACACGGCCGAGGTCTGGTCCTACCTGCAGGGCAAGAGCACCCGGATGATCGGTCCCAACTGCCCGGGCATCATCTCGCCCGAGGAGTCGCTGGCCGGCATCACCCCGCACACCATCGCGGGCAAGGGTCCGATCGGTCTGGTGTCGAAGTCCGGCACGCTGACCTACCAGATGATGTACGAGCTGCGTGACTTCGGCTTCACCACTGCCATCGGCATCGGTGGAGACCCGATCATCGGCACCACGCACATCGACGCGCTGCAGGCCTTCGAGGACGACCCGGAGACCAAGGCGATCGTGATGATCGGCGAGATCGGTGGCGACGCCGAGGAGCGTGCGGCCGCCTACATCAAGGACAACATCACCAAGCCGGTCGTCGGCTACGTCGCGGGCTTCACCGCCCCGGAGGGCAAGACCATGGGCCACGCCGGCGCCATCGTGTCGGGCTCCTCGGGCACCGCCCAGGCGAAGAAGGAGGCCCTGGAGGCCGTCGGCGTGAAGGTCGGCAAGACGCCGTCCGAGACCGCGGCCCTCATGCGGGAGATCATGCAGAGCCTCTGAGCACCCGCTCGACGCGGAGGGCCGTCACCCCACGGGGGTGGCGGCCCTCCCGCGCTTTTCTGTGGTCGTCACACCGTGGGCGCGTGGTGGCAGACGGCCTCGATGTTGTTGCCGTCGAGGTCGCGCACGAACGCGCCGAAGTAGCGCTCGTGGTACTCCGGCCAGAGGCGCGGGGCGTGGAGGGTCTCGGCGCCGAGGCTCCGGGCGGTCTCGAAGAACGCCTCGACCGCCGCCGGATCGGCCGCCTGGAACGCGATGTGGACCTCGCGGTTGGGCGGCATGTCCTCGTAGGCGCTCAGCCAGAAGTCGGGCTTGTCCTTGCCGTAGCCGACCGCCACGTCGAAGTCCATGAGCCGGCGGTAGCCGAGGGTCGCGAGGACGGTGTCGTAGAAGCGCTTGGACGCCTCGAGGTCCGCGCAGTTGATGCCGAGGTGATCGATCATGGCGCGATCCTGGCAGCCGTCACCGACACTGTCCGGCCACGGCAAAGGTCCCTAGAGTGCCGGCATGGCGCGCGAGGCTCCCACGCATCCAGGTTCGTTCCTGCTCGGCTCGGCGCGCGAGCTCCTGGCCAACCAGGTCGAGTTCTTCGAGTCGACGTACGCAGGCGGGAACGACCTGGTGCGGGTCGTGGTCGGTCCGCCAGGCATGCGGCACTCCCTCTACCTCAGTCACACGCCGGCCGGCGCGGAGGCGCTGCTGAGCGCGCGCACGATGGCGGCCTTCCGCAAGGACAACCCGCTGTACGGCGAGGTGCGGATGGTCCTCGGCGACGGGATCCTCACCGCCCAGGACGACGACTGGCTGCGCCAGAAGCGGTTCATCCAGCCGATCTTCACCCGGACCCGGGTCGACGGCTACCTCGACCAGATGATCGACACGATCGCCGCCACCACCGCCGAGATGGGTCGAGGCGATGCCGGCAGCACGGTGGACCTGGGCGACCAGATGATGCGGATGACGTTGCGGATCGTCGGGCGGGTGCTGCTGGGAGACGACACCGCCGAGCTGGAGGAGGCCGTGCACGACCACTTCCCGGTCGCCTCCCAGGGGATGCTCACCCGGGCGCTGTTCCCGATGCGGATGCCGCTCTCCTGGCCGCTGCCGGTCAACCGGCGGACGGCGAAGGCCCAGCAGGCCCTCTTCGAGGTCTGCGACAAGCTCATCGCCCGGCGTCGGGCAGGGGAGTCCGACGGCGACGACCTGGCGCGTCTCCTCGTCGAGGCCCGGGACGGTCAGGACCGGCTCAGCGACGAGGAGGTCCGTGACCAGCTGCTCATCTTCCTGCTGGCCGGCCACGAGACCACCTCGACCTCGCTCACCTTCGCCCTGCACCTGCTGGGCTGCCATCCCGACGTCCAGGAGCGGCTGCGGGAGGAGGCGCTGGCCGTCTTCGGCGACGGCGTCCCGACAGCGGCCCAGGTGCACGAGGACCTCCCGTGGACGACGGCGGTCCTCAAGGAGTCGATGCGGCTCTATCCGGCGACGCCGTTCAACGGGCGGCTCTGCGTCGAAGACACCGAGGTCGACGGCTGCCTGGTGCCGGCCGGGTCCGACTTGCTGGTGTCGGTGTGGAACATCCACCGCCGGCCCGACCTGTATCCCGACCCCGAGCGGTTCGACCCGTCCCGCTTCCTGCCCGAGAACGACGCCGGCCGCGGCCGTTACGACTGGATCCCGTTCGGCGCCGGCCCGCGGGCGTGCATCGGCCAGCACTTCTCGATGCTCGAGTCCGTCGCGGCGCTCGCCCTGATGGTGCGCGACCTGGAGTTCCGTGCGCCGGCCGGTGTGACCGACCGGGTGCGCGTCGGCTCGGCGCTGACGCTGCACCCGATCGACCCGGTGCGCTCCGAGGTGTCGGCCCTCAGCACCCGGCCTCGCTGAACACGCAGAGGTACGACGCGAGCGTCCGGGTGAGCCCGACCTGGGCGCGGGCGCCCTCCTCGGCATAGCTGATGTGGCCCTCGCCGTAGCGGTCGGTCAGCAGGATCGCGTTGGCCACCCGCGTCACCAGGTAGGTGTGCAGGCCGAGGCTGTCGTAGCTGAGGCTGAAGACCACCGAGTCGTAGCCGGTGTCGATCGCGTGCGGCGTCCACACCAGGGTGCCGTCCTCGGGACAGGCTTCCAGCGCCGCGCGGATGTCCGCGAGGGCTGCGACCGCGCTGTCGACGCTCGGCAGCGTGACGATCGCCCGCCGGTCGGCGTACTCCGGACCGGTCGCCCACGCCCACAGCTCCTCGACGGTGTCCGGCCGCGGCCAGACCTCGACGCCGCAGGGCGCGATCGGCCAGCGCTCCTCGTCGGCGGCGGGGTGGTACGGCGTCGGGTGGTACTCGCCGCCGTCGCCGCGGCCGTCCCACAGGTCCTGGCCGAGCGGGATGCCGTCCGGGATCCGCGTGACGACGCCGGCCTCGACGTCGGGCTCGTCCGAGCCCTCGGCGTCGTCGGGGATGGTGGTGAGCGGGGTGGTCGGCTCGTCGGGGACCGGCGGCGTGCCGTCGTCCTCCTGCGAGACCGGGTCGATGGCGCCGGTCTCGGGCTCGGGGTCGGCACCGCCGCAGGCCGCGAGGGAGAATGCGGAAGCCGCGACGGTGGCGGCGAGCAGGTGCTGGGTGGTGCGGCGGATCGTCATCGCGACTACCCCTTTCAGGGTCGTGGTGGAGGGTCGTGATGGATACGCACGGGCGCGCCTCCTGGTTGCCTCAACAGGCCCCCGAACTGCTCCGAAAAACAGAGAATCCCCCGAGATCTCGGGGGATTCTCTGCACGTGAGGCTTCAGCATCCGGCCTCGGTGAAGATGCACATCTCACCGGAGAGGAGCTGGGCCAGGTCGACCTGGCCGGGGGCGGCCTCGGCCTGGAACTCAGCGCTGTACTCGCCGCCGTACTCGAGGGCGAGGATCGCCGTGCCCACCCGCATGACGGTGTAGAGCTGGCCCGCCGGCGCCCCGACGCCGTCGACGACCTCGTAGGTGTAGCCGAACGTGACCGAGTCGTAGCCGGTGTCGGAGTTGAACATCCGCCACAGCCGGTCGGACAGGCCGCCCTCGGCGCGGTCGCGGTCGCAGCCCTGGACCTGGCTGCGGAGCAGCTCCATCTGGGCGACCGCTGCGTCGGCGGAGGGATAGACGCGGAGCGTGCGGCCCTCGTAGCCCTCGATCGCCGACACCGTGTAGGCGAGGTCGGGCTCGTCGACGTCGGTGCTGCCGAAGCTCGGGAACGCCAGCACGCCGCCGCACATCGTCTGCGGCCGGGCACCCTGGGCCTCCGCGGACGGGCCGTCGACCGTGGTCTCCCCGTTGTCGACCGGAGGCTCGCCGAGCGCCAGGTCGAGGGGGAAGTCGGCCGGGATCGACGTCGCCGGTTCGCCGGCGCTGCCGGGCCCGTCCGAACCGGGGTCCGACGGGGCTGCCGGCTGCAGCTCGTACATCGCGCCGACGACGTCCGCCAGGTTCTCCCGCGTCTCGGTGGCGAGGGAGTCCACGTCGGACGCCAGACCCTCGTCGCTGGTGAGGTCGACCGCCACCGCGTTGCCGATCCTGACCACGTTGATCACCGTGCGATAGATCTCGTCACCGACGCTGGTGACCACGACCGACTCGTCGCCGATCGCACCGTCGGACACGGTCGTGGTGAAGGTCGGGGCCGACCCGCTCGTCGGGCACGCCTCGTAGAGCGCCCGGAGGTCGGCGACGTAGGCGGCAGCCTCCTGGTCGCTCGTGAACAGCCTGAGCTCCCGGATCCGGAAGTCCGTGGGGTCGTTCCACCGGGTGGTGAGCCGGTCCAGGGCGCCCGGGTCGACGGCGCTGGTGCCGCAGGCCTGGAGGTCGCCGGCCGCGGTCATCGCCTGGTTGTCCGCGCTCGGCGGGTCGAAGCTGGTCTCGGCGCTGTCGTCCTCCGGCCATCCGGAAGCGAGCGGGAAGTCGGCCGGGATCGTCGTCGGTCCGTTCTCGCCGGGCGTCGGCTCGATGGTGGGCGGTGCGTCGTTGCCGATCGCAAGCCGCTGCGCGGCGACCGGCACCATCTGCTCGGCCGGGGTGTCCTCGAAGTTGTAGTCCTCGCCGTGGCTGAGCGCGGTCACGAGCGCGATCCGGTCGCCGGTGACGACCAGGCCGGTGTCGAGGTACCAGCTCTGGTCACCGAACGGGTCGAGCCGCTCGTCGACCGGACCGTAGGAGGCGTTGACGTGGCTGCCCTCACCGTCGACGGGGATCTCGACGGGCAGGAACGGGCCGGACGTGAAGTCCTCGGCGCCCGTGGGCCGGCAGTCGTCGTACCACCCCTGGATCTCCGCGTACGCCGACTGCGCCGCGGCGGCGCTCGGGAACTCGCCGACGATCTCGGTCAGGTAGGGCCACGGGTCGCTCGGGTCGGTCTGCGCGGTGAAGGTGAAGTCCCGCTGGAGGACCGTGGTCGCCCCGAGGCCGGCGAACGAGGTCTGCATGCAGGGGTTGGGCGGCGCCTGGCCGTCGTCGGTGAGGGTGCGTCCGGCGGTCCAGTCCTGACCGGGCTCGTACCAGATCGCGTCGGCCTCGCTCAGCAGGTTGTTCTCGTTGAGCTCGAGGGCGCCCGGGACCGGCACCGAGTCGGTGACGGTCGGGGAGGGGGCGAACCGGTCCGGGTCGGCCTTGTCGTCGCCGGTGACGGCCAGCGCGATCACCGGGACGGCGACGGCCGTCACGACGGCGGCGCTGACGCCGGCGATGACGGCGTGCCGGCGGCGGCGGATCCGGTCGCCTCGGGCGCGGATCTCGGAAGCGGCAAGTGGCATGGGTGCGCCCTCCATCGCGTCGCCGAGACGGGTGAGCTTCTCGATCGGGTCAGACATGGCTCATACCTCCAGCCAGACCGCCGGGGGTCTCGTCGGTGAGCAGCGCGGCGAGCGCGGTGCGCCCGCGACTCAGCCGCGCCTTGATGGTTCCTTCGGGGACGCCGATCTCGGCGGCGATCTGGTGGATCGGCAGGTCGGCGATGTGGTGGAGCACCAGCGCCTGGCGCTGGGCCTCGGGGAGCTGGCGGAGCGCGGCGACGAGGGCGACGTGCGACTCGTCGATGCCGGGCACCACGGTCGGGGCGCCGACGGCACGGTCGACAGGCCGCTTGGCGAGCTTGGTACGACGCCAGCGGCTCACGGCGAGCCGGTAGGCCGTCGTCCGCACCCACGCCTCGGGGTACTCCGCCTTGTCCAGCTTGCGCCGGTGGGCCCAGGCTCGTGCGAAGGCCTCCTGCACGCACTCGGTGGCTTCGTCCAGGTTGCCGATCATGGCGTAGACCTGACCGGTGATCCGACGGAACGACGCGGCATAGAGCTCGTCGAACTCCTGTGCCTCCACGGCCGTCCCCCTTTCCTGCCCGAGAACCGGGCAGTGGCCCGGAGGTGTGATGACGATGGTGGTACGCCTCAGCCTCGCGGGAGGTTGCATCCGGTCCGGCGATTCTTCCCGCGGCGTCCGAACGCCCGGAGCCTCGTCGGCGCTAGTCGTAGTCCGGCAGCTGGGGCAGGCGGGACATCGCGCGCTCGGTGAGCGTCACGAACTGGGCGTCGCTCATCCGGGCTCCCGGGGCGGAGACGAAGACCAGCTGGGAGACCGCGGTGCCGCTGCGGAGCAGAGCGACCGAGTACTCCACGATGCGCTCGCCGGGGAGCCGGGTCGACAGGTGCCAGGCCGTGAAGGACTCGTCGCCGTCGTCCTGGGCGCGGAGGACCCGGACCTCGGTGCCGGCGCCCGCCTCGCGGTCGGGGCAGCCGTTGATCGCGTTGCGGTAGGCCTCGAGCAGGCCGGCGGCGGTCTTCCTCGGCAGCGCGGCGACGACCTGGGTCAGGCCGAACTCCGCGGGCAGGTCGCCGTCGACCTTGACGAAGGTCCGCACCAGGTCGGTCCGGAACTTCTCGCCGTCGTACGCGTCGGCCAGGGCGGGGTGGGCGCAGCCGAGCACGTCGATGTCGGTGCGGGCGCTGGTGACCTCCTGCGGCGGGGTCCCCATCCACGGCTTGGCGGGGTCGCCGACGAACGGCAGGTCGGTCGTGGCCNGACGAACGGCAGGTCGGTCGTGGCCAGCATCGCCGGCACCTCGCCCGCCGGGTAGGGCACGGCCACGTCGAAGTTCGTGGGGTCCGGGGCGCAGCGGCCGCCGTCGGGGAGCTTGCAGAGCCGGCCGACGGCCGCGCCGAGGAGACGTGCGGAGCCCGGGCGGTTGGCCGTCTCGGGCGCGACGTCGGTCTTGAGCGCGACCGCGGTCGTGAACAGCCCGCTGCGCGCGACGCCGACCACGTAGGTGGCCGGCTCGGGGTGCTGGTCGTAGAGGACGAACAGCGCCGAGTCGTCGGCGATCCCCGGCGTCGAGAGCGTGCCGATCAGACGGAACCCGGCCGTCTGGCAGTCGGCGATCCAGTCCCGCAGTCGCAGGTAGGCCTTCTCCGCCCGCGCCGGGGTGCGGGAAGCCTCGACGACCTGGGTCAACCGCCGTGTGGACTCCTTGCCCTCCCCGACCCGGAAGACCCGGACCAGGGCGGCACTGCCGCGCGGGTCGAGGTAGCGCGCGCCGGCGTCCGCCGGCTGACAGGGGAGCACGACACCGTTGCCGGTCGAGTTGTCATGGGTCGGACCCGGCTGCCACTGGCCGGCGAGGGTGTCGCGGACGGTCGGGAGCGGCAGCAGGCTGGTGTCGGGCAGCACGATCTCGGGACCGGGCGCGACCGGTGCGGCGTCGGGACCGCGGGACGGCTCGCGGTCGAGCGTGGGGTGCGACCCGCTGGCATCGGTGACCACGGCCCCGCTGACGACGAGCGCGGTGACGACGGCGCCGGCGCCCAGCACGGTGTGCAGACGGCGCCGGGCGGCCCCGGCCCGGCGGATGATCGTCACGCGCGGCCAGGTGACGTCCCTGGTCGCAGCGCCGAGCGCGGCGAACTCCATCGGGATCGAGGCGGCCGGGATCTCGCGACTCATCGAGAACTGCGCGGCGGCGAGCTGGAGCTCGCGCTCGGCGACGTCGGTCGCCACCCCGATCTCCCGCGCCATCTCGTCCATCGACACGGCGGCGAGCTGGGTCAGCAGCAGCGCCCGGCGCTGGGTCGTCGTCAGGGCGGACAGTGCGTCCAGGGTGGCCCGGGTGGCGTCGTCCAGTCCCTTCTCCTTGTGCCACGGGCGCGCCGAGGCTCGTCGTACGGCATGCCGCCAGGCGTGCGGGCGCACGGACGCCTCCGGATCCTCGAGCCGGGAGACCTTGCGCCAGTGGTGCCAGGCGACGACGAACGCGTCGCGGACGGCACTCCGTGCCGCGCCGAGGTCCCCGGTCAGCGCATACGTCTGGAGCAGCAGCCGGTCCCGCGCGGCCTTGTAGAACGCGTCGAACTCGGCCGTGGGATCCGGCGGCAGGGCGGTGTCGTCCATGACCGGACCAAGGTACGACGCGGAGCCCGGCGTGGCACCACGGGGGGAGCGTTCGTGGACGTGATGATGAGGTGGTCATGACGTCGCTGCACTCGCCGCCCGCCTCCCGGACGGCCGCGCGCGAGCCCGGTCGCGCGGAGGCTGAGGTCCGTCGCGCCCTCGTGACCCGTCGCCCGCTGGTCGCGACCGCCACCCTCGGCGGTGCGTTGGCGGCCGCGGGCCCGCTGCTCGTCTGCCTGGCGCTGGCCGTCGTCGGCTGGTTCCTCACCGACGCCGGTGGCCACGGCACCCCGAGCGGCGCGCTGCGGATCGGCGCGCTCTCGTGGCTGGCCGCCCACGGCTCCGGGGTGGCGGTCGAGGGAATCCGGATCACCGCCGTACCCCTCGGGCTCACCCTGCTGTGCGCCTGGTCGACGTGGCGCGTCGGTCACCGGGTCGGGGAGTCGATCTCGGGGCACGGCCCCGACGCCGACCGGATCGCCGACGGAGAGCGCGACTGGACCGTGCCGATCGCCGGTGGACTGTTCGCCGTCGGCTACGTCGTCGTCGCCGTGCTCACCGCCACCCTGGCCGCGACCGTCGAGACCGCACCGGGGACCTCGCGGGTCGTGCTCTGGTCGGTCGTGCTCACCCTCGTCCTCGGCCTTCCGGCGCTCGCGCGCGGCTCCGGCCGGGCGGCGATCTGGGTGCCTGCCGTCCCGCTCGCGCTCCGCGACGGCGCGGCGCTGGTCCGCACCATCCTGCGCACCTGGCTGCTGCTCGCCCTCGTCGCGCTGGTCCTCGCGCTGGTCACCGACTTCTCGACCGCGGCCAACATCGTCTCCCAGCTCGACGCCGACACCGCCGACACCTTGATGATCGCGCTGCTGACCCTGGCGGTGCTGCCCAACGCGATGCTCTTCTGCAGCGCCTACCTGCTCGGACCGGGCTTCACCGTCGGCACGGGCACCCTCGTGTCACCGGCCGCCGTCACCCTCGGGCCGCTCCCGCTGTTCCCGCTCCTCGCGGCCCTGCCCGACGCCGGGCCGACCCCCGGCTGGACCGGCTGGCTGATGGCGACGCCGGTCCTCGTCGCGCTGGTCGCCGCCGCCTGGTCGCTGCGCACCCGGCCCGCCGACTCGTGGGACCAGGCGGCGATCCGAGGCTGCGGCGGCGGTCTCGCC
>NZ_JACEFC010000128.1 GCF_014180715.1 Nocardioides stalactiti | reverse complement strand
AAGCGGCGGCCGTCCTCGGCGTCGCCCTGGGCCCACAGGACCGAGGCGAGGCCGGCGAGGAGCCTGGCCCGGTCGACGGGGTCGGCCGTGGTGTCGGGGAGCCCGGCCTCGAAGTAGACGTGAGCCTGGGAGTACTCGCCCCGGTAGTGGTGGGCGGCACCGATGCGCCACGCGGCCGCGGCCGGGAGCGTGCCGCCCTGCTCGAGGACCTCGTGCAACAGCATCGACGCCTGTTCCAGCAGATCGACCCGGGTGCCGCCGACGAGCGCGTCGCCGTGGGCGCGCGCCAGGTCTCCAGCGGCGGCTGCGGCTCCTGGGCTGCCGCCCGGTGGGAGGTCTTCGGACACGGGACCCGTCCGTCCTGAAGGGGGGTTCGCAGGGAGACTAGACCGGTTGTCTGGCCCGTGTTCGCAGAATCCGTGGGCTCATCCGGCCGAGCTGACCGGAAATCGGTGGAGGCCGCTGCACCCGTACTGGGATCCTCGGTGCGTGGGCAGCGGCTTCGACGTGACGATCGACGAGGACCCCGCCGGTTTCCTGGACCGCGTCGGGGGCCTCCTGGCGGCCGACCCCGTGCAGTCCACGATCGTGGCGTCGGTCGCGACCCGGTTGGCGGCGGCCGCGGCGGCCGGGACCCCGGTGCCGGCGACGCCGTACTCGTGGTTCGCCTCGATCGCCGACGAGCACGGTGCGGTGGTCGGCGCGGCCATGCGGACCGCCCCGTTCGCGCCGTACCCGCCCTGCCTGCTGCCGATGCCCGACGGGGCGGCCGTGGCCCTCGCGGACGCTGTCGTCGACCGGGGCGAGGAGGTGGGCGGGTCCAACGGGGCACTGCCCGCTGCCCGGGTCTTCGCGGACCGGGTGGCCGAGCGGACCGGCGGCACCGTCACGCCGCGGATGCACCTGCGGCTCTTCGAGCTCGGCACCCTGCGCGACGCGCCGCCGGCGCGCGGCCGGCTCCGGCCGGCGTACGCCGAGGAAGCACCGCTGGTGATGGAGTGGTTCCACCAGTTCCACGTCGACGCCGACGAGCAGGCCGGGCACGACGGCCGCGCGCACCGGCCGGAAGGCATCGACCTGGTCGACATCCAGGGCCGGATCCGCAACGAGCGCGTGTGGATGTGGGTCGACGACGGCGACACCCCCCGTCACCTGACCGGCTTCAGCCCGCCGGCGTTCGGCGTGGCCCGGATCGGCCCCGTGTTCACGCCCAAGGAGCACCGCGGCCGCGGCTACGCGAGCGCCGCCGTCGCCCAGGTCAGTCGGCGCCTGCTCGACGAGGGGGCGCGGGTGAGCCTGTTCACCGACCAGGCCAACCCGACGTCCAACCGGATCTACGTGGCGCTCGGCTACGAGCCCGTCGTGGACACCGTGGACCTGACGATCGGGTAGGTCGCGGCCCGCGCCACTAGACTCGCGCCTCGACATGACCGACTTTTCTGACGCGGACGACGCGGCCGAAGCTCCCCGCCCCGCCGAGACCTTCGCGGAGGCCGAGGACGCCCTCCTGAGCCGTTGGCCGGAGACCCGTCTCGAGCCCTCGCTCGACCGGATCCGCGCCTTCACCGAGCTGCTCGGCGACCCTCAGCGCAGCTACCGCTCCATCCACCTGACCGGCACCAACGGCAAGACGTCGACCGCGCGAATGGTCGACACGCTGCTGCGCGCCCTCGACCTGCGCACCGGCCGGTTCACGAGCCCGCACGTCGAGAAGATGAGCGAGCGGATCAGCGTCGACGGTGAGCCCCTCGACGACGATGCGTTCGTGCGCGCGTTCAACGACGTGGCGCCGTACACGCACCTCGTCGACGCCGCCGAGCCGTTCCCGCTCTCCTTCTTCGAGGCCGTCGTCGGCATGGCCTACGCGGCGTTCGCCGACGCTCCGGTGGACGTTGCCGTGGTGGAGGTCGGGATGGGGGGCGCGTGGGACGCGACCAACGTCATCGACGCGGACGTCGCGGTCGTCACCCCGATCGCGCTCGACCACGCGAATTTCCTCGGCACCACCGTCGCGGCGATCGCCCGGGAGAAGGCGGGGATCATCAAGCCGGGCGCGGTGGCGGTCCTCGCCCAGCAGCCCCTGGAGGCGGCCGAGGTGCTGCTGCAGCAGGCGGCCGAGGGCGGTGCGACCGTCGTCCGCGAGGGCATCGAGTTCGGCGTGACCGCCCGGGTTCCCGCCGTCGGTGGTCAGTCGGTCACGCTCCGCGGCCTGCGCGGGCACTACGAGGACCTCTTCCTCCCGCTGTACGGCGCCCACCAGGCGCAGAACGCCGCAGCGGCCCTGGCGGCGGTCGAGGCGCTCCTCGGAGGCGACGAGCCGTTGTCGGACGAGGTGGTCCGGGAGGCGTTCGGCCAGGCGACCTCGCCCGGCCGGTTGGAGATCGTGCGGCGGAGCCCGACGATCGTCCTCGACGCGGCACACAACCCGGCGGGTGCCGAGGCGACCGCCGCCGCGATCGAGGACTCGTTCCGGTTCGACCCGCTCATCGGCGTGGTCGGCGTCATGGGCGACAAGGACGCCGAGGGCCTGCTGGCCGCGTTCGAGCCGCTCCTCGCCCACGTCGTCATCACCCAGAACTCGACGGCTCGCGCGCTGCCGGCCGACGAGCTCGCGGCGACCGCCGTCGAGGTCTTCGGCGAGGACCGGGTCACCGTCGTGCCCCGGCTCGCGGACGCGCTCGACCACGCGGCCGGGTTGGCCGAGTCGGGCGCCGGGGACGCGCTGTCGTCCGGCGCCGTGCTGGTGACCGGGTCGGTCGTGACCGTCGGCGAGGCCCGGTTGCTGCTGGGGGGACGCAAGTGAACAACCCGCGCCGCTCGCTGTGCGCGACCGTGCTCGCGCTCGAGGCGATCACGCTCGGCCTGACGACCCCGGTGATGATCGCGCTGACCGACGTCGCCACCTCGACCGCGCTCACGATCGGGCTCGGCCTCGCCCTCTGGTGCCTGCTCACGGCCGGCCTGCTCCGCGCCGAGTGGGGCTACTGGATGGGCCACGCGGTGCAGGTCGCCGCGATCGCGCTGGGCGTCGTCGTCCAGCCGATGTTCATCCTCGGGCCGGTCTTCGCCCTGCTCTGGGCGACCGCCTACCGGCTCGGGAGCAGGATCGAGCGCGAGCGGGCCGAGGCCTACGCCGCGTTCGACGCAGAGGCGGCCGCCGGGACCCCTTCCGAGCCCCCTGCCGAGTCCGCCACCGAGCGCGAGTCGGAGTCGTAACGAGCGCTAGGTAGAGTTGCCGCCGTGCCAGTGATCATCGACAAGCTCCTCCGTATCGGAGAGGGCAAGATCCTCCGCCAGCTCGAGTCGGTCGCGAAGGCAGTCAACGCCATCGAGGACGACTTCGTGGCGATGTCCGACGCCGAGCTGCAGGGGATGACGGAGGAGTTCCGCAAGCGCCTCGCCGACGGCGAGACGCTCGACGACCTCATGCCCGAGGCGTTCGCCACGGTGCGTGAGGCGGCCAAGCGGGTCATCGGCCAGCGGCACTACGACGTCCAGATCATGGGTGGCGCCGCGCTCCACATGGGCAACATCGCCGAGATGAAGACCGGTGAGGGCAAGACCCTCGTCGCGACCCTGCCGGCCTACCTCAACGCCCTCGCCGGCAAGGGCGTCCACGTCGTCACCGTCAACGACTACCTGGCGAAGTACCACGCGGAGTGGATGGGCCGCGTCCACCACTTCCTCGGGCTCAGCACCGGCGTGATCCTCCCGCAGATGCGCCCGGCCGCGCGTCGCGAGGCCTACGCCTGCGACATCACCTACGGCACCAACAACGAGCTCGGCTTCGACTACCTGCGCGACAACATGGCGTCCTCGATCGAGGACTGCGTGCAGCGCAGCCACTTCTTCGCCGTCGTCGACGAGGTCGACTCGATCCTCATCGACGAGGCCCGGACCCCGCTCATCATCAGCGGTCCGACCCAGGACGAGGTCAAGTGGTACGGCGAGTTCGCGAAGATCGCCCAGAAGCTCACGCGTGACGTCGACTACGAGGTCGACGAGAAGAAGCGCACGATCTCCGTCCTCGAGCCCGGCATCACGCGGGTCGAGGACCACCTCGGCATCGAGAACCTCTACGAGGCGGCCAACACCCCGCTCATCTCGTTCCTCCACAACTGCATCAAGGCCAAGGAGCTGTTCCGCAACGACAAGGAGTACGTCGTCATGAACGGCGAGGTGCTCATCGTCGACGAGCACACCGGCCGCATGCTCGCGGGGCGTCGCTACAACGACGGCCTGCACCAGGCGATCGAGGCCAAGGAGGGCGTCAAGGTCCGCGAGGAGTACCAGACGCTCGCGACCGTGACCCTCCAGAACTACTTCCGCCTCTACGAGAAGCTCTCCGGGATGACCGGTACCGCGCTCACCGAAGCCTCGGAGTTCGACAAGATCTACGGCCTCGGCGTGGTCCCGATCCCGACCAACAAGCCGATGGTGCGCAAGGACCAGCCCGACCTGGTCTACCGCACCGAGGAGGCGAAGTACGACGCCGTCGTCGACGACATCGTCGAGCGCAACGAGAAGGGCCAGCCGGTCCTCGTCGGCACCGTCTCGGTCGAGAAGTCGGAGTACCTGTCCCAGGCTCTGAAGAAGCGCGGCGTGCCGCACTCGGTCCTCAACGCCAAGGTCCACGCCGACGAGGCCAAGATCGTCGCCCTCGCCGGCCACAAGGGCGCCGTCACGGTCGCCACCAACATGGCCGGCCGCGGGACCGACATCATGCTCGGCGGCTCGGTCGAGTTCCTGGCCGACCAGGAGCTGCGCAAGCAGGGACTGGAGCCGACGGGCGAGACCGCCGACGACTACGACGCCGCCTGGCCCGCCATGCTCGAGAAGATCAAGGAGCAGGTCGCCGACGAGCACGACGAGGTCCGCGAGCTCGGCGGCCTCTACGTCGTCGGCACCGAGCGCCACGAGTCGCGTCGTATCGACAACCAGCTGCGCGGTCGCTCGGGCCGTCAGGGCGACCCGGGGGAGTCCCGCTTCTACCTGTCGCTCCAGGACGAGCTGATGCGGCTCTTCAAGTCCGACTGGGTCGACCGTGTCCTCGTGATGCTGAAGATCCCGGACGACGTCCCGATCGAGAACAAGCGGGTCACGAGCGCGATCGCCAACGCCCAGGGCCAGGTGGAGTCGCAGAACTTCGAGTCCCGCAAGAACGTCCTCAAGTACGACGACGTGATGGACCGGCAGCGCAAGGTCATCTACGGCGAGCGGCGTGAGGTGCTCGAGGGCGTGGACCTCGAGGACCAGATCCGCACGTTCATCGACGACGTCGTCACGGGCTTCGTCAGCGGCTCCATCGACCAGGGGTCGGAGGAGTGGGACCTCGACCAGCTCTGGACCGACCTCAAGCAGTTCTGGCCGGTCTCGGTCCCGGTCGAGGACGTCAAGAAGGAGTTCGGCGACCACGCCGCGCTCCACAGGGACGACCTCATCGAGCGCCTCAAGGCCGACGCCCACGCGGCGTACGACGCTCGCGAGGAGGAGGTCGGCGAGGAGGTCGTGCGCGAGCTCGAGCGCCGCGTCCTGCTGTCGGTCCTCGACCGCAAGTGGCGCGAGCACCTCTACGAGATGGACTACCTCCGCGAGGGCATCTACCTGCGCGCCTACTCGCAGCGTGACCCGCTGGTCGAGTACCAGCGCGAGGGCTACGACATGTTCGCGGCGATGATGGACGGCATCAAGGAGGAGACCGTCGGTTTCCTCTTCAACCTCGAGGTCCAGGTCGAGGACGACGAGCCGCAGTTCCACTACCACGCCGACGGCTCCCGCCACGAGGGCCCGATGCACCAGGGTGCGCTCGCCGAGCCGCCCGTCGGCGTCGGAGCCTCGGGTCCCGGGCTCGCGGAGATCTCCGCCCAGCTCAAGGCCGCGACGCCGCAGATCAAGGCGAAGGGGCTCGACGCTCCGAAGAAGCCGGAGTTCCTGTCCTACTCGGCGCCGAGCGACGTCACCGGCGAGCCGGAGGTGCGGGGTGCTCGGGTCTCCGACGAGGACGACGAGTTCGCCGAGATCGGCCGCAACCAGCTGTGCCCCTGCGGCTCGGGCAAGAAGTACAAGCGCTGCCACGGCGCGCCCGGCGGCCCCACGGGTACGACGGCTCGCGTCTCCTGACGACGCGAATCGGGACCTTCCTGAATCGAAACGGGGGTTGTCCGCAGCTTGGCTGCGGACAACCCCCGTTTCGATTCAGGAAGGTCCCGATTCGCCCTCTCTACTGGAGGGTCATCCTCGGTTCACCGTTGAGCAGGCCGGTGCCGGTGCGGGCGCAGGTGCCGCCCTTCGGGGTACCGCCGTTGTAGGCCTGGCGCACGCAGGAGCGGACGGCCAGCTGGCCCCAGTAGTTCGGGTGGAAGGACTCCTGGATGTAGTACGGGCTGCTGGAGCAGCAGGTGGAGACGGTGCGGATCTGGTTGACCCACTCGGTCTTGTCCACCGCGCCCGCCGAGGTCCAGTTGGCGACGCCGACCTCCTCGTACAGACCGACGCCGTTCTCGCACAGCCGACGCCCGTTGAACGTGCTCGACAGGTTGAGCACCTTGGCGTTGCCGATGCCGGCCTGGGTGATCGCGCCGGTCACGGTGTTGTTGATCGTCGGGAGCGCCGAGCTGTTGGCCCAGTCGGCGTCGGCGTTCCAGAAGCCGCAGCCACCGGTGCTCTGGCGGGTGTAGCCGCTCTGGCTGTAGCGGAAGCCGGAGCCGTTGGGGATGGGGGACGGGTAGGTCTGGACGAGCATCGTCCACGACGTGTCGGCGTAGCCGGCGTTGCGCATCGCCGTCCGCACGTTGAGGAGGGCGTTGGCGATCCGGGTCCTCACCGTGCTCACGTTGCTGCTGGTGAAGTTGCTGGTGACGCTGCTGTCGTCCTTGCAGTAGTCGGGCCACCACGACGGCGACGCGAGGAAGTCGGTCACGCACTGCTGGACGATGCTGGCGAAGTTGAAGTCGTTGCCGCCGATACTGACGACGACCATCTTGACGTTGTGGGTCGTGGCGAAGGTCTGCAGCGCGCGGGCCTGGCCGACGCCCTGCGTGCCCGAGTAGAAGTCGAGCCCCGGCTTGAAGTACTCACCGGTCGCGGTCGCCGTCTTGGCGCCCGAGCAGGCCAGGTTGAGGCTGTTGACGCCGCCGCCGATGTGGATCTCGGCGCTCTTGCTGCGGTGGCAGCGGTCGATCGCCTCGCCGGTCCCGGACGCGTTGTCCCAGTACGTCGAGGCGCCGGTCGCGTCGGCCCGGCTGCTGCTGGAGTTGGAGGAGCCGGCCCAGCGGCCGGCCTCGCCGGAGATGTAGGAGTCGCCGACCGAGACGACCCACGGGGCGCCGGAGCCGGGTCCGTCGGCGTTGGCCGTCGGGCTGGGGAGCGGGGCGAGCAAGGTCGCTGCGGCGACCGCCAGCGCGGCCACGAACGTCCGGAACATTCTTCGTCGTCTCCTCGGGTCTTCCCTCCCCGGGGTCCGAACGGACCCTGGCCGAACATAGTGACCGCCGTCACTTTTGGGAAGATCTGCGGCCGGGGCGCCCCGACTCAGGAGAAATCCAGCGCCGAACAGATCCAGCGCTGCTCGATCCGCTCGAAGCAGGCGGCGACCGCGCGCGACCGCTCGCCGTAGCGGACGTGCACGGCGACCTCCACCCGGTCGGGGCCGAGGAAGCACGTGTGCACGCTGAGCACGCGCGGCCGCACCAGCTGGACCCGTGCGAGGCCCGGTTGGTGCCCGCCAGCCCGGGCGACGAGGTGGGCGCGGCGCCGGAGGTCGGCGTGGACCTCCTCGGTGGTCCACCGGCACAGCTGGGAGACGGGGCGGTCACCGCCGACGATCTCGACCGCAGCCTGGACGAACCGGCGCGTCCACTCCTCGACGACCGCGCGCTGGCGGTAGTCGATGGGGACGACCGTCGCACCCCGGTGGCTGGTGCCGGTCACGGCCGGTGGCTCGCAGCGCGGGACGAGCGCGAGCGCGAGCGTCCCCTGGACAGGTGCGACGGGGACGGGGGCCCGGGCGTCGGGGAACGCCGGGACCACCCCACCGGAAGGAAGGAACATCCCGAGAAATCCTTGCGTTGCGTGGCTTTGTTCAATATTCGACGCGTCCACGAACAGGGTCAAGATTCTTTCCACAGCCTTCATGTGATGAGGTGGAGCCCATGAGCTGGGAGTCCGACCTCTTCGCCGTCTTCGAGGACCTCGAGGGCCAGGCCGACTACCAGACCGTGACCCTCGCCAGCCGGCTGATGGGATCGGCCGGCACCGAGGTCACGCTCGGTGTTCTCGGGGTCGGTCCGCTCACCGGCACCGTCGACCGGGTCGCTGCCGAGTGGCTGCTCGTGTCGTCCGGCAAGCACGACTGGGTCGTCAGCGTCGACGCGATCACCACGGTCGAGCGCGCCTCGGTGCGCGCCGTCGCCGAGGAGACCTGGTCGCCGCTGACCCGGCTCGGGCTCGGGTCCGCGCTCCGCCGCATCGCCGAGGCCGGCGAGCGGTGCCGGCTCCACCTGCGGGACGGGTCCCACCACGAGGGCACCCTGCGGCGCATCGGCGCAGACTTCTGCGAGCTCGTCGAGGGTGACGACCGGCGGATGATCCTGGTGCCCTTCACCGCGCTCTCAGCGGCTCAGTCCCGCGCCTGAGACGCAGCCTCGAGCCGTCAGGTCGCGTCGACGTCGTACGGAGGACGCTCGTCGGGCTCGAGCGGGCGTCGTTCGGGCTTGGCCCGGAAGATCTCGTCGTCCTCGTCGGCCATCGCCTCGGCGATGTGCTTGCGCACGATCGCGCGTGGGTCGAGGTCGCGCAGCTCGAGGTCGGCGAACTCCGGCCCGAGCTCGGCTCGCAGCTCGTCGCGGGCGTTGTTGGCGAAGTCGCGGACCTTCCGCATCATCTGACCGGCTTGCTTGGCCAGCTCAGGAAGACGTTCGGGGCCGAAGACGAGCACGGCGAGGAACGCGATGACGACGAGCTCGCCGAACCCGATCCCGAACACCGCCGCCCCCGTGCCCGCTCAGCCGGTCAGAACTTGTTGCTCGGGGTGAGACCCAGCTGGAGGCCCGCGAGGCCACGGCTGCGTCCGTCGAGGCGGTCGGCGATGGCGTTGAGCGCGATCGCCGCGGGCGCGGTCGGGTCGGCCTCCACGATCGGCTTGCCGGCGTCGCCGCCCTCGCGCAGCGAGATGTCGAGCGGCACCGAGCCGAGCAGCGGGACGTCGTAGCCGAACCGCTTCGAGAGGGTGTCGGCCACCCGCTCGCCGCCGCCGGAGCCGAACACGTCGAGCCGGTGCTCCTTGCCCTCGGGCGTGCAGTGCGGGCACGGCAGGTAGCTCATGTTCTCGATGACCCCGACGACCCTCTGGTGCATCATCGAGGCCATCGTGCCGGCGCGCTCGGCCACCTCGGCAGCTGCCTCCTGCGGGGTGGTCACGACGACGACCTCCGCGTTGGGCAGGTGCTGGCCGAGCGAGATCGCGATGTCGCCGGTGCCGGGCGGCAGGTCGAGGAGCAGGACGTCGAGGTCGCCCCAGTAGACGTCGGAGAGCATCTGGACGAGCGCCCGGTCGAGCATCGGACCGCGCCAGGCGATGACCTGCTCGCGCTTGGGCTTGAGCATGCCGACGGAGATGACCGAGACGCCGCTGNCCACGACCCCGACCTTGCGGCCGGCGGCCGCCAGCGCGAGCGCGAGGTTGACGGTGACCGAGGACTTGCCGACACCGCCCTTGCCGCTGGCGATCGCGAAGACCTTGGTCAGCGAGCCGGGCTGGGCGAACAGGATCTCGCGCTGGGCCTGGCCCCCACGGAGCTGCTCGTGGAGCGAGCCGCGCTGCTCGGAGGTCATCACGCCGAGGTCGATCTCGACCCTCGTGACGCCCGCGAGGGCGCTGACCGCGGCGGTCACGTCGCGGTTGATCGTGTCCTTGAGCGGGCAGCCGGCCACGGTCAGCAGCACGCGGACCTTGACCAGGCCGTCCTCCTGGATCTCGACGTTGTCGACCATGCCGAGCTCAGTGATCGGGCGCTTGATCTCGGGGTCGTTGACTCCTGCCAGGGCAGCGTTCACCTGGTCGAGCGTGGGGAGAGCGTGCGTGGTACTCATATCGCCACGAGTCTACGGAGCGGTGGCGGCGGGTCGTTACTCGCGGCCCTCGTGAGACGGCCCACCCTCGGCCTCGCGCTCGGCCTCGCGCTCGGTTTCCCGGTCCTCGAGCTCCGACAGGAGTGCCCGCAGCTCCGAGCGCAGGTAGTCGCGGGTCGCGACCTCGCCCATCGACATCCGCAGCGACGCGACCTCGCGGGCGAGGAACTCCATGTCGGCGTGGGCGCGGCTCGCGGCGTCGCGGTCCTGGGCGGCGACGACCCGGTCGCGGTCCTCCTGGCGGTTCTGCGCGAGCAGGATC
Organism: Nocardioides stalactiti; assembly: GCF_014180715.1. GTDB lineage: Bacteria > Actinomycetota > Actinomycetes > Propionibacteriales > Nocardioidaceae > Nocardioides > Nocardioides stalactiti. Next base: position 787 of record NZ_JACEFC010000128.1, on the reverse strand, counting down.
AGCGGCGCGGCGTACGACGCCTGCAGGCTGAGCATCAGGGTCAGGAAGATGAGCGGGTACTCGTCGAAGCGCCAGTCGGCCGGGGCCAGGAAGTTCCACAGGACCCAGGTGATGACGAAGACCGTCATCCACAGCAGGAACTTGGCGGTGCCCATGAAGCGCGCGAACCGCTCGGCGAAGACGCCGAACGTGTCGGTGTCGTACGACGGGCGCCAGGTGAGCGGCCGCTTGACGGCCTGTGGCGTGTCGAGCCGGTCTCCGGGCCGGCGCGACTCAGGCACGACGCTCCGCCTGCTGCTCGCGCCAGTTGTCCGGGAGCATGTGGTCGAGGAGGTCGTCGACGCTCACCGCGCCGATGAGCCGGCGCTCCTCGTCGACGACCGGGGCGGCCACCAGGTTGTAGGTCGCCAGGTGGGCCGCGACCTCGTCGATCGTGCTCTCGGGACGGAGGACCTCGAGGGCGTCGTCGAGGACGCCCGCCACCAGCGTCGAGGGCGGTTCGCGCAGCAACCGTTGGATGTGGGCGACGCCGAGCAGCTTGCCGGTCGGGCACTCCAACGGCTGGCGGCACACGAACACCATCGAGGCCAGGGCGGGTGTGAGCTCGGGGTTGCGCACGTGGGCGAGCGCGTCGGCGACGGTGGCGTCGGGCCCGAGGATCACCGGCTCCGGCGTCATCATGCCGCCGGCGGTGTTCTCGACGTACTTCATCAGCCGCCGGACGTCCTCGGCCTCCTCGGGCTCCATCAGCCGGAGCAGGATCTCGGCGGTCTCCGGAGGCAGGTCG
>NZ_JACEFC010000127.1 GCF_014180715.1 Nocardioides stalactiti | reverse complement strand
CGCGTCCTCGACCGGCCCGACCGCCGCCGACGACGACGACGACGAGCCGATCACCGCCGCCGCCGGCATCTACTTCGTCTCCGACACCAGCAACGGACCGCGGCTGTTCCGCGAGTTCCAGGCGGTGACCCCCTCCTCCGACCCCGCGGTCAAGGTGCTCGTCGCGCTGCGCCGGCTGACCGCTGACGTCGGCCCGGTCGACCCCGACTACGAGACTCTCTGGCCGGCCGACTCCTTCGAGTCCGTGCGGGTGGAGGACGGCCGCGTCGTCGTCGTGCTCGGCACCGACCGCGCGCTCGCCCCGACGCCCGTCGAGGCCGAGGGCCGGTACGGCGTCCAGCAGGCCGTCTACACCGCGGAGGCGGCGATCAGCCAGACCCTCCCGGTGTCCTTCGAGTACGACGGCCGGGTCGCCCGGTGGGTGCTCGGCACCCGGGTGGGTGCCGTCGTCGACCGCGACCGGTCCTACGACCTCACCGCCCCGGTCAACATCACCGACCCGGCCGAGAACCTGGCCGTCGACACCGGCGTCCTCCTTGCCAACGGCACCCAGGCCGACAACGTCCGCCGGGTCGACTGGTCGCTGACCCAGAACGGGGTGGTCGTCCGGAGCGGGCGGGCCGTCCCGACCGACATCACCGGCCCCGACGCCCGCGCCACGCTCGGCGCCCCGGGCTGGGAGACCGGGCCCATCGACCTCTCGGGGCTCCCGCCCGGCAGCTACGTCTTCCGCGTCACCACGACGGTCGAGGGGCAGACCTCCGACCGTCCCTCCGAGTTCAGCGACACGCGCACCATCACCGTCCGCTGACCGCACCTCACAGCAAGGATCGAACCCATGAAGCGTCACTCCCTTCCCCCTCAGGCCCGCCTCGCGACGACGGCGGCGCTCGCCGCGTTGCTCCTCGCCGGCTGCGGCGACGACGAGCCCACGAGCAGCAGCGGCGACGACCCGGCATCGACGCCCGCGGCGGAGACCTCCGACGCGACCGAGCCGACGGATCCCGGGTCGACGGACTCCGCGGAGCCGACCGAGTCCGACACCGCGCCCGCGAGCACCATCGAGGTGCCGGTCTTCTTCGTCGCCGACACCCCGGCCGGGCAGGGCCTGGTCGCCGAGGTCCGCGCGGTCGGTGACGACAACCCGCTCGAGGAGGCGGCCGCCCTGGTGACCGCCGGCGACGTCCTCGACCCCGACTACCGCACCTTGTTCCCGTCCGGCTCCTTCGCGAGCGTGACCTTCGACGGGGAGCAGTTCGTCGTCACCCTCGCGGACGACTCCTGGAACACCCGCCCCGCCGGGATGAGCGCGGCCGACGCCGAGCTCGCGGTCCAGCAGCTCGTCTACACGCTGCAGGCCGTGCAGGGCGAGGAGGCGCCGGTCGCGGTCCAGCCCTCGGGTCGGCTCCTCGGCATCGAAGCCGCCAGCGTGGACGCGGCCGACGAGCTCGAGGTCCGTTCGTTCGTCAACGTCCTCTCCCCCGCCGAGGGCGCCACCGTCAGCGACACCTTCACCGCGTCCGGCGAGGCCAGCTCGTTCGAGGCGACCGTCCCGTGGCAGGTCCGCGACAGCTCCGGCGCGAAGGTCCTCGAGGGCTTCGCCACTGCCGAGGGCTGGATCGACGGCCTGTACCCGTGGGAGACCGAGGTCGACGTCAGCAGCCTCGCCCCCGGCGAGTACACCTTCGTCGCCCTCACCGACGACCCGTCCGGTGGCGCCGAGGGCAACGGCCCCTCGGAGGACACCAAGACGATCGTCGTCGAGTAGCCCGGCACCAGCCAGTATCGACGCACAGCGACCCGGCACCAAGAGGTGCCGGGTCGCTGTGCGTGGGTGAAACGGGACCTACAGGATGCCCTGGCGCTTCTCGCCGGCCTTGACGCCCGCCGTACCGGCGAAGCGGGCGACGTAGCCACCCGTCGCGATCTGGGTCCGGTGCCCGTTGTTGGTCACCGTGCAGGTCGCCTTGCCGGTGGCGTCGGTCGTCGCCGTGCAGGCGATGGCCGACCCGTTGCCGGTGAAGAAGGTGATCGTCGCGCCCTGGACCGGGGCCTTCGCGGCACCGGCGGTCAGGGTGGCCTCGAGGACGCCGCCCGCGGTCATCCGCTTCGTCTCGATGTTGGCGTCGGCCTGGGTGATCGTCAGGATGTTGCCGTTGAACGGACCGAACGCGTAGTTCGACGACGCCAGGGTGCCGGCCGTGACGAACAGCGGGTAGTTGCCGGGGTTGGACGACGCGGTCGCCGGCGTGCTGAACGCCGGCGCACCGGTGAGGTCCGCGACGGTGTCGCCGTTCTTGAAGCCGGCGTAGGCCGCGCTGAACGTCGGGTCGGCGGCGCCGTACTCCCGGGTCGCCGCGTTGGCGCTCACCGAGAGGACGGCCTTGGTGACCGCGAGGGTGCTGTCCTTGAACGTGAAGTGGTAGTTCCGCGCGGCCAGTGAGCCGACCTCGAGGTCGATCGGATAGCTCCCGACGTCGCTCGTCTCGTCGGCCACGGTGGTGAGCGACGGGTCGCCGGTCAGGGCCGAGGCGGCGTCGTCGCCGTTGACGTAGCCCGAGACCGTGTAGGTGAGGGCCGGGTTGGCGTCACCGTAGGTCTTCGACTTGGGCTCGGCGGTGAGGGTCAACGGCGCCTTGAGCACGTTGAACTTCACCGAGGAGTAGCCGACGATCTTGTAGTTGCGGCCGGTCAGCGTCCCGCCGGAGCAGGTCGAGGTGTCGATCTGGAGCAGGTTCGCGACCGGCAGCGTCGGCACGATGTCGCGGCCGTCGGCCAGCTTGGTGCAGGTGACGCCGCCGACGTAGATGCCCTCCCAGCCGGAGTTGCCGGTGAACTTCGGCGCCGCGTCGCCGTAGACCTGCGCCCCGGTCACCGCGACGATGACCGACTTGTGGGTCACCGTCATCTTGCCGGCGATGAAGGGCCGCAGGACGTAGTTGTTGCCCGCCGACAGCGTGCCCGCGGCGATGCTGATGTTGTAGTAGTTGCCGACCTGGGAGTCGGGCTTCGCCGTCGTCGACATGGTCGGCGCGCCGGTGAGGAGGGAGGCGTCCTCGCCGTTCTGGAAGCCGGTCACCGTGTAGGTCAACGGCGGGTTGGGGTCGCGGAACTCGCGGGTCTTGTTGTCGGCAACGACCCGGAGGGGTGCCTTGTTGACCGTGTGCCGCATCCCGATGTACTTGGTGATGGCGTAGTCGGGATGGCTGAGGACACCGCCGCTGCAGGTCAGGCCGTCGATCGTGTAGCTGCCCAGCGCCGCCAGTGTCGGCGAGATCGCGGAACCGTTGGTCAGGCCGGTGCAGGTGACCCCGCTGACCGTCACCCCGGACACCCCGGTGTAGCCGGTGAAGGTGGCCGTGCCGCCGTAGATCTGCAAGCCGTTGACGCGGACGGTCACCGACTTGGTGGCGGCGTGGGCCGGCGCCGGGGCGGCAGCGAGGCCGCCGAGCGCCAGGACGGTCGCGATCGGCGCGAGGAGATGACGAATCTTCACAAGTTCCCCCATGTGAACTCAGGATCGAAAAAAACTAACACCGGCTGTGCGGCAGCTGAGGAAAACAACGGGTCCCTTAGTGAGTGCTTAGGTACTTGAACACCACGTCCGCCTGAGCACGGGCGCCCGCGGCGTTGGGATGGGCCGGTACGCCGATCGCCGGGTCGTTGACCGAGGGGCCGAACGCCTCGGCGTAGCGGACGTTCGGCGCCTGGCACATGTCGTGGCCCAGCGTCGGGGTGTAGGTGTCGACGAGCTCGGCGCCGCCGCGCCGGGCGGCGCGGGCGACCATCGCGTTGAGCTTGAGGAACGTGGCGTGCAGGTAGGCCATGTCCTTGTCGGTGATCGGCACGACCGGCCAGCACCCCTTGGCCGGGACACCCGCCAGGTAGTTCACCGCGAGGACCCGCGCCCGGGGCGAGCGCCGGTGGATCTCCTGGAACGCGCGCACCAGCTTGATCTCCGACTTCCGGATCGCCACGGCGAGCCGGTCGACGCCGCCGGCGGTGAAGTAGGCCTTGCAGCCACCCACCGGCAGGGTCGAGGTGGAGACGAGCGGCACTGGCAGGTCCGGCAGTGGCAGCAGGTCCATCGGGATGGTCTCGAGGGGCAGCAGGCTGATGCAGGCGAGCGCCGCCCCGGCGAAGCCGGCGTCGTTGCCGCCGATGCCGACGGTCACCAGGTCGGTGGTCCGCGTGAGCCGGTCGAACTGGGGCGCGTTGGTGCCGCCGAGGGGCAGCGACTGCGGGGCCGAGAAGTGCTCCGTCGTGGCCGACCCGCACGTCGCGTCCCGCAGCTCGCGGACCCCGAGCCGCGCGGCGACGAGCTTGGGGTAGTTGACGTGGGACTGGGCACAGTCGACCGGCACGTGGGTCGTGTCCGGGAGCCCGTGCCCGTCGAGGAAGACCACGTCGGCGGACCACGAGTCGCCGAGCGCGACGTACTCGTCGTAGCGCGGCCCAGCAGCAGCGGTCGGGGCAGCGATCAGGGCTCCGGCCTGCGCCTGCGAGGGGGCGAGGTTGACCAGAGCAGCGATGCTGGCGGCCGCCAGGGCGGCTGAGGCGATCCGGGTGCGCACGTCAGGTCAACGAGTTACGTCCCAACGGGTCACGTGACCTACTGAAGCGTTCTGGTCAGGCCAGGTCGCCGAACTCCAGGTGGTGGCGCAGCTGCTCCAGCCCCGCGACGAGGTGGCGTCCGGCGATGCCCCGCGCCACGAACTCGGCGATCCGGCCCATCACCAGACCCCCGAGCTGGACCGTCATCGTCATCGAGACCTCGGCACCCTGCGGGTGCTCGGTCACCTCCACCGCCATCGTGTGGCGGGTGCCGCGGACCGACGCCCAGGACAAGGTCGGCGGCGTGCTGACGACGCGGACCCGACCACCGACGTGGATCGCTCCGATGTCGAGGAACATGTCCCACTCCTCCGACCCGTCGCCGTTGTCGCGGATGAACTTGAAGCGGCCCAGACCCGCGACCAACGGCAGCAGGACCTGCGGATCGGTCGCGACCTTGGCGACCTCCTCGAACGGACGTCGTACGACGATCCGCTCGGCGGCCGTGGTCGCCATCAGCCCAGCCCCGGCAGCGTCGTCCGGGCGGCGAGAGCGGAGAGCCCGACCTGCATGGTGGAGGTGACGAAGTCGTAGGCATGGTCCCAGTCGGGGTCGTCGCCGAACTTCTCCCGCAGGTCGATCGGCGGCAGGACCTGCATCCGGATCTTGGCCGGCAGCGGCACCGTCGGGAGCGGCAGCATCAGCCACGGGCTGTTGAGCACCAGCGGCACGGACTTGATCCGCAGCAGGGTGTCGAGACGGAGCGCCTTGGCTGTCTTGCGGCCGTCGTTGATGACGATCACCGTCTCCTGGCCACCGGTCGCGACGACCGGCACGATCTTGACGCCGGCGTCGTGGGCGAGCTTGAGGAAGCCCTTCCGGCCGTCGAACACGATCCGGTTGCGGTCGCGGGTCGGCCGGAGCGCCTCGACGTCACCGCCGGGATAGACCAGCACGTTGGCGCCCTGCTCGAGCACCTCGCGGGCGCGGTCCGGGCCGGCCTTGACCATCCCGAACCGCCGGGCGAGGTCACCGATGACCGGCGCCTCCGTGATCACCCGATGGGCGAGACCGACGAGCGGGCGCCCCTCGACCGTGAAGTAGGTGTTGTAGGCCAGCAGGAACAACCAGGTGTCGGGCACGCCGGCACCGCCGCTGTGGTTGCCGACGAACAGGACCGGCTCGTCCTGGGGCACGTTCTCGAAGCCCTCGACCTCGGCCCGGAAGTACAGCTCGAAGGCCAGCCACAACCGCGGCAGCACCTTGCGGATGAACTCCGGATCACGACCTTCGAGGCCGTCGGCGACCCGATGCATCGCCGGTAGTCCGATCCGTGCCATCCCATACCTCCGTCGGTGTCCGAGTCGAACACTAGTCTCTGGCGGGTGCCCCTGCGTCTGACTCGGCAACGCCTGAACCGCACGCTCCTGCTACGCCAGCACCTGCTCGAGCGGGTGGCGCTGTCCCCCACCGACATGGTCCGCCACCTGGTCGGGCTCCAGGCCCAGGAGAACCTGCCGCCGTACCTCTCGCTCGCGGCGCGGCTGACCGACGCCGACCCGCTCGCGGTGAGCGCCCTCCTCGAGGACCGCACCCTGGTCCGGCTGCTCACCCTGCGCGGCACCATCCACCTGCTCACGCCCGAGGACGCCGCGGCACTGCGGCCGTGGGTGACTCCGCGGATCGAGCAGGAGATCCGGGTCAGCCAGTCCGTCGGCGACAGCCGCGACATCGAGCGCAGCCAGGTCGAGGCAGCGCTCCGGGAGGTGCTCGCCGACGGCCCGCTGCCGCAGAAGGACATCGGCGCCCGGCTCGCCGAGCGCTTCCCCTACCCCGCCACCCAGCTGGGCCAGCTCGCCCGCGGGGTCGCACCGCTGGCCCAGCTCCCGCCCCGCGGCTGCTGGAAGGCCTCGGGCGGCGTGGTCTACGACTACGTCGACCGTTGGACGGGCGTCCCGCTGGCCGAGCCCGACGTGCCCGACCTCGTCCGGCGCTACCTGCGCGCGTTCGGGCCCGCGACGGCGGCCGACGTCACCGCATGGTCGGCCGTCACCCGGCTGGCCCCCGTCCTCAAGGGCATGGACGACCTCGTGCAGCACGAGGACGAGGACGGGCGGGTCCTGTACGACGTCGCCGACGCCCCGATCGCCGACGAGGACGCGCCCGCGCCGGTCCGGCTGCTCGGCACCTACGACAACCTCTGGCTGTCCCACGCGGCGCGCGACCGGGTCACCGACGCGGTCGCTCGCAAGTCCTGGATGGGCACCAACGGCGGCATCGGCAACACCCTGTTCGCCGACGGCTGGCTGGCCGGCATCTGGCGCGTCGACGAGGGCCGGGTCGTGGTCGACCGGCTGCACCGCGAGCTCACTGCGCAGGAAGAGACCGAGCTCGCGGAGGAGACGGCACGGGTCGAGGCGCTCCTGTCCGTCGAACCGACCGGGGCGTCGCGCTAGCGCCCGCCCCAGCGCGGGGTCCGCGCCAGCAGCGCGGCGACCGCGGCGACGCCGGCGGTCGACGTCCGCAGCACCTCGTCACCGAGCCGGACCGCCACCGCGCCGGCGCCGACGAGGGCGGCTACCTCGTCGTCGGTGAGCCCGCCCTCGGGACCGACCACGACGAGGATCTCCCCGTCGTCGGGCACGGCGAGGGCGCTCAGCGGCTCACTCGCGTCCTCGTGGAGGACGACTGCGAGGTCGGCCCCGCCGACGAGGGCGAGGACCTCGGCGGTCGCTGCGAGCGGCGGCACCACCGGGTGCCAGGCACGCCGGGACTGCTTGGCCGCCTCCCGCGCGGTGCTCTGCCACTTGGCGTGGGACTTGGCCGCTCGCTCGCCCTTCCAGATCGCCACGCTGCGCGCGGCCCCCCACGGGACGATCCGGGCGGCGCCGATCTCGGTCAGCACCTCGACGGCGAGCTCACCGCGCTCCCCCTTGGGCAGCGCCTGCACCACCGTCACCGTCGGTGTCGGCTCGGTGCGGACGTCGACCTGGTCGACGCGCACGTCGAAGGAACGCTTCGTCGTCGCGCTGACCTCGCCGGTCACGACCGCACCCGCACCGTCGGCGAGCATCACCGACTCCCCCACCCGGAGGCGTCGTACGACGACCGCGTGGTGGGCCTCGTCGCCCTCGACGGTCACCGTCGCACCGGCGACGACCCCCACGAGGGAGGGCACGACGTGCTGCGGGAGCGTCACGGGAGCCGGCGCCGGCTGCTCAGTGGCCCGTGAACGCGTCGCGCAGCCGGCCGAACACGCCCTGCTTGGTGGCGCGCACCTGGGCGGACGGTCGCTCCTCGTCGCGCAGCACGGCGAGCTCGCGGAGGAGCTGCTGCTGCCGCTCGTCGAGGCGGGTCGGGGTCTCGACCGCGACCGTGACGACCAGGTCTCCCCGGCCGCCGCGCAGCCCGGGCACGCCCTGGCCGCGGACGACCGTCTCGTGACCGGACTGGGTGCCGGGTGCGACGTCGAGCGAGAACTCGGTCTGCAGGCCGGAGTCGGCGGCGCCGTCAGCGGCCGCGAGGTCGGCCTCGAGCGTCGGCACGTCGAGGCTGGTGCCGAGCGCCGCGGCCGTCATCGGCAGCACGACGGTGCAGTGCAGGTCGTTGCCGTTGCGGGTGAACGTCGGGTGCGGGGCGACGTGGATCTCGACGTACAGGTCGCCCGGCGGGCCACCGCCGGGACCGACCTCGCCCTGCTCGCTGAGCTGGACGCGGGTGCCGGTGTCGACGCCCGCCGGGATCTTGACGGTGAGGGTACGACGCGACCGGACCCGACCGTCGCCCGCGCAGTCACGGCACGGGTCGGGGATGACGGTGCCGAAGCCGCGGCAGGCGGGGCACGGCCGCAGGGTGCGGATCTCGCCCAGGAAGGAGCGCTGGACGTGGGCCACTTCGCCCTGACCGTGGCAGGTCTCGCAGGCGACCGGACGCGAGCCGGGCGCGGCGCCCTCGCCGTCGCAGGTCGCGCAGCGGATCGCGGTGTCGACCTTGAGCTCGCGCGAGACGCCGAAGGCGGCCTCGGCGAGCTCGACCTCGAGCCGGATGAGTGCGTCCTGGCCGCGGCGGGTGCGCTGACGCGGACCCCGGGTGCCGCCGCCGGCGGTGCCGCCGAAGAACGCGTCCATGATGTCGGTGAACGAGAACCCGGCGCCCTGGCCGCCGAAGCCGCCCCCGAACGGGTCACCGCCCCGGTCGTAGGCCGCTCGCTTCTGCGGGTCCGACAGCACCTCGTAGGCAGCCGTCACCAGCTTGAACTGCTCCTGCGACTCCGGGTCGGGGTTGACGTCGGGGTGCAGCTGGCGGGCGAGCTTCCGGTAGGCCTTCTTGAGGGTGTCGGCGTCCGCGTCGCGGGCGACACCGAGGAGGTCGTACAGGTCCTGGCTCACGTGCTTCCTTGCTTCTCTCTGTCTTCGGGCGGGGTCGTCGTCGGGGCGGTCAGCCCTCGTCGAGGATCCTCGACACGTAACGTGCGACGGCCCGGACGGCCGCCATCGTGCTCGGGTAGTCCATGCGGGTCGGACCGACGATGCCGATCGAGGCGAGCGCGTCGTCGGGGCCGTAGCCGGTCTGGACGACGCTCGTCGACGAGAGCTCCTCGTAGGGGCCCTCGGCGCCGATCCGGACGGTGACGGCACCGCCGCTGGTGGCCTCGCCCAGGAGCTTGAGCAGGACGACCTGCTCCTCCAGCGCCTCCAGCAACGGCCGGACGGCGGAGTCGAAGCTGTCGCCGAAGCGGGCGAGGTTGGCGGTGCCGGCGACCGCTATCCGCTCGTCGGAGCGGTGGTCGCTCATTGCGTCGACCAGCGTGTCGACGACGACCTTGGTCACCGGTGCGGGCGGCAGGTCGCCGGCCAGCAGCCCGTGGAGGGCGGTGGCGGCGAGCGCGATCTGCTCGCCCGTCGCGGCGAGGTTGACCCGCGACCGCAGCGCGGCGAGGTCGTCATCGGCCAGGTCCGCGTCGAGCTCGACGACGCGCTGCTCGACCCGACCGCTGCTGAGGATCAGCACCAGCAGGAGCCGCGACGGCGTGAGCGCGACGATCTCGACGTGGCGCACGGTGGACCGTGACAACGTCGGGTACTGGACGACCGCGACCTGGCGGGTGAGCTGCGAGAGCGCCCGCACCGACCGGTGGACGACGTCGTCGAGGTCGACGGCACCGTCCAGGAAGGTCGCGATGGCGCGCTTCTCCGCGGCGCTCATGGCCTTGACCGTGGTCAGCCGGTCGACGAAGAGGCGGTAGCCCTTGTCGGTCGGGACCCGACCGGCGCTCGTGTGCGGCTGGGCCAGGTAGCCCTCGTCCTCGAGCGCCGCCATGTCGTTGCGGATGGTGGCGGGAGACACGTTGAGACCGTGCCGCTCGACCAGCGCCTTGGAGCCGACCGGCTCCTCGGTGGCGACGTAGTCCTCGACGATCGCGCGCAGCACGGCGAGCCTGCGGTCCTCCTGCATCTCGCCTCCTCGCGGGTCGTGCGCCGTGCCCGGTCTGGCACTCGGATCACCGGAGTGCCAAGAATACCGCCCCCTCCGCTCCCTGGCGCACCCGTCGGCGCGTCGTCATGGAAGAGGGGAGCCGGGATCTGCTGGCAGACGACGCCGCGGGCGCGAGTAGCGTCCCCGCCATGCCGTTCACCGAGATCGCCGACCGGGTGTGGGTCGCCCACTACGAGTTCATCGACCTCAACATCGGTCTCGTCGGCGGCTCCCGCGGGCTGGCGGTCGTCGACACCTATGCGTCGGGGCCGCTCGCGCGGGACGTCATCGACGACATCCGGGCGCTCGGCGCCGGCGAGGTCGTGGCCGTCGTCAACACCCACGAGCACTTCGACCACACCTTCGGCAACGGCACCTTCCGCCAGGAGTACGGCGGCACCCTGCCGATCCACGCCACCGAGGAGGCGGCGGCGCGCACCGTCACCAGCGGCGAGCAGTGGAAGCAGAAGTCGGAGGCCGACGGGTACGACGACCCGCGTCTGCCCGACATTCGCGCGACCGAGGTCGTGCCGGCCGACCACACGTTCTCCTCCGCCGCCGTCCTCGACCTCGGTGACCGCGCCGTCGAGCTCGTCCACCCCGGCCGCGGACACACCGGGGGCGACCTCGTCGTCCGGGTCCCCGACGCCGACGTGCTCCTCGCCGGCGACCTCGTCGAGCAGTCCGGCCCGCCGGCCTACGGCGCCGACTCGTACCCCCTCGACTGGCCGCTGACCCTCGACCTGGTCGCCCAGCTGATGTCCCCGGCGACGGTCGTGGTCCCCGGCCACGGCGCTGTCGTCGACCGGGAGTTCGTCTTCGACCAACGGGCCGACATCGGCGTCGTCGCCGAGACCATCCGCGACCTCGCCACCCGTGGGGTCTCGGTCGCCGACGCACTCGCTGCCGCCGAGTGGCCCTTCCCCCGGGAGCGCCTCGCCGACGCCGTCCGCCGCGGCTACGAGCAGCTCCCCCGCAGCCAGAAGCGGCTCCCGCTCATCTGACCCACGAACCCGCACCCTTCGGTCGACGAACCCGCACCCTTCGGTCGACGAACCCGCACCCTTCGGTCGACGAACCCGCACCCTTCGGTCGACGAACCCGCAGTCTCCCTGCAGGTTCGCCGACCCAACCCTGCAGGTTCGCCGACCCAACCCTGCGGGTTCGTCG
>NZ_JACEFC010000126.1 GCF_014180715.1 Nocardioides stalactiti | reverse complement strand
CTCGAGGTTGCCGACGACCTTCTCCGCGCTGGCGCGGACCTCCGGCAGCCGCAGGGCCGCGGCCGAGAGCACCGGGTCCCCCTCGACCTTGCTCCGGAAGGTCGGGTCGGCCGCCATCTGCCCCAGGACCGCGTCGATGGTGACGATGTCGGCACGCATCGTCGCCAGGCCCTCGTCGGTGAGGAAGGGAGCCGTCTCCTGGAGCACGTCGTCGCCGGCGCGGCTGGCTGCGAGCTGGGACGTCGCGACGCCCAGGGCCAGGAGGCCCAGCACCACTGCGAGCGCCACCCCGAACGGCAACCGTCTCGCCACGTCGCTCCGTGTCATGGTCGTCAGTATGGCCAGTCGCGCGGCTGGCTTGGGAGAGAAGGCGGCGCTGGCCCTACGCTGGGGCCACTATCCCCGGTTGCTCTGCTGGCACGGGCGGCTGGACTTTGAATCCAGTTTTCGTTGGTTCGATTCCAACCCGGGGAGCCAGGGAGACCGACCCCGGGTCGATCAATTCCCGTTCTGGCTCGCGCAGCGTCTCCTGACGCTAGGGTCCGGTCGTGCTGAGGACTCTTCGACTCCTGCTGCCCCTGCTGCTGCTCCCGCTCGTCGCGGTCGGCGTCACCTCGACGCCGGCGCAGGCGGCCGTTCCGGACGTCTGGGTGAAGTGGGACGAGGGCGACCACTGGATCCGCTCGCTCGACTACGTCACCCCGACCAAGCTGGTGGCGGGCTCGGAGACCGACGGGGTCTTCACGTCCTCGACCGCGGCCGGCCCGTGGACCGACATCAGCGGCGACCTGCCGACGCTCGGCAAGCAGGTGCACGAGGCCAAGGGCCAGGGCGGCCAGATCTTCCTCGCGACCAGTGCCGGCCTCTACCAGGGCAGCGGCAACGGGTCGTGGGACAAGCTCGGGGTCGACGAGTCGACCCCGCAGGGCATGCGCCTGGACCAGGGCGGGGTGCAGTCGATCGTCTTCACGACGGCTGGTTCGACCTCCAACATGGTCGTCAGCACCGCAGGCTCCGGGCGCGACGGCATCTTCTGGTCCTCCGACGGCGGCGTGAAGTGGACGCCGGCGACGGGTATCACCGGTGGTGCCTACTCGCTCACCAAGGGCGCCGGCAGCCTGGTCTACGCCGCCGCGGGCAACGGCTTCTACCTCTCCACCGACAGCGGCAAGAGCTGGACGTTGACCTCCGACGGCATCCCGCCAGGGGAGGCGGGCCTCCGCATCGCGGTCTCCCCGCTCGACCCGTCCGAGCTGATCGCCGCGACCACGAGCAGCGTCTACCGTTCCGACAACGCCGGTCTCACCTGGTACGACGCCACCGGCTCGGGGCCGGGAGCGCTGCTCGCGACCCAGGTGCGCGCCTTCCAGCTGGTGCCGTCGACGTACTGGGGCGGCGGTGAGCCGCGGATCGTCGTCGGCACCAACAGCGGGGTGTGGGCGACCGCCGACGGCGGCGAGCACTGGAGCGAGATGTCGGGCGCCAAGCTCGGCGCGCCCGGTGAGATCTCGATGAAGGACGAGTCGGTGTGGGCGCTCAACATCGGGTTCGGCACGCCCGGGAGCCTCATCGCGGGTACGCAGGGCCACGGCGTCTTCACGCTCCCGCTCTCGGCCGTGGAGTCGCCGGGCTCGATCTCCGCGCCGACCGGCAGCGCCACCCAGGGCTACACCCTGACGGCCAACGACGGGGTGTGGGGCGGCACGGGTCCGTTCCTCTACCGCTACCAGTGGAAGCGGTGCACGACGACGTCCGCGGGCAGCTGCGCCAACATCGCCGGCGAGACCGGTCGGACCTACACGACCACCAGCGCCGACGTCGGCAAGTACCTCCGGGTGGGCGTCCGTGCCCTCAACCTGGTGACGCCGGTGTTCTCGGCCGAGGTCCTCTCCGACGCGATCGGTCCCATCGCGGCGCCCGCCGGTCCCGAGCCGACCCCGCCGCCCGGCTACCCCAAGCTCCTCGACGCGGCCTCGGCGCCGTGGGGCGCGACGTTCACCATCGACCCGAGCGACGACGCCTCCAACCGGTGGCGGTCCAACGGCACGTTCATGGCGACGACGTTCGAGTACCGCTGGTACCGCTGCGACCAGGACCTCGACCCCTGTGCCCAGATCCCGGGTCAGTCGGGCATCTCCTACACGAGCACGGTCGACGACGTCGGCAAGGTCGTCCAGGGGACCGTGGTCGGTCAGATCGGCAGCACCAAGTCGCCCGAGCGGCTGGCCGGCACGTCCGGCTCGGTCTATGAGCGCAAGCCGGTCAACACGGCGAAGCCGCGGGTGATCGGGAAGGCGTACGTCGGCACCAAGCTCCAGTCGACGGCGGGTGCCTGGACCGGGACCGACCCGACCTTCACCCGGCGGTGGTTCCGGTGCAGCGCCGACGGCACCGGCTGCAGCCTCACCAACCCGGTCGGCACCGCGTCGACGTACCTGGTGACCAGCGCCGACCTCGGCTACACGTTCAAGGTCGAGGTCACCGCGACGGTGACCGACCAGTTCCAGAACCGCACCGAGGTCGCGACCTCCGAGAAGTCGGTCAAGGTCACCAACCCGCCGAGCTGCGCGGACCTCGCGGCGGCTGTCGCCACGGCGAAGGCCAACGTCCGGGCGAAGAAGCGGGCACTGGCCAAGGCGCTGGAGACGGGCAACAAGCGGAAGATCAGGATCGCGAAGCGGCGCCTCGCCGCGGCCAAGGCCGCGCTCGTGAAGGCGCAGGAGGCCTACGCAGCCGCGGGATGCTGACCGCCCCATCGGGCGATGTTGCGGAAAACCCTGCCGGAGGTGAACGGCAGGTGGAGACTGCCTGACGTATCCGACATCGCTGGGGGCTCCCATGGCTGAACCGCCGTCCGTCATCGTCAAGGGTCGATCCTTCGACCCCCCGGGCAAGGGGCCCTGGGAGCTGGAGTCGACCCACGGGTCGCGGCCGATGACCCGGATCACGCAAGCCGCGTTCCTGGGCGGCTTCGCCCGCGGGTTCGCCGAGGGCACCGCCAAGTACGGCGTACTGCTGGATCACATGGAGCCCGCCTTCGTGCACTCGTTCCTCTACATCCAGCCCGTCGCCGTGGGCGCGCCGCCCGGTGCGATGGGTCCGCCGCCGAAGCCGGTGCTCCAGGTCGTCAGCCGCATCCACCCGCTCATGCGCAAACGCCACAAGGCCGCCGCGGCGACCTTCGAGGGCAAGCTGTGGCGCAAGGACCTCGAGGAGTGGGACCAGGTCGACAAGCCGGCGGCGATCAAGGCGCACCTGGCGATCCAGGCGGAGGACGTCGGCGCGATGACCGACGCCGAGCTGGCCGACCACGTCGACCGGGTCGCCCGCCACACCACGGAGAGCGCCTACCTCCACCACAAGTTCACGATGGCTGCGTGCGTCCCCGTCGGCGACTTCCTCGCCGGTGCGATGGCCTGGACCGGAGCCGAGGCCGGGACCCTCATGGGGTTGATGCGCGGACGATCGGAGATCTCACGCGGCTTCGCCGCAGCCGAGCTCGACGCGGCGGCCAAGGCACTCGCCACCTCCGAGTCGGCGCAGGCGCTCCTCGCCGGCGGCGGGCCGGCCGGGGACGTCCTCGACGAGCTCGGCGCCCACCCGGAGGTCGGTCGTGAGGTCACCGCCTACCTCGACACGGTCCGCTGGCGCAGCGTGGGCTACGACCTCGGCGACCAGGTCGCCGGCGAGCTCCCGGACGTCCTCGTGGAGTCGCTCCGCACGACCCTCGCGGGAAGCCGCTCGTCGGCTCCCGACGACGCCGAAGCGCTGGCTGCCCTGCGCGAGCGAGTGCCCGCCGAGCACCGTGACGACTTCGACGACCGGCTCGCCGAGGTTCGGTTGATGTATCGGATCCGGGACGAGCGCGCGGTCTACTCCGACGGTTGGGCGACCGGCCTGGCCCGCCGCGCGATGCTCGAGGTGGGGCGTCGGCTGCATGCCGCCGGCACGCTCGACGTCGCCGAGCACGCGGTCGAGCTCGACCCGGCGGAGGCGCGGGCCCTGCTCCTCGGCACCGGCGGTCCGAGCGCCGCAGAGGTCGCGGACCGCTTCGACTGGCGGATGTCGACCACGACCAGCGACGTGCCCGACCATCTCCGGGCGCTGCCCGCCGGGCCGCCGCCGGCCGACTGGCTGCCCGCACCGGCACGTCGTACGGCGCAGGCGATGAACACCTTCCTCGAGAGCCTCTTCGGCGTGCCCGAGACGCCGAACTCGGCCACCGTGCTCAACGGGCTCGCGGTCAACACCGGCGTCTACGAGGGGACGGCGCGCCTGGTCGACGGCGCCGCCGACTTCGGCCGGATCAAGCAGGGCGACGTGCTCGTCACCCGGATGACGTCGCCGTACTTCAACGTGGTGCTGCCGATGCTGGGCGCCATCGTCACCGACCGCGGCGGGCAGCTCTGCCACGCGGCGATCGTGGCGCGGGAGTACGGCATCCCGGGCATCGTCGGCACCCGTGACGCGACCAGCACGATCCCGGACGGCGCGCGGGTCCGGGTCGACGGCTCGACCGGCGAAGTGCGGCTGCTGGAGTGACCAAGGCGCTGCGACCAGAGGTGCTGACCCCGCTGGAGGCCGCGGCCGACGAGGCGACGTACGGCGGCAAGGCGGCCCAGCTGTCCGCTGCGCTCCGCGCCGGGCTGCCGGTGCCCGGTGGATTCGCGCTCGGCTGGGAGTCCGTGCGCGCCGTGGTGGCGGGCTCGGCCGACCTCGGCCCGGTCATGGCGGGGGAGACCTGCGGCCCCTGGGCGGTCCGCTCGAGCGCGGTCGGCGAGGACTCCGCGGGCGCGTCCTTCGCGGGCACCCACCTCAGCGTCCTCGGCGTCGTCGGTGCGGACGCGCTCCTCGACGCCGTCCGGCGCGTGCACGCCTCCGCGCTCGACCCCGGCGCCATCGCCTACCGCGAGCAGCACGACCTCGACCCCGCGCCGCGGATGGCGGTCGTGCTCCAGGAGATGGTGGCGTCCGAGGTGGCGGGCGTCCTCTTCACCCGGCACCCGCTGACCGGCGCGAGCGAACGGCTCATCGAGGCGAGCTGGGGTCTCGGGGAGGTCGTCGTCAGCGGTCAGGTCACCCCGGACCAGTACCGCCTCTCGGCGGACGGCGCGCCGCTCGAGCGCACGCCCGGCGAGAAGGACCTCGCGCTGCTGCTCGGCCCGGACGGCGTCGTCGCCGAGCACGACGTCGAGCCCGGCCTGGTCGAGGCGCTCTGCCTGGACGACGCCCGGCTGGCCGCGCTGCACCGGCTCGCGCTGGCCTGCGACGAGGTCTACGGCGTCCCGGACCACGACATCGAGTTCGCGTTCGTGGGAGAGCGGCTGTACCTGCTGCAGCGCCGGCCGATCACGCATGGCTGAGGCGGCGACGGGCACCGCCTCGGGGACCGGGCGTGGCCTCGCGGGCGCGCTGCTGGCCGCGGCGCTGATGCCGCTCAACTCGACGATGATCGCGGTCGCCGTCCCGTCGATCTCCCGGACGGTCGACCACGACCCGGCCGACGTGACGCAGGCGCTGGTGGCGACCTACCTGATCGCCGCGATCGCGCTCCAGGGCCCGGGAGGCAAGCTCGGCGACCGGCTGGGCCACTGGCGGGTCTGCGCGTTCGGGCAGGCGGTGATCGGGATCGGCGCCGTCGTGGGCTTCCTGGCGCCGAACCTGCCGGTCCTCGCCGGCTCGCGGATCCTGATGGCGACCGGCGGTGCGCTCGCCGTACCGGCCACGGTCGCGCTGCTGCGGCTCGAGCTGCCGCCGGACCGGCGCGGTCGGGCGTTCGGGATGTTCGGCGCGATCATGGCGTCCGCCGCGGCGCTCGGCCCGATCATCGGCGGCGTCCTCGTCGACGCCTTTGGGTGGGAGGCCGTCTTCGTCGCGAACCTGCCCGTGCTCGTGGTCTCGGCGCTGCTCGTCGCGAGCGTGGACCGCACCCGCGACGCCCGCCCCACCGCGGCGTTCGACTGGCCGGGCTCCCTGCTGCTCACCGGGGCGCTGGCGCTGCTCGTGCTCGGGGCCGAGCGGAAGGACGCAGTCGCCGGGGTCCTCGCGTCCGTCGGGCTGGTGCTGATGGTCGGCTTCGTCGTGCGGGAACGGCGCGCCCCGGACCCGGTCATCGCGCTCGACATCTTCCGGGCGCGCGCCTTCACCGCGGGCACCCTCCTCATCTGCCTGCAGAACCTGGTCATGTACGCCCTGCTGTTCGAGCTGCCGCTCGTGCTCGAGCGGCTCTTCGACCTCGGGGCCCGCGAGACCGGGCAGCTGCTCATCTGCCTGATGGTCGCGATGGTGCTGATGTCGCTGGTGGCTGGCCGGTTGACCGACCGGCTGGGGCCGCGGGCACTGGCGGTCTCGGGGTCGCTGATGTGCCTGGCCGGGATGCTGGTCCTCGCTGCCGGCGACCTCGACGTCGCGGGTGAGGTGCGGCTGCCGCTGGTGCTCATGGGGATCGGTCTCGGACTGTGCGGTCCGGCCGCGCAGACGGCGTCGCTGGCGGTCATCGCACCCGGTCAGAGCGGGATGGCTGCAGGTGTCAGCTCGACGATGCGCTACCTCGGCGGGGTCGCGGGCATCGCTCTGCTCGGCCGGGTGGTGGACCTCCAGGGGACGGCGGCCGAGGCGCGCGACTCGCACCACCTGGTCGTCCTGGTCTTCACCGGGGTCCTCGTCCTCGGTCTCGGCTGTGCCGCGCTGCTGCCGGGGCGGACTGCGCAGCCCCCGTCCGCCCCCCTGTCCCGGGAGTGACGGCGCCGCTAGCCTCCGGAGGGTGCACACCGGAACCTGCGACCGCTGCGGGGCGTCGTCCGTCTTCGCCTCTGCCAACTCGCTCTCAGGGCAGTCCAACCACACGACCATGTGGCCGCCGCACCGACCGGAGGTCAAGGGCATCGTCCGCGCCCACCAGGGGCAGGTCTGGCAGTACGTCTGCGTGTCCTGCGGGGTGATGGAGTGGCGGGTCCACGACCCGGCGACGCTCCAGTGGATCGCCGCGAACTGGGTCGCCGTCAGGCCCCCGGAGGCACAGCCTCCGCCCTGATCGGTCAGGCCTCGACGAGGCCGGCCGCGGCGGAACCGTCGGTGAGGGCGGCGAGGCCGAAGGCGGCGACCGGGCCGAGCCCGCCGACGCCCTGCACCTTGCCCGCAGCGGCCGCGATCGCGCCCCAGGCGAGGATGTCGGCGGTGTAGTCGTAGGGGTCGGGGCCCTTCAGCACGGTCGTCGCGAGCGTCTCGCCGGACCGGGCGCGAGCGTGGGCCACGATCGTCACGGCCGCGCCGGCCCGCTCCTCGGCCGACGGGCCGCCCGTGGATCCCTTGACCAGACGGGCGGCCAGGGCTTGGGCGGCTTTCTTCGTGGGGCCGAGCCGTCGTACGGGCGTGGTGAGCAGGGTGGTCGCCCCCATGCCGCGCGCGAGCGCCGGCGGGGCGCCGAGGAACGAGTCGACGTCACGCAGGTGCGGGTAGGACTGGGGGAGGGCGAAGTGCTCGGACCCCGGGACCGACACCGCGGTCATCGTCCGGCCGCCGACGTCGAAGGTCTCCACCCGCCGCCCGGCGCGGACCTGGCGGACCTGCCCGCCGACGTAGGCGAAGCCCTCCTCGAGCAACATGCCGGCGATGGACGCCTTGGTGCCGCCGCTGGTGCCGAAGCCCTTGACGAAGTAGGCGACGTCGAGGCCGGTCGCGACGTCGCCGGCCTTCTCCAACGCCAGCGCGCCGGCGAGGTTGCCCGGGACGAAGTCGAAGCCGAACGCCGACATCAGCGCGGCGTCGTTGGCCGCCGCCACCGAGCCCCACCGCTCGAAGACGGAGCGGAGGAACGGCCCCTCGCCGGTCGAGTCGAGGTAGTGGGCGCCCGCCTCGGCCGCCACCTGCACCGCAGCCTCGCCGAAGCGGAGGAACGGCCCGACCGTGCTGACGAGGACGTCGCCCTTCGCCACGACGGACCGCAGCGCCGCCGGGTCGGTCGCGTCCGCGACCGCCACCTCGAGCCCACCGAGCTCCTCGGCGAGCGCGGTGACCCGGTCCTTGTTGCGGGCGACGAGGACCGGCCGCGCCCCCCGCGCCACGAGCGAGCGGGCCGTCAGGTCACCGGTGTAGCCGGTGGCGCCGAACAGGACGATGCGGGCAGGTTCCGTGGAGTCAGGCACGAGGCGTCAGTCTAGGCAGACCGCCGGTGTCCCGGCCCCTCGCCCGTTCCGGCCTCCCCACCGGGTCGGACCGGGCGCCCTTCGACGCTCGTCGGCGGGACGAGCGAGAGGAATCATCACCTCCGACTACGCGCTCGTACGGATGCGCGGCGCCTGTCGGGTGGTGACCACACCGCTGCAGCTGGCGGCGGCGGGGGGGTCGACGACACCGACGGTGTCGCGCTGAGCGCGGACGAGGACGGTACGCATCGGAGGACCCCCAGGGAGCGGTGGAGAACGGCGCCTCACCCGAAGATCGGCCGTTCGAAACCAGCAGCGCGTCCGTGGTGGCACCTATGCGCCGATCGGATGAAATCCGCCGATACGGTGGGTTTGTGACGAGCATCGTGGAGCACAGCGTCGAGGTCGCCGCACCGGTCGAGGAGGTCTTCGCGTACGTCGACGACTTCTCCAAGACCAAGGAGTGGATGTACGGCCTCCACAAGATCGACCCGGTCACCGAGCAGACCCGTGGGGTGGGCTCGACGTACGACGGCGTCATGAAGATCGGCGTCTCGCTGACCTCCCGGATCCAGTGCACCGGCTGGGAGCAGGACCGTCTCATCGAGATCAGCTCGATCAAGGGCATCAAGAACACCCAGCGCTGGATGTTCACCGACCTGGGTGACGGTCGGACCCGGGTCGACGCCCACATCAGCTACACGCTGCCGGGTGGTCCGGCCGGCAAGGCGATGGCGGCGGCGGTCAAGCCGCTCATCGGCGTCGCGGTCAAGCACACCAGCGACGCGCTGGTCCGTAACGTCGAAGCCCTCTGACCGACCGTCCCCGCGGGGCGGTCGGCCAGAGGGCCGGTCGAAGGGCTCAGCCCTCGCAGGACGTCCGGGTCTCGGCACTGCAGGTGTCGGTGCCCGTGCCCCCGGTGGCGGTGTCGTTGCCGTTGCCGCCGGTGAGGGTGTCCCCGCCGATGCCGCCGAGCAGGGTGTCGTTGCCGCCGGCACCGTTGANCCGTGGAGGGTGCCGCCGCCGGCTCCGCCCGTCAGCGTGTTCGCCTTGGCCGAGCCGGTGAGGGTGTCGGCGGCGTTGCCGCCGATCAGGTTCTCGACGTCGGTGGCGACCCGATCGCCCTCGCCGACGGCTCCGTCGTTAGCGGCCGCGTTGATCGTCACCGTGACCGACGTGGCACGGCCGGCGTAGGTCACCGTGTCGACACCGGACCCGCCGACCAGGTTGTCCGCACCACCGAGCCCGTTGAGGGTGTCGTTGCCGCCCCCGCCGCTGAGCAGGTTCTTCGCGGCCGAGCCGGTGAGCTTGTCGTCGGCCGAGCCGCCGACGAGCTGTTCGACGCTGGCGGTGATCCGGTCGCCCTCGCCGGCCTCGCCGTCGTCGGCCACGTTGTCGAGGTCGGCCGTCACCGAGGCGTTCCGCGCCAGGTAGGTGACCTGGTCACGGCCCGTGCCGCCCACCAGGACGTCGGCACCGAGGCCGCCGTCGAGGACGTCGTTGCCGCCCCGGCCCTCGAGCGTGTTGACACCGCTGTCGCCAGTGAGCTGATCGTCACCGGCTCCACCCAGCAGGCACTCGGTGTCGCTGCTGATCGAGTCGAGCTCGCCGGCCTCGCCGTTGCTGCTGCTGATGCCGATCTTGGCGACGACCTTGGCGGTGCGCTCGACGTAGCTGACGCAGTCGGCCCCGAGCCCGCCGGTGTGCGTGTCGGCGCCGGTGCCGCCCTGGAGGGTGTCGTTGCCTGCGCCGCCGGTGAGGGTGTCGTCGCCGGCCCCGCCGATGAGGACGTTGTCGATGTCGTTGCCGATCAAGGTGTCGCCGGCGGAGCCACCGATCACCCGCTCGACCTCGACGTTGACGATGTCCTGCTCGCCGGCCTCGCCGTTGATCGGGTTGTTGCCGACGGTCACGCTGACCGGTGCCGTGCGGGTCTGGTAGGTCACGGTGTCGAAGCCGTCGTTGCCGGCCAGCAGGTCCTTGCCGAGCCCCCCGTCGATCCGGTCGTCGCCGTCGCTGCCGATGAAGGTCTCGGGACGGTCCGACCCGATCAGCACGTCGTCGTGGTCCGAGCCGTCGACATACTCGATGTCGTCGCTGACCTGGTCGTTCTCTCCGGGCACTCCGTCGTTCGCCACCCCGTCGAGCGTGACGACGACGCCCGCGGTCGACTGGTTGTAGGTCACGATGTCGCGCCCTGGCCCGCCGACGAACGTCTCGGTGCCCGCGCCGCCGGTGAACACGTCGTCGCCCACGCCGCCGTCGACGGTGCCGGGGATGCCCAGGTCGCCCAGGACCACCCGGTCGGCGCCGCCCGCGACCACGATGTTGAAGCCGGTCAGCCCGGTGCGGGGGCAGGTGACCATGTCGATGGCGGGACCGGCGGTACAGCCGTTGCCGGGTACGGGCTGCACCGCCAGGTCGCGCACCAGCACGATGTCGGCTCCGAGCGCCACCTGGAGGGAGTTGGGGCCGTCCTGCGGAGCGGCGACGACGAGCGTGGAACCGCTGATGCCGACGATCGCGTTGGCGGCGGCGTGTGCCGGCGAGGCGGTCAAGGCCAGCCCGGTGCCGGCCGCGCACGTCAGGCCGAGTGCGACGGCAGTGCGGGCCAGGGCTCGCACCGCGTGGTGACGGGGGCGAGCGGTGCGGGGAGCGAGCGCGGACATGGTTTCCTCCGGTCGGGGTGTTGTCGGTGCGACGAGGGTGCCGCGCCGCGCGATGCCGCGACATCGGTGAGACCACCCAGCGCGCTACCCATTTCAGCGAGCGCCGTGGGTGGGTGGGGGCGCCCGTCGGCTCAGGCCAGCCGGTTCTCGACCGCGTACGCCGCCGCGGCGGCCCGGGTCGACACGTCGAGCTTGGTGAGGATGTTGCTGACATGCCGGTCGACGGTGCGCGGCGAGAGGACGAGCTCGTCGGCGATCTCACGGTTGGTCGAGCCGGCCGCCACCCTGCGCAGCACCTCGAGCTCGCGCGGGGACAGGGAGGACTCCGCAGAGGGTGGCGGGGCGGCGGGAGTGCCGGTTGCGGCCATGCCGAGGCGCCGGGCGAGCTCGGCCGCGGCACGCTGCTCGATCTCGGCGAGGGAGGCGTCGCCGGCGGCTCGGTAGGCCTGCGCGGCGAGGGCG
>NZ_JACEFC010000125.1 GCF_014180715.1 Nocardioides stalactiti | reverse complement strand
GCTCTTGCCAAAAACCACAACACCCACACACAAACCAACCAAAGCCGGCCCACATGCAGACGCTGCTAAAACAATCACAACGACATAAATTGCATGACACACTGTTGAGTTCTCAAACATCACACGCACCGGGCGGTTTCCTCGCGGATCCCTACTCGGACTGGTGTTCCCCGCACGCAGCCAGATCTCGGTGAAGTTCCGAACTTGCCGTTGGCATGTCCGTTGTCACCGAGCTGGTGAAATTGGGGGCGGCCACCTCGGGGCCGGAAGCCCGACCCTTCTGGGTCTTGCTCCCCGCCGCTCCCTGGCGACATGGAGAAGATTACATACCCTCCCCACGCGACACAAATCGGGGTGGTGTGTCCCGGGCCACACGGCTTCGGGCGGGCTCCGAGACGCCTCCGTTCAGCGCAGACGGACGCCTGCGAAGCGCTTCTTGCCGCGGCGCAGGACGAGCCACGAGCCGTCGATCAGGTCGGTCTGGGACGGCACGTGGTCAGCGTCGTCGACGCGCACGTTGTTGATCGAGACCCCGCCCTCGGCGATCGTGCGCCGGGCCTCCCCCTTGCTCGCGACGAGTCCCGTGAGCGTGAGCAGGTCGACCACCCCGGGGATGCCGGCGGACCCGTCGACGTCGACCGCGCCCGCCTCCGCGAGCGCAGCCGCCAGCGTCGTCCCCGCCAGCGCGGTGATGTCGCCTCCTCCGAACAACGCCTGGGCCGCGGCCTTCGCCTGCTCGGTCTCCGCGGCCCCGTGCACGAGGGTCGTCACCTCGTCGGCGAGGACCTTCTGCGCCTCCCGCAGGAAGGGCTTCTCCGCATGCCGTGCCTCGAGCGCCTCGATCTCCTCGCGTGAGAGGAAGGTGAAGGTCCGGAGCAGCTCGCCCACCTTCTCGTCCTCGGCGTTGAGCCAGAACTGGTGGAAGGCGTACGGCGACAGCATCTCCGGGTCGAGCCACAGGGCCCCGCCCTCGGTCTTCCCGTACTTCGTCCCGTCGGACTTGGTGATGAGCGGCGTCGCGAACGCGTGTGCCTTGCCGCCGGCTGCCCGACGGATGAGCTCGACCCCGCCCGTGAGGTTGCCCCACTGGTCGGAGCCGCCGAACTGGAGAGTCACTCCGTGCGTCCGGTGCAGCTCGAGGAAGTCCATGGACTGGAGCAGGACGTAGCTGAACTCGGTGTAGCTGATGCCGGCCTCGAGCCGGGTCCGGACGACGTCGCGGGCCAGCATCCGGTTGACCGGGAAGTGCTTGCCGATGTCGCGGAGGAAGTCGATCGTCGAGAGCGTCGAGGTCCAGTCGAAGTTGTTGACCATCGTCGCCGCGTTGTCGCCCTCGAAGCTCAGGAACGGCTCGACCTGGGCCCTGACCCGCGCGGTCCAGTCCTGCACGGTCTCCAGCGAGTTGAGCGACCGCTCCCCCGCCTCCTTGGGGTCTCCGATCATCCCGGTGGCCCCACCGACGAGCGCGAACGGCGTGTGACCGGCGTTCTGCAGCCGCCGCGCCGTGACGAGCTGGACGAGGTTGCCCATGTGCAGGCTCGGCGCGGTGGGGTCGAACCCGACGTAGAACCGGACGCTGCCCTCGGTCAGCGCGGCGCGCAGGGCGTCGCGGTCCGTGGTGTGCGCGAGCAGGCCGCGCCACTCCAGGTCGTCGAGGAGGTTCGGGTCGACGGACACGATGGTCCCTTTCGTCGTTCGTGGTGATGCCGGCGGAGCGCCCGGGCGACGCCCGCGCGGCGCTCGTGCTGAGGCCCCAGCCTGCCGCATGGAAGGTGGGAGTGCCCAACGGGATCGGTACGCTGGCGAGGCAATGTCCAGCATCCGGGTGGCCGACAGGTACGCGCTCGGCCGTGAGATCGGCCGCGGCGCTTCCGGTGCTGTGTGGGAGGCCCGCGACGAGGTCCTGGGCCGGGTCGTCGCCCTCAAGCGCATCGGCTTGCCGGCCGGGGCGTCGTCGTACGACCTCGAGCGCGCCGAGCGGGAGGCCCGGCTCGCCGCCCGGGTCAACCACCCCAACGTCATCGCGGTCTATGACTTCGTCGCCGACCGCGACCACCACTGGCTGGTGACCGAGTACGTCGACGGCACCGACCTGGCGTCCGTCATCCGGGAGCGGGGCCGGTTCAGCGCCGACGAGGCGGCGCCCCTGCTCCTCCAGGCCGCCGAGGCGCTCGCCGCGGCCCACCGGCTCGACATCGTCCACCGCGACGTGAAGCCGTCCAACATCCTCATCGCCCGCGACGGCCAGGTGAAGCTCTCCGACTTCGGGATCGCGCGGGCCATCGCCGACGCCTCCCTGACGCAGACCGGCCTGGTGACCGGCTCGCC
Organism: Nocardioides stalactiti; assembly: GCF_014180715.1. Taxonomy (GTDB): domain Bacteria; phylum Actinomycetota; class Actinomycetes; order Propionibacteriales; family Nocardioidaceae; genus Nocardioides; species Nocardioides stalactiti. The sequence continues at coordinate 9,469 of NZ_JACEFC010000125.1, read as the reverse complement.
CGCCTATCTCGCTCCGGAGGTCGCGACGGGTGGGTCGGGGACTCCGGCCAGCGACGTCTGGGCCTTCGGGACCACGATCTTCCACCTGCTCGCGGGCCAGCCGCCGTACGCGACGACCGGCGACAGCGCCGTGCTCGGCACCCTCTACCGGATCGCCCACGACCCGCCGCCCCGCCTGGCCGACGCCGGCTGGCTCGGTCCGCTCCTCGAGGCGACGATGGACAAGGACCCCGCGCGACGGCCCACGATGGACGACGTCGTGACGTACCTGCGGGCGCGCCCGGCGATGCCGCCCATCGCCGCCAGCCAGCCGCTCCCCGGTCCCGGCACGACGGCGACGGCCACAGCGGCGATGCTGCCGGTGCCCCCCGCTCCTCCGGCGATCCCGGCAGCCCGGCCGTCCACGCGCTCAGCCGACCCTCTGCGGATCGCCGCCATCGGCGTGGCCGCCGTGATCGTCCTCGCGGTCATCGGCGTGCTGCTCCTCAACGCCGGCGACGACACGGACCGCTCTGCCACCCCCGAGGACAGCACGTCGCAGACCGACGGAGCAGACGGCTCGGACGCGCCGACACAAGACCTGCCGACGACCGAGGAGCTCGAGGCGTTCGCCACCACGTACGTCGAGACGGCCGCCGACGACCCGGCTGCGGGTTTCGCCCTGCTCACGCCGTCCTACCAGCAGCGCAGCCCCGGCTACGCGGAGTTCTGGGGCACGATCAAGAAGCCCGAGATCCTCGACGTCTCCGCGGACCCGGCCGGCATGACCGTGACCTACACCTACCGCTACCAGCAGAAGAAGGTCGGGAACCGCGAGGAGACCGTGACCCTGCGCGTCGTGCGTGAGGGCGACGGCTTCCTCATCGACGACGCCGTCAGTAGCGGCTGACCGGCAGTCCGATCCGTACGACGGTCCGGTCGTCCTCCCGGGTGAGCTCGATCGTCCCACCGTGGGCCCGGACGATCTCGTCCACGATCGCCAGGCCCAGCCCGGTCGAGTCGTGGCTGCCCGAGAACCGCTCGAGCGGCCGCTCCACGGTGAACCCGGCTCCCTCGTCACTCACCGCCAGCCAGACGGTGTCGCCGCCGCCGGCCACGACCACCTCGACGTCGCCGGCGCCGTGACGCAGGGCGTTCTCGACCAGGTTGGACGTCACCCGGCGCAGCTGCTCGCCATCGCCGACCAGCCGCGCGGAGCCGAGCGCCTCGGCGGTGACGCTCCGGCCGAGGCCCTCGGCACGCGCCTGGAAGCGCGCGACCACCTCGGTGACCACCTCGGCGAGGTCGAGCTCACCAGCGGTCACGGACAGCCCGCCTCCGTCCGCGCTGGCGATCGCGAGCAGGTCCTCGCTGAGGGTGATGAGGCGCCGTACCTCCACCTCCGCGGAGCGCAGCGCCTCCCGCAGCGCGTCGGGCGACCGGTCGCCGGTCAGCGCCAGCTCGACCTCGGTGAGGAGCAGGGCGAGCGGGGTCCGCAGCTCGTGGCTGGCGTCGGCGACGAACCGCCGTTCACGCTCGAGACCGTCGTCGAGGCGGTCGAGCATCGCGTTGAGCGTCACCGCCAGCCGATGGAGCTCGGCGGCCGGCGGCACCGGCAACCGCTCGCCGGCGCTGCGCGAGGAGATCGTCGCCGCCCGCGCCCGCATCCGCTCGACCGGACGCAGGCCCCACCCGGCGACGACGTAGCCGAGGAGACCGGCCAGGGCGAGCGCGACCGGACCGCTGATGAGCAGCTGCCGACCGACCGCCTCGACCGCGTCGTCGGCCTCCTCCCGCTCGATCGCGAGGACGACGACCTGGTCGTCGGCGGTACGGGTGAGGATCAGTACCCGCTCGTTGTCGATCTCGGGCCGCTCGCCCCGCTCACCGAGGTCGTCGCGGACCCGGAGCCGACCGCCGGAGAACCCGTCGTCGTCCTCGTCGTCGCGGTCCATGATCGGCTCGGCCACGGCGGGCGACGACGCGAGCGCCGTGCCGTCGGGGTCGAGCACCTGCCCGTGGATGTCGCCGCGCAGCTCACGGACCGCGCGCAGCCGCTCCTCGGGCGGGGCGACGAGCAGCCCGTTCATCTCGGCTTCCAGCTGGTCGCGCAGCCCGTCCTCCAACGTTTCCTCCACACGGAAGTGGACGAACGTACCGAGGGCGAGCATCGCGACGGCCGTGGTCAGGAGGAAGGCGAGGGCCACCCGGGCCCGGAGGGAGAGGCTCACCCTGCGCCGGGCGTCAGTCACTGGTGCTCCCGGTCAGCCGGTAGCCGATCCCCCGCACCGTGCGGAGCGAGTCCGCACCGAACGGCCGGTCGATCTTCTCGCGCAGGTAGCGGACGTACACGTCGACGACGTTCGAGGCCGTGTCGTGCAGGTCGCCCCAGGCGAGGGTGAGCAGCTGGTCGCGGCTGAGCGCCTGCTCGGGTCGCCGGATCAGGGCCTCCAGAAGGGCGAGCTCGCGCGCGGACAGCTCGATCTCGACCTCGCCGCGCCACACCCGGCGCGACGCTGGGTCGAGCTTGAGGTCGCCGACCTCGAGCACCGTCGGCCGCGGGACCGGCCCCCGGCGCGAGAGCGCCCGCATCCGGGCCAGCAGCTCGTCGAACGCGAACGGCTTGCCGAGGTAGTCGTCGGCACCGCTGTCGAGCCCGGTGATCCGGTCGGCGACGGCGTTGCGCGCCGTCAGCATGAGCACCGGCGTCCAGACCCGCGAGCGCCGGAGCCGACGGCACACCTCGAAGCCCTCCATGTCGGGCAGGCGCACGTCGAGGAGGATCACGTCGTACCCCTCCTCGTCGGCGGCCGCGTCGAGCGCTTCCTGACCCGTCCCGGCGATCGTCACCAGGTCGCCCCGCTCGGTCAGCCCGCGGGCCACCAGCTGGGCGAGCTTGGCCTCGTCCTCCACCAACAACACGCGCACGACCCCACTCTAGGGAGCCAGATGAGCAGCGGATGAGAGCCTCATCGTCGTTTCATCTTCGGTTCCTAGCGTCGAGGACATGAAGAAGCCCACCATGTCCCGCAAGGCCGCCCTCGTCGGCGGCACCGCCCTCGCTGTCGTCGTCCTCGGCGCCGGCGGCACCGCGTTCGCCCTGTCGGGCGACGACGACCAGCCCATCCCGTCCGACGTGCGCGACCGCGTCGAGCAGGCCGCGCTCGCCGAGACCGGCGGCGGCAGCGTCACTGACGCCGAGGTCGACGACGAGGAGAGCAAGTACGAGGTCGAGGTGACCCTCGAGAACGGCAGCGAGGTCGACGTCCAGCTCGACGAGGACTTCCAGGTCGTCGGCACCAAGACCGACGACGACCACGGAGACCGTGACGACGACGGCGACGACCACGACGGGTCCGACGACGTGCCCGTCGCGGCCGCCGACCGCCAGCGCGCCGAGCAGGCCGCCCTGGCCGAGACCGGCGACGGCACCGTGACCGGCGTCGAGAGCGAAGGCACCGGCTACGAGGTCGAGGTCACCCGTACCGACGGCACCGAGGTCGACGTCCACCTCGACGAGGCCTTCACCGTCACCCGCGTCGTCGAGGACGGGCACGACGGCTACGACGACTGACGTCGCGCGTCCCCTCAGAGCCCGGCCGTGGAGCGCTCGCGTTCCACGGCCGCGGCCACGGCGGCCTCGACCCGGTCGCGGGGCCCCGCGACGAAGAGCTGCTCGACGTTGCGGCGCCGCCCGACCTCGCCCACCCGCTGACCAGCGGGGTTGTGGATGCCGATGAGGGCGCCGACGTACCGCTTGCGGTCGAAGCCGAGGAGCCGGACCTCCTCGTGACCCGCATCCTGGAGCATCGCGGTCATCTCCTCCGCGGTGATCCAGGACTCGTCGTTGTAGGACACGACGACGACCTCCGCCCGGACCCGGCGCAGCAGGTCGCCGAGCGCCGCCGGCATCGTCCGGCGGCTGTTGAAGACGCTGCGGGTCTCGTCGTCGCGGCTGTCGACGCGCTTGCAGGCGATGCCGTAGTGCTCCGGGGCGTCCCAGCGGATCAACGTCTCCCAGATGTGGTAGTTCGTGAAGTAGCGGTGCTGGTTGTAGGGCGGGTCGACGTAGGCGAGGTCGACCGGACCGACGGCGTCGACCACGACGTTGGCATCTCCGTGGATCGTCGCGCCCGGACCCGCCAGCAGGTCGGGGCACACCAGCCGCAGCTCGCGGTGGGACCGCGGCGCCCACTCCTTGAGGTAGGCCATCTGCACCCCGGTCGTGGAGTCCACCCGGTCGGCGGCCAGCATCAGGCTGGTCAGCAGGATCGGCCGGAGCGGGTCTCCCGGCGGGTGGTCGCGCTCGATCGCGTCACGGACGGCGTCGACCCGGGCGCCGTTGCGCGGCTGGAAGAAGCGTGACCGCTCGCAGAAGGTCTCGGTGAAGTAGCCCCGCGTGCCGGGGAGTGCGTCGAGGCCCGCGAGCGCCTGGTCGAGCCGCGTCCGGTCGACCGTCTCCGCGTCCGTCGCGATGAAGCAGTCGCCGAGCACCGCCGAGTACGACGCGAGGTCGTTGGCCGTGACCGTGATCCCGCGCCGCTTGAGCTCCTGCGCGACCCGCGTGGTGCCGGTGAACAGGTCGAGCGCCGTCCGTGCTCCTGCCGCGACCGCGAGGTCCCCGAGCACCGGCACCAAGGTGCGCTTGGAGCCGAGGTACTTGATCACTCCGGCAGCGTACGGCGGAGCCGCCGCCGCATCGGTCAGGCGCGAGCGTGCCAGGCCGCGAGCAGCGCGCGCTCCCGGTCTCGCCCGATCCCGGTCGTCGCGGCGTCCGAGGTCGACCGCGCCCACGCGAGGGTCGCGGCGGCGGTGTCGGACACCGGCCGCAGCGTGAGACCGGCGGCCAGGGCCGGCTCGACGTGGTGCTCCATCATCCCGTCGTACTGCGGGCGCGGCAGCCAGAGCGGGACCGACTCGGGCCCCATCCACGGCTCGACGCCCTGGGCGGCGAGGAAGTCCTGGTCGAGCCAGGTGAGGTCCGCGTCGGGGTCGCACCCACGCAGCACCTCGCCGATCGGGGTCGGCCGGCCGACGCCGTCGAAGTCCCCGACCGTGCGGTGCTCGGCCAACGTCACGATCCAGGCAGCGAGGTCTCGCACGTCGATCACCTGGACGACGTCGCTCTCGCTGCCGGGAGCGAGCACCTCGCCGCCCTCGGCGAGGCGGGCCGGCCAGTAGGTGAAGCGCCCGCTCGGATCGCCCGGACCCACGATCAGTCCCGGCCGCACGACCGCCGCCGACGCCACCCCGGCTCGGACGGCCTCCTCGCAGGCGACCTTCATCGGCCCGTAGGCGTCCGGCCGGCTCGCGAGGTCGACGTCGTCGTGAAGCGGTTCGTGCAGCGGGAGGGTGCCGGGCCCGCCGGGCACCGACTCGTCGGCATAGACGTTGACCGTGGACACGAAGACCCAGTGCGCATCGGGGACCGCAGCGACGGCCCGGCGCACGTGGGAGGGCGTGCGGGAGACGTCGACCACGGCGTCGTACGCCTCGAGCGGCGGCGGCTCCTCGCTCCGGTCCCAGCGGAGCAGGGTCGCTCCGTCCGGCACCTGGCCGGACGTCCCCCGGCAGGCGCAGGTGACCTGGTGGCCACGCCGCAGCGCCTCCGCGGCGACCTCACGGGACAGGAAGACGGTGCCTCCGAGCACGAGCAGCCTCATTCCCCCACCTCAGCCGAGGGGCTCGTGAGGAGCAAGGGATTCCGCCGTGGGCGGACGCGCACGGCGGGGACCCGATCGCGAAAGGAGAGGGTTAACCCTGATTCGCGCAGGGTCCTCGGTTCCCTAGGTTCGTCGTCAAGAACCCCCAGGAGGCGACGATGAGCGAGTCCCAGGTCAGCTCGGTGACCACGTACGACGCGCCGCTGCGTCACCTGCACGTGGTCCCCCCGGCAGCGGCCAACCCCGAGCACCGCGAGCCCGCGTGGGCCCGTCGGCTGTCGCGGCGGGAGACCGAGGTCCTCCTCTGCATCGGCGCCGGTCTCTCGACCGACGAGATCGCCGCGACGCTCTTCATCTCGGTGGCGACGGTGAAGAGCCACATCGCCCGGCTCATCTGCAAGGTCGAGGTCCGCGACCGGCTCCAGCTCGTCGTCGAGGCCTATCGCACCGGCTTCATCCCTGTCGGCTGAGCCCGAACCCTCCTAGCATCGCTCCATGAGCGAGACGCCGAGCCCGTTGGACCCCCTCGACGAGACCTGGGAGCGGGCGCTGTGCATCGTCGCCCACCCCGACGACATGGAGTTCGGTGCCGCTGCGGCGGTCGCGCGCTGGACCGGTCAGGGCAAGCACGTCTCCTACCTGATGGTGACGAGCGGCGAGGCCGGGATCGACGGCCTCCACCCCGATCAGTGCCGGACGGTGCGGGAGGCCGAGCAGGTGGAGTCCGGTCGCATCGTCGGCGTCGACACCGTCGAGTTCCTGCGCCAGCCCGACGGCGTGGTCGAGTACGGCGTCGCGCTGCGCGCGCTGCTGGCCGAGGCGGTCCGGCGGCACCGGCCCGACATCGTCGTCACCGGCAACTTCCGCGACACCTGGGGCGGGAGCAACCTCAACCAGGCTGACCACATCGCGGTGGGGCGCGCGGTCGTCGACGCGGTGCGCGACGCGGGCAACCGGTGGATCTTCAACGACCAGCTCGTCGACGGGCTCGAGCCGTGGGGCGGCGTCCGTGCCGTGTGGGCGTTCGGCTCGCCCGAGTCCGGGCACGCCGTCGACACGACCGACACCTTCGACGCCGGCGTGGCCTCGCTCGCCGCCCACGCGGCCTACATCGAGGGCCTCGGGTGGGACGACTGGGACCCGCGCGAGTTCCTCGAGGGCATGGCGCGCGCGGCCGGCTCCCGGCTCGGGGTCACCTTCGCCGCACCCTTCGAGGTCTATCCGATGGGCTGGGGCGACTGAGGATCCCGGCGACGGGACCTTCGTCCTCAATCGTGCTGCGCCCGGTGCGGATCGCCGATCCGTCGACTACAACGGAGTCGAGGGAGAACCGGACCACAGGGAGCACTCATGATCACCTCGCGCACCACTCGCACCGTCCTTCGAGCAGCTGCCGTCCTCGCCGTGGGGATGGTCACGCCGCTGGCGTTCGGCATCCCGCAGGCGGCCGCAGCCGATCGCGACCACGACGGCATGCCTGACCGGTGGGAGCGTCGCCACGGCCTCGACCCGCGGGTCGACGACGCGCGTCGCGATCTCGACCGCGACGGGCTGCGCAACATCGCCGAGTGGCGCAAGGGAGTCCGGCCCGAGGACGAGGACACCGACGGCGATGGTGACGACGACGGGGACGAGGTCACCGACGGAGTGCCGAGCACCGACGTGGACGACCCGGACACCGACGACGACGGCACCCCGGACGGAGACGAGGACGCTGACGGGGACGACACCGACAACGAGGACGAGGACGACGCGGACGAGTCGTGCCGCCGGGACGACGACGACCACGACGGCGACCACGTCGACGACGAGGACGAGAACGAGCTCGGCCTCAGCGACGACGACTCCGACTCCGACGACGACGGGGTCGAGGACGGCGACGACGACTCCGACGACGACGGCGAGGCCGACGAGGACGACGACGACTCCCTCGACGACCGGTGCGGGCGCGACGACGACGAGGACGTCGATGACCTCGTCGGCACGATCCTGAGCTTCGAGGAGTCCACCGGCACCCTGGTGGTCGACCGCAGCGTCGGCGACGACCTGCTGTTCCTCGTCACCGACGACACCGAGATCGAGATCGAGACCGACGACAGCGGCCCCGGCGACGGCAACGCCCGCCGCAGCGACGAGGAGGGCAGCACGGACGACCTGCTCCCCGGCGTGCTGGTCAAGGAGGTCGACATCGATGACGACGTCGCCTCGACGCCCCCGACCCTCGAGGAGATCGAGATCTACGGTGTCGGCGCGGGTCCGGACGAGCCGGACGACGACTGAGGCAGGGCGGTCGGTCTGCGCCGATCAGCCACCAGGGTCCGGGATCATGGTCGACCGCGTGATTCCGGCCACGCGCTGAGCGTGGAGCGGCGCTCCGACGGCCAATGACGCGGTCTCGGTGCGTCACCATGGATCCCATGACTGATGCACCCGGCGGTGGCGCGCACCCGGTCGCCGCGCTGCTCGCAGGCGTCCGTCACCGGATCGCGCCCGACCACGACGTCGAGGACTCCCCCGCGGGTGCCGCAGGCGAGGGCGACGACGTCCAGTGGGAGGAGCTCGCGACAGCCGTCGACGAGCTCGTCGAGGTGGTCCTCGTCCAGCAGGACCTGATCGAGAACCTGCTGCTCCGGATGAGCCGCCTCGAGGGCCGCGACGTCGGCCCGTCGGGGACCCGCCGTGGCGCCTGAGTGGCACCGGCCCGTCGAGCTCGTCCGCCTGGTCGAGGCGCTGCGTCGTACCGAACCGCGGCCGCGCCGCCGCTGGTCGGACCTGCTCTCTGACGTACGCCGCGCGAAGACCGACGGGTTCTGGTCGTCCTGATCCTCCTCGGCTGAGTTCCGAGGGTTTCCTCGGATGAGCCGGAGGCGGCGTACGCCTAGTTTCGAAGGCGTACGCCGGCACCGGACCCCAGGAGCTCCTCATGCGCAAGTCACTCGTCGCCCTCGGCATCGCGGGCGCCTTCCTCGTCGGCGGCGTCGTCAGCCCTCCCGTCGTCTCAGCGGTCGGCGGCTCGCTGGTGACCCTCGTCGACAGCGCGACCAGCAACACGGCAAAGATCGACAACATCGGATCGCTCCAGGTGCGCCCGGTGCAGGACAGTGCTCTCTCCCTCAACCAGAACGTCGACGCCACCGGCCCCGCCAGCGCGAGCTGGCAGCAGTTCTATATGCCGTGGCCCGGCGTGACCCGGCGGATCGGCATCACCCACGTCACCGCGGCCAACCCGGTCGGCGCGCCGATGCGGGTCACGGTCGAGCTCCGCACCAGGACCTCGGGCACGAACACCTGCGCCAACCCGACCACCGGGTTCTTCGTCGTCAAGGTCCGGACCCTGGTGATCCCGGCGACCAGCACCGTCGACATCGACCTCGGCAACGCGCCGGTCTTCTCCTCCGGTCAGCCGAACGCGCTCAACTGCATCGGCTACCAGGTGCTCATGAACCAGAGCTGGCGCCTCTACCTGGGCGTCAGCGGCTACGCACTGTAGGCGCCGTACCGCGGCTTCCCGCCCGTGACCGCCGCCCAGCGGCGGGTGCCGGACTCGAAGTGCCACCACTCCTGGGTGAGGACGACGAAGCCAGCGCCGGTCATCGCCGACCAGAGCAGGCGGCGAAGGTCGCGCGCCAGACCGGGCTCGTGCTCGAGGGCGTCGGCGTGGGCTGCCGGGACGAACTCGTCGAAGTCGGTGCCGAGCGCCAGCGGTGAGCCGTCGAAGGCCAGCGTGATGTCGACCGTGCCGCCGGTGAGGTGGGGCGGCGGCGTCGCCGGGTCGGCCGACGGAGCGCTGACGAACCCGGGCTCGATGTCGGCGCCGCCCGCGTACA
>NZ_JACEFC010000124.1 GCF_014180715.1 Nocardioides stalactiti | reverse complement strand
GCCTCGAACGGGCGGCGGCCCGTCAGGCACTCGAAGCCCACGACCCCGAGCGAGTAGACGTCGGACGCCGGCGTCGACGGGTTGCCGCGTGCCTGCTCGGGCGAGAGGTACTGCGGGGTGCCCATCACCGCGCCGGTGCGGGTGATCTGGGCGTCGTCGGCGGCGCGCGCGATGCCGAAGTCGGTGACCTTCATGCGCCGGTCCGGGGTCACGAGCAGGTTGGCCGGCTTGACGTCGCGGTGGACGATCCCGGCGGCGTGCGCCACGGCGAGCGCGTCGGCGGTCTGGGTGAGCAGGTCGCGCACGACGTTGGCGTCGAGGGCGCGGCCGTTGTCGCGCGCCTGCGCGAGCAGCGACGAGAGCGGCTGTCCCTCCACCAGCTCCATGACCAGGTAGGGCAGGCCCTGGCTGTCGGGGTCGGCGTCGTAGTCGAAGACGCCGGCGATCCCGGGGTGCTGCAGCGCTGCGGCGTTGCGGGCCTCGGTCTCGAAGCGGGTCCGGAACTGCGGGTCGTCGGCGTACTCGTGCTTGAGGACCTTGACCGCGACCGGGCGGTTGAGGCGGGTGTCGGTCGCCCGCCACACGACGCCCATTCCGCCGGTGGCGATCCGGGAGTCGAGTCGGTAGCGGTGGGCGTCGTCGGCGTAGTGCGAGGTGCCCGGGGTGCCTGGCTGGTCAGTCATTCAGGATCGCCTCCATCACTGCCTTCGCGATCGGGCCGCCGAGCGCCCCGCCGGCGATCTCCTTGCCCGGAGCCTCTTGGATCATGACGGCGATGGCCACCTCGGCGTCCTCCGCCGGGGCGAACGACACGAACCAGCCGTACGGCGCCTTGCCCTCGACGCCGCGCTGCGCCGTCCCGGTCTTGCCGGCGACGCTGATGCCGGGGATCGCGGCCGGGAAGGCGGTGCCGTTGTCGACGGTGTCGACCATCAGCTCGGTCACCTGGTCGGCCGTCGTCGGCGAGACCGCGTCGCGGATCTCGTCGGGCTCGGTCTTCTCGAGGGTCTCGTACTCGGCGGACTGCACCTCGTCGACGAGGTAGGGCCGCATCAGGGTGCCCCGGTTGGCCAGGGCGGAGACGACCATCGCCATCTGCAGCGGCGTGGACTGCACCTCGAACTGGCCGAAGCCGGTCTGGGCGGTCTGGGCGTCGTTGAGCTCCTCGCCGTCGACTCCGGTCGGGTACACCGACTGTGCCTGCGGCGAGAGGTCCTGCAGGTAGTCGCTGTTGAAGCCGAACGCCTCGGCCTGCTCGCGCATCTTCTCCGGGCCCAGCTCGACGGCCATCTTGGCGAACGCGGTGTTGCAGGACTGCGCCATCGCGGTGCGGAAGGAGATCTCCTCGGGGTTGCAGAGGAAGCGACCTTCGTTGTCGATCACGTTGCTGTCGCCGGTGGTGCCGGGCGTCTGCCACGTCGCACCGGAGGGGACCTCGTCGTCCACCGCGTAGAGGCCGTTCTCGATGGCGGCCGCCGCCGTCACCACCTTGAACGTCGAGCCCGGGAACAGGCGGGTCTGGATCGCGCGGTTGACCAGCGGCTCACGGTCGTCCTGGTCGAGGTCCTGGAACACCGCGTTGAACTCGCCGAAGTCGTGGGTGGCCAGCAGGTTGGGGTCGTACGTCGGCAGCGACACCATCGCGAGGATCCGGCCGGTCTTGGGCTCGATCGCCACGACCGAGCCCTCGCCGTCGGGTCCGATCGTCTGGAGCAGGGTGTCGTAGGCCGCCTGCTGCGCGTCGGGGTCGAGCGTGAGCAGCACGTTGCCGCCCTTGTTGCTCTGGTTCTGAGCCAGGTCGATCAGCCGGGTGACGAACAACCGCGGGTCCTCGCCGGAGAGCACGGTGTTCTGCGAGCGCTCGATCCCGGTCTGGCTCCCGAGCGTCAGGTAGCCGGTGATGTTGGCGTAGAGCTTGGGCTTGGGATAGACGCGCAGGTACTTGTACTGGTCGTCGAACTCCGTGCTGCGCGCCAGCGTGACCTGCTCGCGCCCCTCGCCGGTGACGATCTCTCCGCGCTGGCGGCTGAACGCCGCCTCGGCGACGCGCGCGTTGAGCGGGTCGGTGTTGAGCTCCTCGGCATGCCAGAACTGCAGGTAGGTGATGTTCACCATCAGCGCGAGGAACAGGAACATGCAGAAGATCGAGACGGTGCGGATGGGCCTGTTCATCAGCGGCCCACCGCCTTGACGACCTGGGTCTGGAACAGGTCGGGGTCCTCGGACTCGTCGGTCGCCTCAGGAAGGGGGCGCCGGGCCTGGTCGGAGATCCGCAGCAGCAGCGCGATGATCACCCAGTTGGCGACCAGGGACGAGCCGCCGTACGACAGGAACGGTGTGGTGAGACCCGTCAGCGGGATCAGCCGGGTCACGCCGCCGATGACGACGAAGACCTGGAGCGCGAAGACGCCCGCCAGTCCGGTCGCCACCAGCTTGCCGAAGCCGTCGCGGGAGATCAGCGCGGCCCGCAGCGCCCGCTCGACGATGAGGCCGTAGAGGAGCAGCAGGGCGATGACCGCGGTCAGGCCGAGCTCCTCACCGATCGCGGCCATGATGAAGTCGGACTCGGCCTCGGGGACCCGGCCCGGCATGCCCTCGCCGAGCCCACGCCCGATGAGCCCGCCCCAGGCGAAGCCGTAGAGGCTCTGCACCAGCTGGTAGCCGTCGCCGTTGCGGTCGGCGAACGGGTCGAGCCAGATGTCGACGCGCTGCTGGACGTGGGCGAAGAGCCGGAAGGCGACCGCCGCGCCGCCGAAGAACAGGGCGCCGCCGACGACCAGCCAGCCCGGCCGCTCGGTGGCGACGTACAGCATGATGAGGAACAGGCCGAAGAACAGCAGGCTCGAGCCCAGGTCCTTCTGCAGGATCAGGATGCTGAGGCTGACGCCCCACATCACCAGGATCGGGCCGAGGTCGCGGCCGCGCGGGAAGTCCACGAACAGCACCCGGCGGCCGGCGAGGGCGAGCGCGTCGCGGTGGACGACGAAGTAGCCCGCGAAGGTGATGACGAGCAGCACCTTGGCGATCTCGCCGGGCTGGAAGCCCAGCGGGCCGATCGCGATCCAGATCCGCGCGCCGTTCACCTCGTTGCCGATGACGGGGAGCATCGGGAGCATGAGGAGGACGAGCGCCGCTAGGCCCGAGGTGTAGGTGAACCGGGCGAGCAGCCGGTGGTCGCGGAGGAACACGAGCGTCGCGACGAAGAGCATCACGCCGATCGTCATCCAGATGAGCTGCTGGTCGGCCTGGCCCTGGTCGAGGGCGAGGTCGATCCGGTGGATCATCGCCAGGCCGATGCCGTTGAGGGCCGCGACGATCGGCAGCAGCACCGGGTCGGCGTACGGCGCGACCAGGCGGACGACGACGTGGGCGGCGATCACGAGGGCGGCCAGCCAGCCGCCGTAGCCGAGCAGGTTGGTCGGGACCTCGCCATCGACGCCCAGCCCCACCGCGGCGTAGGCGCCGATCCCCACGACGAGCGCGAGGATGAGGAGGAACAGCTCGGCACCGCGACGACGGCGGTGGACGAACTGCAGGAGCAGGGCGTTGGCCACGGAGTGCTTACTCCTCCGGGCTCTCGGCCGGCATCATCCGCTCGGCGAGGTTGAGCACGATGCTGGTGGCGTCCTCGAAGTCGTCGGCGGCGATGCCCTCCTCGACGTCGGCCTGGGCGGCCTCGGGAAGGTCGTCGACCGCAAGGTCGCTGGTCCGGTAGACCGACGAGAGCCCGGGCACGCCGTCGATACCGCGATAGATCGCGACCTGGCCGTCGCGCTCGCCGACGTAGTACTGCTGCTGGGTCCACCAGTACGCCGACGCGACGGCGATCCAGCCCAGCCCCAGGACGACCGCGGCCGCCAGGACCCGCCGCGCCCAGGTGAAGCGCTGCGGCGGGCGCGGTGCGTAGCGGTAGGCCTCCGGGTCGACCGGGGGGTCGGCCTGGATGGCGTAGTCGATGCCCTCGGGGATCTCGGCGTCGACCGGCTCGAGCTCGCCGGTGTCGCCGGACCGGTGGCCGCGGAACAGCCCGCGCGGGCTGCGGCGCTTGAAGTCGGCGGCGGCGCCGACGACCATCGGCTCGAGGTCGGCGTAGGCCGGGTCGGCCTGTGCGTCCTCCTCGGCCAGCACGTCGGCGACCACGCAGGTGACGTTGTCGGAGCTGCCGGCGTCGAGGCTGGCGCGGACCAGCTCGATCGCGACGAACTCGGGCGAACCGCTGGCGAGGATGTCGGCCATCCGGGCGTCCTCGAGGACGCCGCACGCGCCGTCGCTGCAGAGGAACAGCCGGTCGCCGGGGGCGAGCGCGATCGCGAACAGGTCGGGCTCGACCTCGTGCAGGCCGTCGAGCGCCTTGAGGATCAGGTTGCGGTGCGGGTGGACCCGCGCCTCCTCCTCGGTGATCCTGCCCTCGTCGATGAGGCTCTGGACGAAGGTGTGGTCGCTGGTGATCTGGGACAGCTCGCCGGCGCGGTAGAGGTAGCCGCGGGAGTCGCCGATGTGGCCGATCGCGATCCGGTGGCCGTCGAAGAGCGCGACGGTGGCCGTCGTGCTGGTGCCGTTGAGGGCGGGGTCGAGCTCGACCTGGGCATGGATCGACTCGTGGGCCTCGTGGAGGCCGTCGGTGACCCGGGTCAGCAGGTCGCCGGTGCCGGGCGCCTCGTCGAGGGCCCGGAGCTCGCTGACCGCGGTGCTGGAGGCGATGTCGCCGCGGGCCGCGCCGCCGACGCCGTCACAGACCGCGAGCAGCCACGGACCGGCGTAGCCGGAGTCCTGGTTGTCCTTGCGGACCCGACCCACGTCGGAGACGGCGTAGTAGGAGAGGCGCATCGGTGCCGGCGTCGGCCCGTCGAGGTGGGACTCGTCGGGCACCGGGAACGGCTCCGGCTCGGGGGCGTCGACGGTCGAGGCGCCCGCGGCGTGGCCGGCGTCGGTGGTCTCCGGGACCGGGCGCATCATCGTCAGGTCGGCGGGCTGCTCGTCGGGCTGGGCCGGGGCCCCGGTGCCCTCGGGCTCGCCGAGGTCCGGCGTCGGGAACTCCATCGACTCGTCGGTCGGGTCGTCCATCGCACCGTCCGGGGGCGGCGGCTGTTCGGCCGGGGGCGGCTCCGTCGGCGGTGCTGGCTGCTCCGGCTCGTCCGGGAGCGTCTGGTCGTCTGACGTCAAAGGTCTACTTCCTCAGCTCCAGGATGGTCTTCCCGATGCGCACCTGCGCACCGAGCCCGATCGTCGTCGGTTGGGTGATCCTCTGGGTCCCGAGGTAGGTCCCGTTGGTCGAGCCCAGGTCCTCGACGTACCACTGGTCGCCGGAGGCGGCGATCCGGGCGTGGCGGGTGGAGACGTAGTCGTCGTCGAGCCGGATCGCCGCGTCGTTGCCCCGGCCGATGAGGATCGGCGCGTTGGGGGCGAGCGCCGCGGTGACGCCGGTGTTCTGGCCCTGGATGACCGCGACGTGGGTGGGGGACCCGCGCCTCTTCGGCGGTGCCTTGGGCTGCTTGGGGGGCTTGGGTGCCGTGCCGGCAGCCGTCGACGGCAGCCGGGCGCCGAACATGTCGGAGCGGATCACCGAGATCGCGGAGAGCACGAAGATCCAGAGGATCGCCAGGTAGGCGACCCGCACGAGGAACAGAGTGAGCTCAGACAATCTCTTCCTCCAGGAGGCGGACGACCAGGGACGTGTGCCCGACCTGAACGCGGGAGCCGTCGCGCAGCGCGGCCCGGCTCACCTTGTGGCCGTCGACGGTGATGCCGTTGGTCGAGCCCATGTCGTGGACCTCGATGTGCAACGGCCCGTCGCCCGGTGCACCGGTCGCGACGGTCTGGGTGGTGACGAGGAACTCGGCGTGGCGCCGGCTGACGCCGGGATCGTTGATCCGCAGGTCGGCCTCGCTGCCGCGGCCCACCACCAGGCCGGGCGGCTGGAGCGGGTGCCTGCTGCCGTTGACCTCGAGGATCGCGCGGGTCCGCTGACGGGTGCTGTAGCGGGCGTGCCCGCTGACGGCGGCCTCGGCCTTGCTGAGCACGCGGAAGCGCCCGGTGCCGAGGTCCTCGGCGGGCTCGAACGCGATCTTGATCTGACCGGGGAACACGTAGGCCTGGAGGTTGGCGTGCTCCTGGAGCTGCTGGGTCAGCTCGGTGGCGAGCGCCGAGTCGTACGGCGCGAGCCGCTCCAGGTCGGACTGGGCGAGCTCGACGGTGAACGCGTTGGGCACGAGTCGCCGCTCGCGGGAGAGGACCTGGGCCTTGTTGTCGAGCTCGCGCTGCAGCGCCGCCGCGATCTCGACCGGCTGGACGGCGCTGCGGAAGGTGCGCGCGAAGACGCCGGAGATCGCCTGCTCGAGCTTGTGCTCGAAGCGTTGCAGTCCACCCACGCGGCGGCCTCCTTCCGTCGTCTCGCTGTCGTCGAACCCGTCAGGTCGCATGCGTCACTACCCGATCGTGCCGGGTTCGCTCGATCGTATCGGTGTGGGCTCCACCCCACCCGCACGCGGCGCGCGACTCCCGGTTTGGGGCGCGAGCGCCCCCTGGGATAGCCTTGCCCGGCTGTTCGATCCTCGATGGGACAGCGACGCGCGAGTGGCGGAATAGGCAGACGCGCACGGTTCAGGTCCGTGTGCCCGAAAGGGCGTGGGGGTTCAACTCCCCCCTCGCGCACGTCGACGGAAGGCCCCGGGACGACCCGGGGCCTTCTGCCATTTCCCAGCGGACCGCCGACCGCGTCCTACCCGCGGAACGGGGCGAGCCGGATGGTGAGGTCGCTGAGCGCGTAGCGGCGCAGGAACTGCGCGCGGCCCCCGGGGACGGCCTTCGACTCGGCCCGCCAGAGGCGGGTGAACTGCTTCTTGAAGCCGAGCCGGGGGTGGGCGTCGGCGACGGTCGAGCGGACGTCGGTCGGCAGCTGGTGGGCACGGAGGCCGAAGACGTCGACGGCGGCCCCCGACGACATCAGGTAGGCCTCCGGGCCGTCCTCCTGCTGCACGCCTGGCGTGTGGTGGAGGGCGATCGCGTTGGTGACGACTTCGCGGTCCGCGGCCGAGAAGCCGTGCTGGTCGAGGAAGGCGCGGGCCGCGGTGGCGCTGCGGGTGGTGAAGTCCCGCCCGGCCTCGGGATCGGTCAGGCCGACGTCGTGGAAGAGGGCCGCCAGGTAGAGGATCTCCCGGTCGAAGCGGACGCCGTCGAGCGCGCCGAGCGCCGCGCCCCAGGCGTACGCGCGCGAGGAGTGGTTGAGCAGGAACGGCGGCAGCAGGTCGCCCGCCGCGACCTCGGCCGCCCGCGCCAGCGCGGAGTCCGGCGGGACCAGGACCGCCGGGTCGAGGCTCGCGCGCCGCCCCGAGTTGACCCGCAGAGCGGTCGCCACCGGCCCGACGACCATGTCGCCGACCCCGCCGAGCAGCGACGGGACCAGCGCCAGCCGTTCTGGCCGCGTGAGGACCCCGCCCGTCCGCTCGGTCCAGGCGATCGTCCCGACCGCTCCCCGGCTGATGCCCGCCTCGTCGTTCTGCACCGCTCGATGATGCCGGTTCGTGCCGGGCCAGCGCGAGCGACCGCCGTGCGAATCCCGCCGGGCCGGCTTGCCCCGCAGGCCTGCCGAAAAGTTTCGGCCGAAACGGCGTAAGGATTCGGGTCCCCGCAACGTCTCTCGGTCAAGAGGTGCTGGCCGGCACCTCTTCGAACGAGGTGGGAGCAAAGGATGCAGATCGACACGATGGTCATGAGGTTCGCCCGTGGGGCGGCGACGGTGGCCGCCTTCGCTGGGTTGGGGGTGGGCATCGCCGCACCGGCGATGGCGCTGACCCGCGAGGATGACAACCGGAACTGGACGCACGGAGACACCTCGAAGCGGTGGACGAACTCGGCGCCCGGCTACGCAGACTCGCGCGTGACCACGGACGAGGGCTGCAAGCGCGAGTTCACGATGACGATCCGCGAGGACCGGTCGTTCCGTCCCGACGCGTATCGCGGGTCGGAGTGGGTCAACTGCGGTTCATACAAGGACGCGGTCTACGCGAACAACGACACCGACTGGGACAAGGAGCACCACTACGACGTGACGAGCCTGCGGACCTTCGACTACGGGCTGGCCGGCTACGTATATCACCTGACGTCGTTCACGGCGACGGTCCGCTGGTAGCGGGGTGCTCGAGACGAGCGGACTGGGGTTCTCGTACCGGCGCCGGGGGCGGGAGGTGTTCGAGCGGTTCGACTGGTCCGTGCGCCCGGGTGAGGTGACGATGCTGCTCGGGCCGAACGGGGCCGGGAAGTCGACCCTCTTGCGGCTGCTCTGCGGATCCCTGAGACCGACCAGAGGCGCGGTTCTCCTCGATGGTGACCCGTCGAGGGCCGTCCTTCGGCAGCGGGTCGGCTGGATGCCTCAGGACATCCAGCCGGCCCGCGGCATGACGGCTGCGGAGCAGGTCGAGTACGTCGCATGGCTGGCGGGGCGCCCCCGCCGGGACGCCCGTCGGGCGGCGTGGACCGCGATCGAGCAGGTGGACCTGGCCGACCAGGCGAGGACGAGGGCGTCCGAGCTGTCCGGCGGCCAGCTACGCCGGCTCGGGCTGGCCCAGACCCTGGCACAGGGAGGGTCCGTGCTGCTCCTCGACGAGCCGACCGCGGGCCTCGATCCCGCGCAGGCACTCGGCTTCCGGGAGGTGCTGCGCCGCCTCGACACTCCCGGCGGAGTCGTCGTCTCGACCCACCAGGCGACCGACCTCGCCAGTGACGTCGACCGGGTGGTCGTCCTCGTCGGCGGTGCGATCGGTTTCGAAGGGACCACCGACGAGTTCCGCCGGCTGGTTCCGGTCGGGGACGACGTCATGGCGCGGGCGTACGCCCAGGTCCTGACCGACGGTCGACCATGAGGACATGGACCGCCCTCCGATCGACGGGGGCATGGTGGTTCGTCCCCGTCGTCTTCGGGATGCAGTCGCTAGTCCTGTTTGCCGACGCCGTCCCCTCCGGCTATGGACAGTCCGCCTTCGCGGACGCGGCGACCTTCGGCTCCTATCCGTCGGGGCCACTACTCGCCGGCGTCGTGGCGGTGTCCTGTCGAGGAGTCTGGGCGTTTCACCACGACCAGCCCGAGGGGCGCCATGCCGTCACACTCCGTGTGTTCGCTCCGCTCGTGCTGGGCACGACCCTGGCGATCGGGGTCCTCATGATCGTCAGCGCGCGCAGCGCGCCCGAGGAGCCCCGTGCGTTGGCGATCTTGCTGCTCGCGTTGGGGACCCTTGTCGGCTGCGGCCTCTGGGGCCTGGTCGTGGGCGTGACCCTGCCAACGCCCATCGGTATTCCGGCGGCGGTCGCGGCGCCGTTCTGGTGGATCGCCGTGACGCCGGCCCAGAGCAACGTCGTGGTGAGGCATCTCGCGCCCGAGGTCGTGTGCTGCCGCATCGACACCCAAGTCACGACGCACTATCTCCTCGCGCGCGGATGCCTGACGTTGGTGTTCCTGGTCGGGCTGGCGGCTCTCCTCTGGCCAGCGCACTGGAGCCGTGTGTCGCGGACTGCACTGCTCGGTGGAGCGGTCGCGGTCACGACAGCGGCTGCCCTCGCGGGCGTGCTGACGGTGCGGAGCGGTGGCACGCCGGTGCCGCTGTCGATCACCGAACCGAGAACGACCCGGCTCGTGTGCGTCGAGGAGGACGGTCTGCGGCTGTGCGTGTGGCCCGAGCAGCAGCCCTCGGTGCCGACGCTGGCCAGGGTGGTCCGCGCCCTCAACACCTGGGTCGACGGCGGGGGGCTCGAGCCGGTGACAGGAGTCGATCAACGCGACCCCCGTCACGGCGAGATCGCCGCCCGAACCGTCGGGGCGAGCTTCGGGTCGGTGGACGAGGCCCGGCTGCTCGTGGCGGCCGGGTACGTCGCCCGGGAGGCGGGGTGCCGGCGCGGGCTCTACGGCGATCGTGCCGGGGACGAGCGGGTGGCGGCGCTCGCGCTGGCGATGGGAGTCGCGGCGGAGTCGTTGCGGGAGGAGGTCCTGCCCGCAGCGGTGGCCGCGGCCGAGACCGCGCTGGCCAGCTCGCGGCCGGGATCGTTCGCCGAGTGGTTCCGCGACGGCGTCGCCTCGGTCGCGTGCTCGGAGGATCGATGAGGCTCTGGTGCCGCGCGCGCCGGGTCCAGCAGCTCGTCGTCGTGCTGCTCGTGGTCGGAGGGATCCAGTCCGTGGTGGGCGGAACGGTCCTGCGGGTCCCGCCCGTCGTGGGTGTCGACGGGATCTCGACGTGGTCGACCTTCCTACCGGTGGTCCTCGGGGTGGCGCTGGCTGACAGCGTCGCTTCGAGGACCCAGGGGGTCGAGCAGCGCGTGGCGCGGCATGTCGTCGCGCTCGACCTCGTGCTCCTGCTGTTCGCGGCGTCCGCGGCGGCTGCCCTGTTGTGCGCGTTCCGCGGAAGCCACCCGGAGGCGGCAGGCACCGTCGGCCACGTGCTCATTGCCACCGGTACTGCGACCGCGGCGACGCTGCGCTGGGGGCGCGGAGCCGGCGTGCTCCTGCCGATCTCCACCGCGGTGGTCTGCCTCGGCTACGGCTACGACGCGCCGGCAGGTCCCTACGTGCGGGTGCTGGCGCCGGACAGCGACGCCGCGTGGGACCTGGCCGTGGGCTGCGCCGTTTTCGGTGCTGCGTCGATCATGATCCTGACCCGCAGCGTGACGATCTCCTTCCGCCGGGCCGACGCCCTTGCCCGATGAGGCCGTCAGGCCCAGGTGATCGTGCCGGTGACGCGGATCGAGCTGACGGCGGAGGCCATCGGGAGGTCGAAGGTGAGCGACGTGGGGGTCACGTCGAGGACCGGGCGCTCGCCGTACGTGTCGACGTAGAAGATCCGGTCGTCGGCCTCGCCCGTGGGGTTGAGGTACATCTCGAGGGCGTCCCAGGACGCGAGGTCACCCGCGTCGCTGCGGGCGGCGAGCGCGGCGAGGTCGTAGCGGCCGGGGCCGCGGAAGTCGGGGACCGCGAGGGACAGCTCGGACAGCGCGGTCGACCCGACCGGCACCAGCGTCGGCGACTCGACCCGCACGAAGAACCAGCCGAGTGGCGGCGGGCCGCCGTACCCGTCGTCCTCCGGCTCGGGGTGCTCCTCGCGCCGCTCGCAGGGCAGGGTCACCGTGACCGTGCCCTGCTCCCCACCGCTGATGGTCAGGGTGAGCTCGGCGGTCGCGCCGCCGGCGGCCATTTCCTCCAGCCGCTCCCGGCGCTCCTCGGCCTCGCGGGCGTCCTCGGCGGCCTGCCGGGCCGCCATGTTCTCGGGCCGGGCAGCGGTCACCCGGGCCGCGAGGCTCGGTGGCAGGGTTGCCTCGAGGAACGAGGTGACCGCCTCCCCCTGGGCGTTGCGCTCCACGGCGTCCGCCGAGGCCGACGCGTCCTCCCGCGTACGACGATCAGCCGTGAGCAGCTCGGTCTTCTTCGCGTCCGCCCACTGCGACGCCATCTTGGCGACGTCCTTCCAACCCATGGTGCTTCCTCCTCGTCCCGGCCCGAGCGGCCACGTTATGTCGAGGTGCCCCGGCGAGGAGGTCGACCAAACGAAACGCCCCCGCTTTTCATCCTGAGGAACGACCGAAGCGCACTACGGTGGCTCCTGCCCGGCCGACGGGGCCGGCGACCCGACCTCGGAGGACCAGCATGGGATCGCTGCTCAACCCCTACATCAGCTTCAAGGACACCGCGCGCGAGGCGATGGAGTTCTACCGGTCGGTGCTCGGCGGGGAGCTCACCCTCAGCACGTTCGGGGAGTACGGCGACAAGAGCGCGCCCGGCGCGGACCTCGTGATGCACAGCATGCTCACGACTGCCGGCGGGTTCACGCTGATGGCGTCCGACACCCCCGACGGCATGGACTTCACGCCCGGTGCCCAGATCACGATCAGCCTGTCGGGCGACGGGGACGACGCGGAGGCGGTCCGCGGCTACTGGGAAGGGCTGAGCGAGGGCGCCACCATCACGGTGCCGCTGGCCCGCCAGGTGTGGGGGGACGAGTTCGGTCAGCTCACCGACCGGTTCGGCATCAACTGGATGGTCAACATCGGCGGCGGCGCGGCGTGAGGGTCGCCGCCGCGCTGGCCGCCCTCGCCGCTGTCGTGCTGGGGGCGGCCGGAGCGGCGGCCG
>NZ_JACEFC010000123.1 GCF_014180715.1 Nocardioides stalactiti | reverse complement strand
CGGGTTCTGGACGCCGGCGTAGCCGGTGGCCATCGACCGCTTGAAGACGATGACGTCGCGAGCGTTCCACACCTCGATGACCGGCATGCCGGCGATCGGTGAGGTGGGGTCCTCCGCGGCGGCCGGGTTGACGGTGTCGTTGGCGCCGATGACGAGGACGACGTCGACGTCGGGGAGGTCGTCGTTGATCTCGTCCATCTCGAGCACGATGTCGTAAGGCACCTTCGCCTCGGCGAGGAGCACGTTCATGTGGCCCGGGAGACGGCCCGCGACGGGGTGGATGGCGAACCGGACGTCGATGCCCTTGGCGCGGAGCTTGGAGGTGAGCTCGGCGACCGGGTACTGCGCCTGGGCGACGGCCATGCCGTAGCCGGGCGTGATCACCACGGACGACGCGTTGGCGAGCATGTCGGCAGCAGCCTCGGCCTGGATCTCGCGGTGCTCGCCGTAGTCCTTGTCGTCGCCCGCCGGCGCCTCGATGCCGAAGCCGCCCGCGATGACGGAGATGAACGAGCGGTTCATCGCCTGGCACATGATGTAGCTCAGGTAGGCACCCGAGGAGCCCACGAGGGCACCGGTGACGATGAGCAGGTCGTTGCTGAGCAGGAAGCCCGAGGCGGCCGCGGCCCAGCCCGAGTAGCTGTTGAGCATCGAGACGACGACCGGCATGTCGCCGCCGCCGATCGAGGCGACCAGGTGCCAGCCCAGGCCGAGCGCGAGCGCGGTGAGGACGACGAGGACCAGGTCCTGGCTCGTGGTGTCGGCCTCGGTGGCGACGTAGACGACCGTGAGGATCGCGAACAGCACCAGCGAGCCGACGTTGATGAGGTTCTTGCCGGGCAGCATCAGCGGCGCGGAGCTGATCTTCGCCGAGAGCTTGAGGTTGGCGACGATCGAGCCGGTGAAGGTGACCGCACCGATGAAGATGCCGATCGAGACCTCGGCCTCGTGGATGTTGTTGAGGCTGTCGAGCGCGTAGTGCGATCCCTCGACGTGGCCGTTCCAGCCGATGAGGACCGCGGCGAGACCGACGAAGCTGTGCAGCGCGGCGATGAGCTCGGGCATGCCGGTCATCTCGACGATCCGGGCCCGCCAGAGGCCGATCGCGCCACCGATGCCGATGGCTCCGAGCATCAGAACGATCGTGATCCAGCCGTCGTCGAGGTCACTGCTGACGTCGATGACCACGGCCACGGTCGCGACCAGCGCGACCGCCATGCCGACCATGCCGTAGACCAGGCCGCTGCGCGAGGACTCGTGCTTGGACAGGCCCGCCAGGGACAGGATGAAGAGAAGAGAAGCGACGATGTACGCCGCAGTGGTGATCGAGAAGACGTCCACGGTGCGTCACGCTCCCTTGCTGAACATCGCGAGCATGCGACGGGTGACGGCGAAGCCACCGAAGATGTTGATGGAGGCGAGGAGGATCGCCACCGTGGACATGATCCGGATCAGGTTGTCGTCGCTGGCGACCTGCACCAGCGCACCGACCACCACGACCCCGGAGATCGCGTTGGTCACCGACATCAGCGGCGTGTGCAGCGCGTGCGCGACCTTGCCGATGACGTAGTAGCCGATCACGATCGAGAGCATCAGCACCGTGAAGTGCTGGGGGATCGGGTCGGGCGCGGTCGCGTTGACCAGCCAGAACAGCGCGATGGCGCCGAGGACCACGGCCATCTTGCCGCGGGCCGTCAGGGCCGGCTTCGGCTCCTTCGGCGCCGGGGCGGCAGCGGGAGCGGCCTGCGGCGTCGCGGAGACCGTCACGGCCGGCGGCGGCCACATGACCGATCCGTCCTGGACGACGGTGACGCCGCGCTGGACGACGTCGTCCATGTCGAGGGTGAGCACGCCGTCCTTCTCGGGCGTGATCAGCTTGAACAGGTTGACGATGTTGGTGCCGAACAGCTGCGAGGTCTGCGCCGCGAGCCGGCCCGCGAGGTCGGTGTAGCCCAGGATCGTCACGCCGTGCTCGGTCACGACCCGCTGGTCGGCCTCGGTGCCGGCGACGTTGCCGCCGTTGGCCGCCGCCATGTCGACGACCACGCTGCCGGGCTTCATCCCCGCGACGGTGCCCTCGTGGACGAGGCGCGGCGCAGGGCGGCCCGGGATCAGGGCGGTCGAGATGACGATGTCGGCGTTGCGCGCCTCCTCGTCGTACATCGCCGCGGTCGCGGCCTCCTGCTCGGCCGTCATCTCCTTGGCGTAGCCGTCGGTGGAGACCTCGGACTCGAAGTCGACCTCGACGAACGTGCCGCCGAGGGACTCGACCTGCTCGGCCACCTCGGGACGTACGTCGAACGCGCGCACCACGGCACCCATCGCCGCTGCTGCGCCGATCGCGGCGAGGCCGGCGACACCGCCGCCGATGACGAACACGCGGGCCGGCGGCATCTTGCCGGCCGCGGTGACCTGGCCGGTGAACATCCGGCCGAACTCGTGGGCCGCCTCGACCACGGCGCGGTAGCCCGCGACGTTGGCCATCGAGGACAGCACGTCCATCGACTGCGCGCGCGAGATCCGCGGGACGGCGTCCATCGCGAGCGCGGTCACGCCCTGGGCCGCCAGCTGCTCGACCAGCTCGGGGCTCCGCGCGGGCGCCATCATCGAGATGATCGTCGCGCCCGCCCGCAGCCGGCCGATCTCGTCGGCACTGGGCGCGTTGATCTTCACGACGATGTCGGAGGACCAGACGTCATCGGCCGAACCGACCGTCACACCCGCGTCGGCGAACGCCTCGTCCGCCTGGTCGGCCAGCGCACCGGCGCCCGACTCGACGACCACGTCGTAGCCGAGCCCTTGGAGCTGGGTCGCTGTCTTCGCGGTCGCGGCGACGAGGGTCTCGCCGGCCTTCGACTCGCGTGGGATACCGATGCGCATCACTGCCTCGCTTCTGGCTGGGTTCCGGGGGTCCAGCGCACGTCAAACTACCCGTGCGCGGGACCACCGGAGGATTCTTGTCCGTCCAGCAGGCGAATGGGGGATCTGGACCGTGATGCAGGCCACGCCTGCTTGGTGCTAGCCGACCGCCGGCCGACCGCCGACCGACCGCTGGCCGGCCCTCCCTCGACCCTCAGCCGACCCTCAGCCGACCACGCCGTAGAGGCGGTCACCCGCGTCGCCGAGGCCCGGGACGATGTAGCCCTTGTCGTTGAGGCGCTCGTCCATCGCGGCCGTGACGACGGTGACGGGGACGTCGAGCCCGGTCAGCAGCTCCTCGAGGCGGGCGCAGCCCTCGGGGGCGGCGAGCAGGCAGACGGCGGTGATGTGGTCGGCCCCGCGGTCGGTGAGGAAGCGGATGGCGGCGGCGAGGGTGCCGCCGGTCGCGAGCATCGGGTCGAGGACGTAGCACTGGCGTCCGCTCAGGTCGTCGGGCAGCCGCTCGGCGTACGTCGACGCCTCCAGCGTCTCCTCGTTGCGCACCATGCCGAGGAAGCCGACCTCGGCCGTCGGCAGCAGCCGCATCATCCCGTCGAGCATGCCGAGGCCCGCGCGCAGGATCGGGACGACCAGCGGTCGCGGCGAGGCGAGCTTGACGCCCGTCGTCGGGGCGACCGGGGTCACGATCTCGGACGCCTCGACCCGCACGTCGCGGGTGGCCTCGTAGGCCAGCAGGGTGACCAGCTCGTCGGCCAGGTTGCGGAACGTCGGGGAGTCGGTCGTCTGGTCGCGGAGGACCGTGAGCTTGTGGGCGACGAGCGGGTGGTCGACGACGAGGGTGCGCATGCCGAAACCCTAGGCGCTGGCAGGGTTAACCGCGTAGACCTGCAAACCCTCTGGCCTGAACCGCTGCCAGGTGTCACTCTGGACGCGTGACCGCACCGGATGCTGTCGACTTCGCCCTGGCCGCCTACCGTGAGGAAGGCGTCTGGCAGGTCGCCGAGCTCACCCACGACCACGTCGACGACGTGGAGACGCTGGCCGCGGCGCTCCGGCGCTTCCCTGGCGACCACGGTGCCGTCGGTCTGGTGGCGATCGACGAGGACTTCTTCGTCGTCGTCCGTGTGGCCGGCCAGCAGACCCGGGTGCTGCTGTCCGACATCACCGCAGCCGACGAGTGGGAGCTCGCCGCGTCGGCGGTGGAGTTCCTCCACCTGCCGATGCCCGAGGACGAGGACGAGCCGGAGGCCGCCGGGGACCTCGACCTGCTCGGCGACCTCGGGCTGCACGCGATGGACCTCGCAGCTCTGCTCGACGACGTCGACCTCTATCCCGACGAGATGCTCTCCGACGTCGCCCGACGCCTCGGGTTCGGCGAGCTCTTCGACGACGCGGTGGGGCTCACGTCGGCGTGAGCTCACTCGACAAGTGGCGCGGGCCGATGCTCGCGGCGCTGGCCCACGCACGCGATGCCGGCGACCTGGGCGACATCCCGATCGGCGCCGTCGTGGTCGATGCGGACCTGAGGATCATCGGTGAAGGGCGTAACGTCCGCGAGCAGGACGTCGACCCGGTCGGTCACGCCGAGATCGTCGCCCTCCGTGCCGCTGCGTACGCCCGTCGTACCGACGACTGGCGCCTCGAGGGCTGCACCCTGGTCGTGACGCTCGAGCCGTGCACGATGTGTGCCGGCGCCGCTGTGCAGTCCCGGGTCGACCGGGTCGTCTTCGGCGCGTGGGACGCCAAGGCCGGGGCCGTCGGGTCGCTGTGGGACGTCGTCCGCGACCGGCGCCTCAACCACCGCCCCGAGGTGGTGGCCGGGGTGCTCGCCGACGAGTCGAGCGCACTGCTCGCGTCGTTCTTCGCCGGCCGGCGTTGATGGCCTGGCGGCGTGTTACAGCGCGGCCAGCGCCGCCGCCTCCGCGTCGGAGAACAACCGCGAGCGGATGAGGAAGCGGACGCCGTACGGCGCCTCGAGGCTGAAGCCGGCACCACGGCCGGGGACGACGTCGATGGTGAGGTGGG
The DNA here is from genome assembly GCF_014180715.1 of Nocardioides stalactiti. GTDB lineage: Bacteria > Actinomycetota > Actinomycetes > Propionibacteriales > Nocardioidaceae > Nocardioides > Nocardioides stalactiti. Next base: position 7,651 of record NZ_JACEFC010000123.1, on the reverse strand, counting down.
TGTGCGACCAGTACTCGAACTGGGAGCGCGACATCCACACCGGCACCGACCGGTCCATCCCGATGTCCAGGTCACCCAGGTGGACGTCCGCCTCCCCCAGCAGGAAGTCGCCGTCCGGGAAGCACATCGGGGAGGACCCGTCGCAGCAGCCGCCGGACTGGTGGAACATCACCGGTCCGTTGGCCCCGACGAGACGGCGGAGCAGCTCCGCCGCCTCGTCGGTGACCGCTACGCGAGCGACGGTGGGGACGTCGGCTCGCTCGTCCATCAGAAGAAGCCGAGCGCGTTGTCGTCGTACGACACCAACAGGTTCTTGGTCTGCTGGTAGTGGTCGAGCATCATCTTGTGGTTCTCGCGGCCGATGCCGGACTGCTTGTAGCCGCCGAACGCCGCGTGCGCGGGGTAGGCGTGGTAGCAGTTGGTCCAGACGCGACCGGCCTGGATCTCCCGGCCCGCGCGGAAGGCCTGGGACCCGTCGCGCGACCACACGCCGGCGCCGAGGCCGTACAGCGTGTCGTTGGCGATCTTGAGGGCGTCGGCCTCGTCGTCGAAGCCGGTCAGCGAGACGACCGGTCCGAAGATCTCCTCCTGGAAGATCCGCATCGAGTTGTCGCCCTCGAAGATCGTCGGGGTGACGTAGTAGCCCTCGGCCAGGTCGCCGTCGAGGATGTTGCGCTCACCGCCGGTGAGGAGCTTGGCGCCCTCCTGGGTACCGATGTCGATGTAGGACAGGATCTTCTGGAGCTGGTCGTTGGAGGCCTGCGCGCCGATCATCGTCGTGTCGTCGAGCGGGTTGCCCTGCGTGATCTTCTCGACCCGAGCGACCGCGTCGTGGACGAAGTCGGTGTAGATGCTGCGCTGCACCAGCGCCCGGCTCGGGCAGGTGCAGACCTCGCCCTGGTTGAGCGCGAACATCGCGAAGCCCTCGAGCGCCTTGTCGTAGAAGGCGTCGCGCTGGTCGGCGACGGACTCGAAGAAGATGTTGGGGCTCTTGCCGCCGAGCTCGAGCGTCACCGGGATGATGTTCTGGCTGGCGTACTGCATGATCAGGCGGCCCGTGGTGGTCTCGCCGGTGAAGGCGACCTTGGCGACCCGCGACGACGATGCCAGCGGTTTGCCCGCCTCGACGCCGAACCCGTTGACGATGTTGAGCACGCCGTCCGGCAGCAGGTCGCCGACCAGCTCGATGAGCTTGAGGATCGACCACGGGGTCTGCTCGGCCGGCTTGAGCACGATGCAGTTGCCGGCGGCGAGCGCGGGGGCGAGCTTCCAGACGGCCATCAGGATCGGGAAGTTCCACGGGATGATCTGACCGACGACGCCCAGCGGCTCGTGGAAGTGGTAGGCCATCGTGTTGGCGTCGATCTCGCCGATGGAGCCCTCCTGGGCCCGCAGCGCGCCGGCGAAGTAACGGAAGTGGTCGACGGCCAGGGGCAGGTCGGCGGCGAGGGTCTCGCGGACCGGCTTGCCGTTCTCCCAGGTCTCGGCGACGGCGAGCGAGGGGAGGTTCTCCTCCATCCGGTCGGCGATCCGGTTGAGGATGTTGGCGCGCTCGGTGGTCGAGGTCTTGCCCCACGACGGGAAGGCGGCGTGGGCGGCGTCGAGGGCGGCCTCGATGTCCTCGGCGGTGCCGCGGGCGATCTCGGTGAACGGCTTGCCGTTGACCGGCGAGATGTTCTCGAAGTACTCGCCCTTGGCCGGCGCGACCCATTGGCCGCCGATGTAGTGGCCGTAGCGGCTGTCGACGGTGACGAGCGAGTCCGGCTGTCCGGGTGCTGCATAGACGGTCATGTGGTGCTCCAGATGTCGGTCGGTCCGTCACTCGGTTGTGACGGCGCTCACACGCTAGGAGCCGCCACGTTGCCTCGACGTTGCGTCGGTCGCGGCAGGGCGGACGGTCAGCCGAGCTCGCGGTCGAGACGGGCGATCTGACCGTCGACGAGCGCCCGGATCGGAGAGCTGGCCGGGACGACGGCCTGCTGCGCGGACCACATCTCGTAGTCGTCGCGCCCCCAGCCCGAGCGGGTCCAGGCCGACATCAGGTCCGGGGCCCCCGAGCGCAGCAGAGCGTGGCGCAGCGACTGCTCCAGCTCGTCACGGAGCCGGACGACGCCGGGGGCGGTGGAGCGCGGCAGCACCGGTCCGCCGTACCCCCGCATCGCGGCGCGAAGGTCGCCGGCCGCGAGCTGGGCGCCGACGGCCAGCCAGTCTCCGGTCACCGGCGCGGTCAGGCGGTAGGGGCGGGACGCGAGCAGCTCCTCGCCGAGCAGGCCGCGCAACCGGTTGAGCTCGGCGCGCAGGGTCGAGGATCCGCCGTCCTCCTCGTAGAGCAGGACGGCGAGCTCGTCACCGGAGAGGCCGCGCGGTGCGGCTGCGAGGAGGGCGACGATCTCGCTGTGGCGACGTGACAACCGGAACTGGCCGAGCCGGCTGCGCCCGTCGGCGACGTTGACGAGCGCCTCGTTGCGACCGAGCAGCTCGAGGACGACCTGGAGGCCGGAGGCGGCAGGGGGGACGTCGGGGCGGGGCAGGTGGCGGGCGAGCTCTGCCTCGGCCAGCCGGGCGGCGGCGCGCACCATCGCCATCGTCTGCGGTACGACGACCTCGTCGCCGCCCGTGACGTCGAGCACGCCGAGGAGCTGGCTGGTGCCGGGGTCGTGGATGGGGGTCGCTGCGCAGCTCCACGGCCGGACGCTGGAGCGGAAGTGCTCCTCGCGGGTGACGGTGGCCTCGCGGCCGGTGGCGAGGACGATGCCGGGCGCGTTGGTGCCGGCGAGCCGCTCGTCCCAGTTGCTGCCCTCGACGAAGCCGATCCGCTCCGCCTGGCGCAACGTGTCCGACGAGCCGCACACCCAGAGCAGGTTGCCTTCCGCGTCGGCGAGCGCCATGACCGCGCCGCACGCGGTGACCTCGCGGCCGAGGACGTCGTCGAGGAGCGGGAAGACCCGTGACAACGGATGGGCCTCGCGTTGCCCGCGCAGGTCGGCGGAGTCGAGCGCGATGGGCACGTCCTCACGCTCCACCTCGACGCCCGCTGCGGCGGAGCGCTCCCAGGAGGCGACCACCTCGGCCCGCATCGGGGCCAGCGCTGCCCGCAGGTCCGGGTCGTCGGTCATGAGTCCAGTAGACATCGCGGTCCCACCTACTTGCATCCCTTCGATGTGACGACCGTCTCCCCGGCGACGTTGCAACCACGTTGCACTGGGCGCTCCCGTGGGGGTGTCGGCCGATTTCAACCGCGTGGTGCCGCTCCGGTAATCTCTCCCGCGGTGGCGTGTCCGAGCGGCCGAAGGTGCATCACTCGAAATGATGTGTGGGGTCAAACCCACCGTGGGTTCAAATCCCACCGCCACCGCCACAGAAGCCCCGTCCAGCACGCTGGACGGGGCTTCTCGCTTCTCACTTCGGGCCTCCGGGTCGGCGGCTGCGGTCGCCCGGGCCGGTCGCCAGGATGGCTCTCAGTCGCGCCGCGCAGCCGCGACTGCGCCGCCACCGCCGAGGATGCCCGCGATGAGGAGGATCAGCCACACCGGCCACGAGCCGTCGTCGTCGTCCGAGTCGTCGGGCGACGCGTCGTCGTCACTCGACCCCCCGGCTCCGCCTCCGCCGTCGGGAGCGCGGGACGACGCGGTGGGGTCGAGGGACCCGGTCGCCGACTCGGCGGGCACTGTCGTCTCCCCGTCCCCGGGCTGGTCGCCCTCGCCGAGCCCGCGCCCGCCGACCTCCAGGTCCTCCGCGGCAGCGCATCCCCCCACCGTGGGGGTGGTGGCGCGGAACCTCACGGATGCCTCGTACCGCCCCCGCTTCGAGAGGACCGGTCCGCGCACGTGGGCAGCCGATGCGCGATACAGCACCGTCCGTTCCCACACGACGCGGCGGTCGTCGCCCGGGTCGCGAGTGATCCGGAAGGTCACTCGACCGAACACGTCGAACGGAGCGTTGGCGTCGACGAGCGCCCGCGCGTCGAAACGGTCACCCCTGCTCACCTGCGCGTCGACGACGAGGCGGCAGTCGGTGTTGACGTGGGGCGAGTAGGGATCCGCCCCGGCCGTCGGAGCGGCGAGGAGCAGGCTGGCCATCATGACGCCGACGGCCACCGCGGTTGTGCGCATCGAGGGCCTTTCGAGCCGGTCCCCGGAGTCAGCTCGGCAGTGGCTGGGGGAGAGGGGCGCGGGGGCGGCGGGCCTGGGGCTGCTCGTCGCGGATGGCGGTCCAGCGGGTCGCCTGGGACTCGGTGATGGCCCACCAGAGCTGGTCGTCGTCGCGGCCCAGGTCGGCGCCGCGGGCGGCGACGAGGGGCCAGCCGGGGGCGTCGGGGTAGTGGGCGAGCAGGTGGCGGCGCATGCCGTTCTCCGCGTCGTTCCACTCTTCGGGCTTCACGCCGATGAGCTCGGCGAGCCGCTCGGTGGGGACGAACGCGCCGGGCTGGCTCGCGCACACGTCGATCGCGGCCTTCCAGCGGTGCGCGGTCAGGACGGGCGACGTCGCGAGCCGCTCGAGCTCGGCGATGTCCCAGCTCTGGTGCTTCGCGAGCTGGGCGGCCTCGGCGATCTCCTCAGGGGTGAGCGCCGGAGCCACGGGAGCCCGCGCGGCCTCCGGTGCCAGCGCCGCGGCGAGGGCCGCCGCTGCGGTGGGGGCAGCGGCGGTCGTGCCGACCGAGCCCGCGGGCCCGTCCGGTCGTACGGCTTCGCGCTCGGCGACCAACGACGCCAGCTCGGGATAGTCCTCGCGCCGCACGAGCAGCGGGATCCAGTCGCCCATGGGGGGCTCCCTTCTGAGTGGTGAGGGGGTCGGTCCGGGAGCTGGACCGGGTGTCCGCCAACACGTCCGGGGTGAGTCTGTCGTATGAGAGAGCGTCTCAGCCATCTGGCGGCACCGAGCGGTGCCGGCGAGTGCCCGACTACAGGGCGGCCGGCTCCTCGAACCGTGCCTGCAGGTGCTCGGTCCAGGTGGTCAGCAGGACGGACTCCGGAGAGAGGTTGAGGGACGCCAGCTCCTTGGCGATCGGGTGCGACCCGAGCGTCAGGGCGACCGGGACCCCGACGTGGACGCCGCTGCCGGCGCCGCCCTGGGTGAACCGCGTGACGTGCGGACGTCCGTCGATGAGGGTGTACGACGCCAGCGGCATCGGCGGCATCTCGTCGGTGCCGCCGCGCGGGACCGTGATGTCGATGACGAGCTCGCCGTCCATCGTCAGCACCCAGCGGCTGGTGGTGTCGGTGGTGGTCGCCTCGATGCTCTCGACCGACTTGGGGAAGCCCCAGATCCGGTTGCCGGCGACGCAGGTGAACTCCTCGGTCACCGGGAGGTGGGTGATGAAGGTGCCGTCCTCGCCGCCGCCCTCGGGACGGACGAAGAGGATGGTGCCGACCTCGAGGTAGGAGCCGAGGTCGTTGTCGCGGTAGTCGATGAGCGCCAGCGCGAACTGGGCGCGGCCCGGAGCGGTCTCGACGACCTCGAAGCCCTGCGGCGCGAGGGCCCGGGCAGCCTCGAGGTCGACGTCGAAGATCGCGGTCGCGCTGGAGCCGTCGCGGACGTCGACGGGCATGGTCACGGTCTCGCCGAGGATGTCGTGGGTCACGGTCACGACGGCCAGTAGAACACGTTCTAGATAATTGGGTCCAGAAGTGGCGTAAGGATCCGGGGCGTTCTCACGTCTACGGGGTGTGTGGGAACTCGACAACCTGACCGACGCAGAGCTGCTGACTGCTGCGCGTGACCGTGACATCAATGCCGTCGACGAGCTGTTCCGGCGGCACTACCCCTCTGCTGTGCGATTCGCGCAACGGCTGGCCGGGTCGGCGAGCGCCGACGACCGGGCCGCCGAGGCGTTCTCCCGGGTCTACCGGGCGTTGCTCAGCGGCAGCGGGCCGGACGACAACTTCCGTTCCTACCTGCTGTCCGCCGTGAAGAACGTCCACGTCGACACGCAGCGCAAGCGGGTGGCCGAGCTGCCCGTCGAGGACCCCGGCGACGAGACGGCGTTCGGGGACACCGAGGACGCCGCCCTCGCGACGATCGGGGCCGACCCGGTCCGGCGGGCGTTCGCCCGCCTGAGCCCGGCCTGGCGCACCGTCCTCTGGTACACGATCGTCCTGGGGGAGACGCATGCCCAGGTCGCCGAGCGGCTCGGTACGAGCGTCAACGCGGTCGGTGTCCTCTCCTTCCGGGCCCGCGAGGGCCTGCGCCAGGCCTACCTGGCGGAGCACGTCGACGCCTCCCTCGACCCGGAGTGCCGTGAGATGGCGGCGCTGCTGCCGGGCTACGTCCGCGGCCAGATCGGTGCCCGCTCCCGCCGCCGGGTCACCGCCCACCTGGCGGCGGGCTGCCGCTGGTGCGAAGAGGCGATCGACGACCTCACCCGGATCAACGAGAACCTGGGGAGCCTGCTGACCCCGGTCCTCGTCCCCGCGCTGCCCGCGTGGGGAGTGGCGGCCAAGGGCCTGGCCGGCGGGGCGAAGTCTGGCACCGTGCTCGCCAAGGCGCTCGGGGGCGCGGCCGCCACCACCGGCACGGTGCTGGTGACCGCTGCGCTGGTGACCGGTACGCCGTCCGACCCGCCCGCGGTGCCGCCCCCCGGCGTCTCGTCGCCGGCCCCCTCGCAGGTCAGCCGCACCGTCGTCGCGGCGCCGACCGTGCGGCCCTCGCCCTCGCCGTCGCCCACGCCGATGCCGTCCGGCGCGCCGTCCACGACCTCGACTGCGCCGGTCACGGCGATCCCGACCGCGGAGCCGTCGACCCCACCGACCAGTCCGGCCCCGCAGACGTCCGCGCCGAGCGGGCCGTCGGCGTCGGTGTCGCCGGCCCGGGTGTCGGTCGGCGGCAGCGACCAGGCACGGGCGGCGAGCATCACGGTCACCGTCGAGCCTGGAGGTACCCCGTCGATCGACCTCCGGCTCTCCAACGTGGCGCGGGTGGAGGTCGTCTCGGGGGGCCGATCGACCTGTCCGGCGCTGACGACGTCCGCCGGCACGCTCGACGCGCGCTGCACCGTCAGCCGTCCCGACGGCGACGCCTTCACCCTCACCATCCAGGTTGCCTTCGCCGACCCGGCCGCCCGCGTCGACGGGACGATCACGCTCGTCGGCGGGGACCGCCCGGCGTCGACCGCCTTCGTCGCGGACTGACCGTGGGTCGGCTGCCTCAGGTCGGCTGCCTCAGGCGGAAGCACCCCTCCCGCCGCGATCGCTGGGGTGGGGGCGACGGGAGGGGTGCAGCCTGTGGGACCGGGCTCGCCCCCGAGTGTGGGGCTGGGCGGCGAACGGTCCCGTCCCACAGACGTACGGCGAGTCCGGATCCTTACGCCGTTTCGCGAACTATTTCTCGGTTCTCTCCGCGAACGCCGCGGCGTACTCCGCGACCCGGCTCTCCGACAGTCCGCCCCACACCCGGAGGAGCAGGCCTCCGCGCAGGTAGTGGTGCTCGGACCCGGTGAGGGGACCGTCGCGGTAGAGGCCGAGGAGGACGCCGCTCCGGGCGGCCGCGGCGTCGGCGTCGGGCCACTGCTCGAGCATGGCGCCGCAGTCGGGCTCGGCGTCGAGGTCCTCGTCGCAGGCGACCACCGTCGGGTCCTGGATCGCGGCCGCCGACAGGTAGCCGTAGCGGTGGCCGAGCAGGCCGTCGGAATTGTTGCTCCGGGTCACCGGGGTCG